>NZ_CP089507.1:0-327500 GCF_021233355.1 Luteimonas fraxinea | reverse complement strand
TTCGTCATCGACGATGAGGATGCGTTTCTGCATGGATCGGTCCATAGCGCCGGTGGGATGGCGCCATTACACGACAGTTTTGTGACGGTTTGGCGACAGGCGCGGCCCGGTGTCATGAGGCGCGGTCAGCAGACGTCGCGGCACGCGAGCACCTTTCCTTCCGGGAGAGAGCCCCGAATCTGATCCGGGACCAATGCGCATTCCGCGTCGGGTGAGGGCAGGCCGTGAATCAGTCGTGCCGAACGCTGCACAGCCCTCGACTCAACGTCGCCGCAGATCCTCATCCCGGATGCCCTGGCGCCGCAGCTCCAGCACCGTGGGGGTGATCGACGCGATCCGCGCGTCGATGCGGGTGCGCGCGTAATAGTCCAGATCCTCGCGCTTCTTCAGCGTATTGAGCTGGATCAGCGCCTGCTCCGGCCGGCCGCCGAGCACCGCCGCTTCCGCCCAGGCCTCGCCGGCGCGGACCGGATCGCCAGCCGTCTCGCTGGCCCGGGCAAGGGCGCGCTGGAACGCCGGATCGCCGCCGGAGGAATTCAGCAGCGGCCGCAGGATCGCCTGCGCGCGCAGCCCGGCTTCGGGCGTATTGCGCTCGGCCAGTGCGGCGGCATAGGTCAGCACCACCGCCGGATGGCGCGGCATGCGGTCGATCAGGGTCTCGAAGCGCTGGTCGGCGGCTGCGATCCGGCCGGCGCGCGCGTCGGTCTCGGCCACGCCCAGCGTCAGCCAGACATCGCCCGGATATTCGGCCAGCAGTTCGCCAAAGGTCTTGCCCGCGGCGTCGAGTTCATTGAGCCGCTGGCGGGCGACGGCGAGGCCGTAGCGCTGCGCATCGGTCAACCTGCCGTTGCGGCGCATCGCCTCGTACTCGCGCACCGCCTGCGCGGGCGTGTTGGCGCTGAGCACCCGCAGACGTTCGCGGGCCCAGCCGAATGCCGTGCCGTCGATACCCGACAGCGCATTCGCCGGCAGACGCAGATCCACCGGCAACATCGGATTGCCGAATCCACGCGCAGGCGCCTCGGCGCCGGGGCTCACCGGCACGCGTTCGGTACGTGTGCCTTCCGGTGTCGACGTGGTCACCTGCACGGTGTCGCGGTCCATGCGTTCGGCGCGGTCGCGCGCCTCGCTGATGCGCGTGGTGGTGACCGGGTGCGTGCGCAGGTAATCGGGCACCCGCTCGCGATCGCCACCCTGGTTGGTGCGCGACACCGCCTGCATGCGCTCGAACATCGAGGCCATGCTTTCGGGGTCGTAACCGGCGCGCGACAGCGTGCGGATGCCGAGCCGGTCGGCTTCGGATTCGTTCGAACGTGTGTAGTCGATCTGCCGCTGTATCGCGAGGCCCTGCGCGCCGGCGATGACCGCCATCGCGGCATCATCGGAGGAATTGCTGCCGCTCTGCGAGGCGACCGCGATCGCGCCGAGCATCGCCAGCAGCATCGGCATCTGGTCGCGTTGCGCGCGCTCGACGCCGCGCAGCACGTGGGACTGGGTGACGTGCGCGACCTCATGCGCAAGCACTGCGGCGACTTCGTCCTCGGTCTCGGCCGCGAGTACCAGGCCGGCGTTCATGCCGATGTAGCCGCCCAACGTCGCGAATGCGTTGATGCTGCGGTCGCGCATCATGAAGAACGTGAAAGGTTGCTGCGGCTGGTCGCTCGACGAGGCGAGGCGATTGCCGGTGCCGCGCAGCCAGCCATCGACCAGCGGATCTTCCAGCACGTAGTTGTAGTGACGCAGCTGCGCCAGCAGCATCTGGCCGTATTCGGATTGCTTCCCAGGACTGAGCACGTTGCCGGCGGACGAACCGATATCCGGCAAGCGCGTGTCCTGCGCTGGCGCGCACACCGCGGCCGTCGCCAGCACCAGTGCCGTGATCGGCGGCAGCAGGGCGAAGCGGGCAGGGCGGTGGGGCGTCTGGGTTCGGCGCATCGGCTCGTTCGGGTCAGGCGGCGAAGGTGCAGCATGCCGGTGGCATGCGCGGAGGGCATGAATGCCATGTTAAGGCGGCGGTGCGCGGCGTCGCATGGAAAACACGGCGCCGCACCCCCATCTGACCGACAATCGCCCGACAAGTTTCCGGAGACTGCCGTGACCCTCGATTCCCCCACTTCCGCATCGTCCGGCGCCGCGCCGGAGATCGTGATGTACACCAGTGCGATCTGCGGCTACTGCGTCGCCGCCAAGACCTTCCTCAAGAGTCAGGGTCTGGACTGGCGTGAGGTCCGCATCGATCTCGACGTCGCCGAGCGCGAACGCATGGTCGCGCTCGCGCGTCGCACCAGCGTGCCGCAGATCTTCGTCGGCGAGACCCATGTGGGTGGCTACGACGACATGATGGCGCTGCACCGCAAGGGCGGATTCCTGCCGCTGATCCAGGGCGCGGGCGCATGAGCGGCGAGAGCGAGAACGACCGCGTCGCCGAGTTCAGCGCATACCGCAAGCGCATGAACGAGCGCATTCTGGCCGAGCCCAACCAGGTCGTGCGCCGTTTCTTCGCGCTCGACACGCAGACCTACCAGGCCGGCGCGCTCGATCTCAAGACCAAGGAACTGCTCGGTCTGGTCGCGTCGATGGTGCTGCGTTGCGACGACTGCATCAGCTATCACGTGGCGCAGTGCAAGGACGCCGGCGCGACGCGCGAGGAGCTGTTCGAAACCTTCTCCGTGGGCCTCGTCGTCGGCGGCAGCATCGTGATCCCGCACATGCGTCGCGCGGTCGATTTCCTCGATCGACTGGAGCAGGGTGACGCCGGTACTCCGGCAGCCCACACGCACGACTGAGTGCGTCTGCGAGGCGCGCCGGATGCGTCGCTCACGATGCCGCGATCGCGCTCCGGTGTGCCTGCGTTTGGGTCGGGGCGGGCGCCTCGGGCATAATGGGCGGGTTTCCCCTTCACCCGACGTCGCGCATTGCGCGTCGTCCCTGCGCACGGAATCCCACCCCACATGACGCACACGATTACGGTCATCCGCGGCGACGGCATCGGCCCGGAGATCATGGACGCGACGCTGCACGTGCTCGACGCGATGCAGCTCGGCCTCACCTACGAAGACGCGGACGCGGGCCTGATGGCGCTCGAAAAGCACGGCGAACTGCTGCCGGCCGCGACGCTCGAATCGATCCGCCGCAACAAGATCGCGCTCAAGAGCCCGCTGACCACGCCGGTCGGTGGCGGCTTCAGCTCGATCAACGTCGAACTGCGTCGCCAGTTCGACCTCTACGCCAACGTGCGTCCGGCGACCTCGTTCCCGAATACGCGCTCGCGTTTCGCCGATGGCGTGAATCTCATCACGATCCGTGAGAACACCGAAGGTTCGTACATCAGCGAAGGCCAGGAAACCTCGGCCGACGGCGAGACCGCGGTGTCGATCACGCGCATCACCCGCAAGGGTTCGGACCGCATCGTGCGCTACGCGTTCGAGCTGGCGCGCAAGACCGGTCGCAAGAAGGTCACGATCGTCCACAAGGCCAACATCCTCAAGAGCACCTCGGGCCTGTTCCTGAAGGTCGCGCGCGAAGTGGCCGCCGAGTATCCGGACATCGAAGCCAACGAGATGATCGTCGACAACACCTGCATGCAGCTGGTGATGCGTCCCGAGCAGTTCGACATCATCGTGACGACGAACCTGTTCGGCGACATCATTTCCGACCTGTGCGCCGGTCTCGTCGGCGGTCTGGGTCTGGCCCCGGGCGCGAACATCGGCACGGACGCGGCGATCTTCGAAGCCGTGCACGGCTCGGCGCCGGACATCGCCGGCAAGGGCGTCGCCAACCCCTGCGCGCTGCTGCTCGCTGCCGCGCAGATGCTCGACCATCTGGCGCTGCCGGAGCAGGCCGAGCGCCTGCGCAAGGCGATCGTCGCCACGCTCGAAGCCAAGGACGGCGTGACGCCGGACCTCGGCGGCACCGGCAACACCATGGCTTTCGCCAAGGCGATCGCGGCATGCCTGTAAGGCAGGCCGCAATCCACGCGCGCCGCACGCCGGCGACGCGGCAACGGAAACGGGACGCTTCGGCGTCCCGTTTTTCGTTGCAGGCCATCCTGCCGGTCGTCATGACGGGCCGACGCGTCCTGCGCACAATGCGCACACGCATCGCCCCTCCCGGAATCCACCCGCATGACCGTCCGTCCCAGCGCACTCGCGCTGACGCCGCTGCTGCTGTTCCTCGCGCTGTTCTTCGGCGCCGGGCTGTATTTCACCGCGCAGGGCGAGGCGATGGGGTTCTACCAGCTGCGCGCGCCGGTCGCGATCCTGCCCGCGCTGGCGCTCGCCGCCTGGATCGCGCATCGCCGCGGCCTGCAGGCCGGCGACATCCTGCTGCGCGGCATGGGTGATCCCAACATCGTGCTGATGTGCCTGATCTTTCTGCTGGCGGGCGCGTTCGCGTACGTGTCGAGCGCGATCGGTGCGGTGGATGCGGTGGTGTCGATCGGCCTGTCGGCGATTCCCGCGCCGCTGATCCTGCCGGGTCTGTTCGTGCTGTCGGCGCTGATCTCGCTGGCGATCGGCACGTCGATGGGCACGATCGCCGCCGTCGTGCCGATCGCGCTCGGCGTTGCCGAGGCCTCCGGCCTGGATCGTGCGCTGGTGGTCGGCGCGGTGATCGGTGGCGCGATGTTCGGCGACAACCTGTCGATGATCTCCGACACCACGATCGCCGCGACCCGCACCCAGGGCGCGCAGATGCGCGACAAGTTCCGCGAAAATTTCAAGATCGCGACGCCGGCAGCGCTGGCCACTGTCGTGCTGCTCGGCGTGATGGGCGGCGCCTCGCCGATCGAATCGGAAAGCAGCGCGTCCGCGTGGCTGATGCTGCCGTACGTGATCGTGCTGGCGCTCGCCCTGGCCGGCGTCGACGTGCTGATCGTGCTGGGCCTGGGCATCGTGCTGGCCGGCGGATTCGGCCTGGTGTTCGCCGATGACTACGGCGTGGTGCCGTTCGTGGGCGATATCTGGACCGGCTTCGAAGGCATGGTCGAAATCCTGCTGCTTTCGCTGCTGATCGGCGGTCTGGGCGCTTTGACCAAGGCCAGCGGCGGCCTCGACTGGCTGGCGCAGCTGATCGGGAAGTTCGCGCGCGGGCGTCGTAGCCGGCGCTCGGGGGAGTTCAGCATTGCCGCGTTGTCGACCGCGGCCGACGTGTTCACCGCCAATAACACCGTCGCGATTCTGGTCAGCGGCAGCGTCGCCCGCGATATCGCGGAGAAGCACGGCATCAGCCCCAGGCGCGCGGCCAGCGTGCTCGACATCTTCGCCTGCGTTGCGCAGGGCGTGCTGCCGTATGGCGCGCAGATCCTGCTGGCCGCATCACTCGCATCGGTCTCGCCACTCGCGCTCGCCGGCAGCGTGCACTACTGCTGGCTGCTTGCCGTCGTGACCATCGGTTTCATGCTCTGGCCGGGCCGCAAGAACACTGGCGCTGTCGAGGTGCCCACGACGCGGAGCTGATTTCGCGGATAAGCACCACGCACAAAAAAGGCGCCCGATCCGGGCGCCTTCTTCGTTGTGGAGCAGGGTGGCTCAGCGCTGCTGCAGCTTCGACAGCAGGCGCAGGAACTCGATGTACAGCCACACCAGCGTGACCATCAGGCCGAACGCGCCGTACCACTCCATGTACTTCGGCGCGCCCTGTTCGACGCCGGTTTCGATGAAGTCGAAGTCCAGCACCAGATTCAGCGCGGCAATGACGATCACGAACAGGCTGAAGCCGATGCCGACCAGGCCCGATTCGTGGATCAGCGGGATCGATACGCCGAAGAAGCCCAGCGCGATGGTCGCCAGATACACCAGCGCAATGCCGCCGGTCGCGGCCACGACACCGAGCTTGAAGTTCTCCGTCGCCTTGATCAGGCCGGTGCGGTAGGCGAACAGCAGCGCGAACAGCGTGCCGAAGGTCAGCATCACCGCCTGCAGCACGATGCCTTCGTACATGAAGTTGTATATCGCCGAGATCGCACCGAGGAAGAAGCCCTCGACCAGCGCATAGGCCGGCGCGGTGACCGGCGCCCATTCCTTCTTGAACACCGTGACCATCGCCAGAATGACGCCGCCGATCGCGCCGCCCCACATGTAGATGCCGAAGCCCGGTTGCGGACGGCCGTCGGCGCCGAACTCGACCTGCGACCACGCGAACGCGGCAGTGATGATCGTCAGCAGCAGCAGAAAGCCGGTTTTGTTGACGGTGCCGTTGAGGGTCATCGCCTCGCCGTCGCGTGACACGACGCTGCCGCTGGCGAGATCGAGGAAGGTGGATTCCTTCAGTGCCGGATTGCCGCTGCGCATGAGTTTCGCCCCTGTCTGTCCATGGATTCGGATCGGAAGGGAGGATACACGTGCATCCGTATGCTGCACTGCATTGACAGCACGCGCGGCGGTCGTACAATTGCGCCCTTCGTACGGCCCTGGCCGTGTCGGGTCAGGTTCGACCGCTTGTTCCGGCGGGGTATAGCGCAGTCTGGTAGCGCGCCTGCTTTGGGAGCAGGATGTCGGGGGTTCGAATCCCTCTACCCCGACCATCGGGTACCAGCCGCGTTTATCATTCGACGCACTGGCGCCCGTAGCTCAACCGGATAGAGCACCGACCTTCTAAGTCGGGGGTTACAGGTTCGATTCCTGTCGGGCGCGCCACGACCCAAGGTACGAGACAAGTTTTCTGTGGTGGATGTAGCTCAGTTGGTTAGAGCACCGGATTGTGATTCCGGGGGTCGCGGGTTCAAATCCCGTCTTCCACCCCATTGCTTCACCGGGTAACACACGAAAAGTGTTGCCCAAGCGCGCAAAGTTTTTTACAATGCGCGCCCGCTTCATCGGGCCGTTAGCTCAGTTGGTAGAGCAGTTGACTCTTAATCAATAGGTCCAAGGTTCGAATCCTTGACGGCCCACCAGTTACACGAAAACGCCCGGCATTGCCGGGCGTTTTTCGTTTCAGGCGTTCGAGGTGGATTCGAATCTGCGGTTCGCCTGCTGCGCAGGTCCGGCCATGCGTAGCGCGCATGGCGTTCGCAAGGGCGCGAACCAGCGGTTCGCTGCTGCCGGTGCTCGCCCTTTACGGCCCACCATTCACCCGAAAGCGCCCGGCACTGCCAAGCGGCTTTCGTTTGACTGCTGCCAAAACAGCGGGGTGATGGACTAACATGCCGCGGCTCGCCAGCGGCGGGCACGAAGCGAAAGTGGCGGAATTGGTAGACGCCCTGGTTTTAGGTACCAGTGCCGCAAGGCGTGGGGGTTCGAGTCCCCCCTTTCGCACCATCCCGGACCCGGCGGGTCGCTGCGGGCGCACGGGGCAGGCGGCGGGTTGCGCGCCGACGTCCGCTGATTGCGGCGCCGAGTGTGTCAGGGCGGTCTCCGATCCATGCCTGGAGGCCCTCGCCGGGGATATCGCGCTTCGGGTCCTGGCGCCCGCACTGGTGGCGGCCACGTCCCGAATCCGCCAAACTAGTCCGTTCCGTCGCCGCCTCCCTGGAATGGGCGGCCGGCAGAGTTCAGAACCAATTCCCAACAGTCAGATGTCATGCGGCACTGTCCGCAAGCGCAGGAGTGGATATGCAAGTTTCGGTCGAATCGCTGGGTAGCCTGGAACGCAAGATGACGTTCCGCGTGCCGTCCGAACGCCTGGATACCCAGGTCGGTGGCCGTCTGCGCGAAATCGCGCGGACCACCCGTCTCAAGGGTTTCCGTCCCGGCAAGGTGCCGGCCAAGGTCGTCGAACAGCGCTTCGGCGAGCAGGTCCGCGCCGAAGAGCTCGACCGTCTGCTGCGCGAAGGTTTCGACCAGGCCATCCGCGAGAATGAGCTGCAGATCGCCGGCCAGCCGCGCATTGCGCCGGAAGGCGAGGCGGGCGAAGGCGAACTCGCGTTCACCGCGACCTTCGAGATCGTGCCGGACTTCGGCTCCATCGAACTCGAGAACCTGGAAGTCGTGCGTCACACCGCCGAAGTGGCGGAAGACGACATCGACCGCATGATCGAGAACCTGCGCCTGCAGCGCCGCAGCTGGAGCGCGGTCACGCGTGGCGCGCAGAAGGGAGATGCGGTCGATGTCGAGACCTGGTCGCAGATCGGCGACGACCGTCTGCCGGCCGAAGGCGCCGAGCGTGGCGTCACCGTGCTCGGTTCGGGCGCGATGTACCCGGAGATCGAGGACGCACTGATCGGTCTGGCCAAGGGCGAAGAGAAGGCGATCGAGGTCAGCTTCCCGGCCGACTGGCGCGTGCCGCAGCTGGCCGGCAAGCAGGCCACCGTGCACGTCAAGGTCGAGCAGGTCTCCGAGCAGCAGCTGCCGGAAGTCGATCAGGCCTTCATCCGCAGCTTCGGCGTCAAGAGCGGCGAGATGGCGCAGTTCCGCACCGAGATCCGCAGCAACCTGGAGCGCGAGCTCAAGGGCGCGCTGATGAACCGTCTGCGTCGCGAAGTCGGCGAGCAGCTGGTCGCAGCCTTCGCGCACGTCGAACTGCCGCCGAAGCTGGTCGAGTCCGAGGCGAAGTCGCTGCTGCGCCAGACCGTCGAGCAGGCCCGTCGCAACGGCCAGAACCCGACCGTCGCCGACGACGCGCACAACGAGTTCCTTGAGCCGGCGCGCAAGCGCGTGCTCGTCGGCCTGCTGGTCGGCGAAGTCGCCCGTCGCAACCAGCTCAAGCTCGACCCCAAGCGCGTGAACGAAACGATGCGCCTGATCGCCTCGACCTACGAAGAGCCGCAGCAGGTCATTGAGATGTACCGCAACGACCCCCAGCTGATGTCGGGACTGCAGAACCGTGTGATGGAAGAGCAGGTGATCGACTGGATCGCCGAGCGCGCCAAGCACACGGAGCAGTCGCTGAGCTTCCAGGACGCGATCGGCCCGCAGGGCTGAGCCACGCGCACCCCGTCCGGTCCATGTGGGCCGGACGCTCCACCGACGGGAATTGATTGATGAGCATCGAGACGAAAGCCCTCAACCTGGTGCCGATGGTGGTCGAGCAGACCAGCCGCGGCGAGCGCGCGTACGACATCTACTCGCGCCTGTTGAAGGAGCGCGTGATCTTCCTCGTCGGCGGCATCGACGACCACATGGCGAACGTGATCGTCGCCCAGCTGTTGTTCCTTGAGGCGGAAAACCCCGAGAAGGACATCAACCTGTACATCAACTCGCCCGGCGGCATCGTCACGGCGGGCATGGCGATCTACGACACCATGCAGTTCATCAAGCCGGACGTCAGCACGATCTGCATCGGCCAGGCGGCCAGCATGGGCGCGCTGCTGCTGTCGGCGGGCGCTGCGGGCAAGCGTTACGCGCTGCCGAACTCGCGCGTGATGATTCATCAGCCGCTCGGCGGCTTCCAGGGCCAGGCGACGGATATCGATATCCACGCCCGGGAAATCCTGTCGATGAAGCAGCGTCTGAACGAGATCATGGCGCATCACACCGGCCAGCCGCTTGAGACGATCACGCATGACACCGAGCGTGACAACTTCAAGAGCGCGCAGGCTGCGCGCGACTATGGTCTGGTCGACCAGGTGCTCGAGCGTCGTCCCGAAGACTCGATCACCGCCGCCTGACGCTGCTAAACGCTTGATTCACCATGCATATGCGTGACGGCGCGCTCCCGGTGGAGGCGCCGGACGCTGTGCTATTCTCGAAACGAAACCGCAATACAGATTTGGCCAAGGCATGAGCGAAGACCGTCAGGGTCGTTCCGGCGACAGCAACAAAATCCTCTACTGCTCTTTCTGTGGAAAGAGCCAGCATGAGGTGCGCAAGCTGATTGCGGGTCCCAGCGTGTTCATCTGCGACGAATGTGTCGAGCTGTGCAACGACATCATCCGCGAGGAACTCGAGGAGAAGGCGCAGTCGGCGCGCAGCTCGCTGCCCAAGCCGCGCGAAATTCTCGAAGTGCTCGACCAGTACGTCATCGGCCAGCGACGGGCCAAGAAGACGCTGGCGGTGGCGGTGTACAACCACTACAAGCGCATCGAGAGCCGCAGCAAGAACGACGAAGTCGAGCTTGCGAAGTCGAACATCCTGCTGATCGGACCGACCGGTTCGGGCAAGACGCTGCTGGCTGAAACGCTGGCGCGCCTGCTCAATGTGCCGTTCACGATGGCTGACGCCACGACGCTGACCGAAGCCGGTTATGTCGGCGAGGACGTCGAGAACATCATCCAGAAGCTGTTGCAGAAGTGCGACTACGACGCCGAGAAGGCGCAGCAGGGCATCGTCTACATCGACGAGATCGACAAGATTTCGCGCAAGAGCGAAAATCCGTCGATCACGCGTGACGTGTCGGGCGAAGGCGTGCAGCAGGCGCTGCTCAAGCTGATCGAAGGCACGGTCGCCAGCGTGCCGCCGCAGGGCGGTCGCAAGCACCCGCAGCAGGAGTTCCTGCAGGTCGACACCAAGAACATCCTGTTCATCGTCGGCGGCGCGTTCGCGGGCCTCGACAAGGTGATCCAGGCGCGCAGCACTGACGCCAGCGGCATCGGCTTCGGCGCCAAGCTCAAGAGTTCGGAGCGCAAGGCGGAAGTCGGCAAGGTGCTGGCAGACGTCGAGCCGGAAGATCTGATCAAGTTCGGCCTGATCCCCGAGTTCGTCGGCCGTCTGCCGGTCGTGGCAACGCTCGAGGAACTCGACGAGGCCGCGCTGATCCAGATCCTGACCGAGCCCAAGAACGCGATCAGCAAGCAGTTCAAGAAGCTGTTCGAGATGGAAGGCGTGGAACTGGAGTTCCGTCAGGACGCGCTCTCGGCGATCGCCAAGAAGGCGATCAAGCGCAAGACCGGTGCTCGTGGTCTGCGGACGATCGTCGAATCGGTGCTGCTCGACACGATGTACGATCTGCCGTCGCTGGAGAACGTCAGCAAGGTGGTCGTGGACGAGTCGGTGATCGAGCACAAGTCCGAGCCGTACCTGATCTACGAGACCCCTGCTACCGAGCAGAAGGTCGCGTCCGGCGACTGAGTCGACTGCCGGAACGAAACGTTCCGGCGACGCACCAGAGCCGCGGTTTTCCGACCCAGACCGCTTCACGACGCGCCGCGTGCCTCCGGGCCCGCGGCGCTTTCGTATATGGCGATTCAAACGCGCTTGCATCCCGGACGGGCGCGCCCCATAAACGGGGGCAGGGCGACCGTACGGCCGCCAGGGCCGTCCCGCCGGACGGTGCCACACCGAGGAACGACGATGCCCCCACGCAGTACTCCCGAAACCCACGAGCTGCCGGTTCTGCCGCTGCGCGACGTCGTGGTGTTCCCGCACATGGTCATCCCGCTGTTCGTCGGCCGCGACAAGTCGATCCGTGCGCTCGATCTGGCGATGGAAGCCGACAAGCGCATCCTCCTGGTGGCACAGAAGTCCGCCGAAACCGACGACCCGAATGCGGGCGATCTCTACGAGGTCGGCACGCTGGCGACGGTGCTGCAGCTGCTCAAGTTGCCCGACGGCACCATCAAGGTGCTGGTCGAAGGTACCGAGCGCGTCAGGCTGCGCGACATCCGCGAGAACGAAGGCGCGCTGGCCGGCAGTGGCGTGGCGATCCCGCCGCTCGAATCGCGCGAGCCGCGTGAGGTCGAGGCGATCGCGCGGTCGCTGATGAGCCTGTTCGAGCAGTACGTCAAGACCAACCGCAAGCTGCCGCCGGAGCTGCTGCAGACGCTGGCCGGCATCGACGATTCCGCGCGCCTGGCCGATACGATCGCCGCGCACCTGGGCGTGCGTCTGGCCGACAAGCAGCGTCTGCTCGAAGCGACAGACACGGCCGACCGTCTGGAACTGCTGGTCGGTTTCGTCGACGGCGAGATCGACGTGCAGCAGATGGAGAAGCGCATCCGCGGCCGCGTGAAGTCGCAGATGGAGAAGTCGCAGCGCGAGTACTACCTCAACGAACAGATGAAGGCGATCCAGAAAGAGCTGGGCGAGATCGACGACGCGCCGAGCGACATCGATGAGATCGCGCGCAAGATCGCCGAGGCCGGCATGCCGAAGGCGGTCGAAACCAAGGCCAAGGCCGAGTTCAACAAGCTCAAGCAGATGCCGCCGATGTCGGCCGAAGCCTCGGTCGTGCGCAACTACCTCGACTGGCTGCTGGGCGTGCCGTGGAAGAAGCGCAGCAAGGTGCGCAAAGACCTGAAGTCCGCGCAGGACGTGCTCGACGCCGATCACTACGGTCTGGAGAAGGTCAAGGAACGCATCCTCGAGTACCTCGCGGTGCAAACGCGGGTGAAGCAGATGAAGGGTGCGATCCTCTGTCTCGTCGGTCCGCCCGGCGTGGGCAAGACTTCGCTCGGCCAGTCGATCGCGAAAGCGACGAACCGCAAGTTCACGCGCATGGCGCTGGGCGGCGTGCGCGACGAAGCCGAGATCCGCGGGCATCGCCGCACCTACGTCGGTTCGATGCCGGGTCGCATCGTGCAGAGCATGAACAAGATCGGCACCAAGAATCCGCTGTTCCTGCTCGACGAGATCGACAAGATGTCGATGGACTTCCGCGGCGATCCGGCATCGGCGCTGCTGGAAGTGCTCGATCCCGAGCAGAACCACACCTTCAACGATCACTACCTCGAGGTCGATCTCGACCTGTCGGAAGTGATGTTCGTCGCGACGTCGAACTCGCTCAACATCCCCGGTCCGTTGCTCGACCGCATGGAAGTGATCCGGATCCCGGGTTACACCGAGGAAGAGAAGCTCAACATCGCCACGCGTTATCTGCTGCCCAAGCAACTGAAGGCGAATGGTCTGAAAGCCGAAGAGCTGACCGTGTCCGAAGGTGCGGTGCGCGACATCGTGCGCTACTACACGCGCGAATCGGGCGTGCGCAACCTCGAGCGCGAGATCGCCAAGATCTGCCGCAAGGTGGTCAAGGAGATCGCGTTGGCCGGTCCGGTTGCCGTTGGCAAGGGCAAGGCGAAGGGCATCAAGGCGGTCAAGGTCACCGAGAAGAATCTCGACAAGTACCTGGGCGTGCAGCGCTTCGATTTCGGTCGCGCCGAGCAGGACAACGAGGTCGGTCTGGTCACCGGTCTGGCGTGGACGGAAGTCGGTGGCGATCTGCTGCAGATCGAAGCGACGCAGGTGCCGGGCAAGGGTCAGCTCATCCTCACCGGTCAGTTGGGTGACGTGATGAAAGAGTCGGCGTCTGCGGCGATGTCGGTCGTGCGTTCGCGTGCCGAGCGTCTGGGCGTCGAACTCGAAGTGCTGCAGAAGCACGACATCCACGTACACGTGCCGGATGGCGCGACGCCGAAGGATGGTCCGAGTGCGGGTATCGCGATGGCGACGACGCTGGTGTCGCTGCTGACGAAGATTCCGGTGCGCGCGGACGTGGCGATGACCGGCGAGATCACCTTGCGTGGTCGCGTCACGGCGATCGGTGGACTCAAGGAAAAGCTGCTGGCCGCGCTGCGCGGTGGCATCAAGACCGTGATCATCCCCGAGGAGAACCGCAAGGATCTGGCCGACATCCCGAAGAACGTCACCGACGGCATGAAGATCATGCCGGTGAAGTACATCGACGAGGTGCTGGATCTGGCGCTGGAGCGTCCGCTGCCGCCGCCGCCCGGTCAGAAGGTCGAGCGCAAGACCACGCGCAAGGTCGTGCCGCGTGCCGAAGGTGCCAAGCGGACGCGCGTGAAGCACTGAATCGCGCATACCTGTTGAAACCCGACGGCCGTCGCTGCGTTCGCAGCGGCGGCCGTTTTCTCATTGCGGGACTGGATGGCGCGCATGTCCGTGTAGCGCGCAGATCATCGAAGCGGCGTGCCTGTGGTCATGCAGCAGCTGGAAGTCTCAGGCCTTCGATCACGATGCTCGCGACGACGTAGACGCCGAGCAGCGCCACGATGCAGGCTGGCGTCGCGATCACGGCAAAGCCGATGCGTCGCGCGCGCGGACGCATGCGTGCAGCGCGATCGGCGCGATGCCACAGCCAGGCGCCGAGCGTCGACAGCACGCATGCAGGCAGCAGTGAGCCGAACGTCATGACCATCCACAGCAGACCCAGCGACGGCGCGCCGGACGAATAGCGTAGCCGCATCCACAGCTGGGCGAGTGCCGGAATCAACCATGCGACGACGCCGAGCGCGATCGCGAGGACTTTGATGCGGGACGCGCCGCTTTGGGCCACGCGTGACGCGCTCAGCGCTGCCGCGGCCGCAGCAACACCAGCACCGCGCCGGCGCCGCCCTGGCCACCAGGTGCGCTGTGGAACGCGAGCACGTCGGCACGTTGTCGCAGCAGGCGGTCGACGAGGTTCTTGAGGATCGGTGCATCCGGCGACGAGTTCAGACCCTTGCCGTGGATCACGCGCACGCAGCCCACGCCGGCGTCGATCGCATCGCGCAGGAACAGGCGCAGCAGTGCGCTCGCCTGGTTCGCATCGCTGTGATGCAGGTCCAGTTCTTCCTGCGCGGCGTATTCGCCGCGGCCGAGACGCTTCAGCACGCGCGGCGAAATCTCGTCGCGGCGGTATTGCATCGTGTCGCCGCCGCCCAGCAGCGGGCCATCCAGCAATTGCCTGAATTCGCTGCGCGCTTCCGCGTCGTCGCGTTCGGCCATGCGCGTCGACGGGCGCGGTTTCGGCGCCTGCGGCGGCAATGGCGCGGCCGGCAGTTCGCGCACCGGGCCGATCGCACTGCGGAACAGCGCCGCATCATCGTTGTCATCCGACGGCGCTGCAGGCGGATCGGGGCGGTGGCGTCCTCGTTGCATGCCGCTAGCGTAGCGGCGTGCGCGTCCGCGTGCAGTCTTCCGCGCCATCGGAACTGGGGTGGGGGAGATGCATCCGGTATCATGGCCGCCTTGTCCGACGGCTCGGGGCCTCTAGAACGATCCATGCGCGTACTGGTCAGCAACGACGACGGCGTCGACGCCCCCGGCATCCGGATTCTCGCCCAGGGTCTGCGTGATGCCGGCCACGAGGTGCTCGTCGTCGCACCCGATCGCGATCGTTCCGGCGCGAGCAATTCGCTCACGCTCGACATGCCGCTGCGCACCGTGCAGGTCGATGCCTGCACCTGGCGCGTGCATGGGACGCCGACCGATTGCGTGCATGTCGCGATCACCGGTCTGCTGAAACTCGAGCCGGACATCGTGGTGTCGGGCATCAACAACACCGCGAATCTCGGCGACGACGTGATCTATTCCGGCACCGTCGCCGCGGCGATGGAAGGGCGCTTTCTCGGTCTGCCCGCGGTGGCGATGTCGCTGGTCACGCGCAACCATGACGGCAAGCATTACGAGACCGCCGCGCGCGCCGCGGTCGAGATCGTCGCGCGCCTGAAGGCCGATCCGCTGCCTGCCGACACGATTCTCAACGTCAACGTGCCGGATGTGCCGTGGGACGAACTCGCCGGCTTCGAGGTCACGCGGCTGGGCAACCGCCATCGTGCCGAGCCGTGCACGTCGATCGACGATCCGCGCGGCCGCACCTGGTGGTGGATCGGCGCTGCAGGTCCCGAACAGGACGCCGGCCCCGGCACCGATTTCCACGCCGTGCGCACGCAGCACATCGCGATCACGCCGATCCATGTCGACCTCACGCGCTACCAGGCGCTCGAGCACGTCGCCAGCTGGGTCGGCGGTCTCGAAGCGGACCTCAAGGCGACCCAGGCGTGACGGCGCGGATGCGCCTGCAGCCCGAAGCGGTCGGCGTCGGGATGACCTCGCAACGCGTGCGTGACCGGCTGATCGAACGTCTGCGCGATGGCGCGCATCCCGGTTGTGGCATCAGCGACGAACGCGTGCTCAACGCGATCCGCACCGTACCGCGGCATCTGTTCGTCGACGAGGCACTGGCGACGCGTGCCTACGAAGACACCGCGCTCCCGATCGGTCACGGGCAGACGATTTCGCAGCCCTGGGTGGTCGCGCGCATGACCGAAGCGCTGCTCGCGAACGGCATGCCGGGCAGGGTGCTCGAAGTGGGCACCGGCTCCGGTTACCAGGCGACGATCCTCGCCGCGCTCGGCATCGAAGTGCACACCGTCGAGCGCATCGGCGAACTGCTGCGCATCGCGCGCAAGCGTTTCCGCTCGCTGGGCCTCAACGTGCGCAGCAAGCACGACGACGGCCGTATCGGCTGGCCGGAGAACGGGCCGTTCGACGGCATCATCGTCACCGCGGCCGGCCCTGCGCTGGTCGAAGCATTGACCGAGCAGCTCGCCGCGGGCGGCACGCTGGTCGCACCGGTCGGCGCACCGGGCTCGCAACGTCTGCTGGTGCTGCGCAAGCACGCCGACGGACAGATCGAACAGCAGGATGTCGCCGCCGTCGCGTTTGTACCTTTGTTGTCTGGATACGTGGACTGATGCAGTTGTTTGCAAGGATGTACGACACCACGCTCGCGTGGGCCCGCCACCGTCACGCACCGCGTTACCTCACCCTGATGAGCGCCGCCGAATCGGTGGTCTTCCCGATTCCGCCCGACGTCATGCTCGCGCCGATGTCGCTGGCCAAGCCGAAGTCGTGGTGGCGCTATGCGCTGCTGTGCACACTGGGCTCGGTCGCCGGCGGCCTGCTGGGATACATGATCGGTCACTTCGCGCTGGATTTGGTGTGGCCGTGGATCGTGCGCATGGGCTGGCAGCCGGCGTTCGAGAACATCCAGGCGCTGTTCCTCGAGCACGGTCTGCTGTTCGTGTTCATCGCGGCATTCACCCCGATTCCGTACAAGGTATTCACGATCGCGTCGGGTTCGCTCGGGGTCGGCCTGCTACCGTTCGTCGTCGGCTCGGTGCTCGGACGCGGCGCCCGGTTCTTCCTCGTCGCCGGTCTGATGGCGTGGGGCGGCCCGAAGTTCGAGCCGATGCTCAAGCGCTACATCGAATGGCTCGGCTGGTTGATGGTGGGTCTGGTGATCGTTGGACTGGTCTGGTTGGAGATGCGTGGATGAGGAAGCTGGCGGTGTTGCTCGCAGTGGGACTGTTGTCGGCCTGCGGCACCAGTACGGTGGTCCGCGAGGGCGGCAGCAGTGCGCCGACCTCGACGCCCCGTCCCGGCCAGGCGGTCACTGTGCAGCGTGGCGACACCCTCTACCGGCTGGCGACCAGCAACGGCATCAGCGCGCTCGATCTGGCGACCTGGAACAACATCCGCGCCCCTTACACGATCTATCCCGGCCAGCGCCTGCGTCTGTATCCCGGCAGCGGCAGTGCGCCGCTGGCACGCCCCGCGAGTTCGGGCAGCGCGACTGCACAGCGTCCGTCCGTGCGACCCACACAGACCACGCCCCAGGCGCCCGCCGCTGCGCCCGTGCGCAGCCCGTTCCGCTGGCAGTGGCCGACCGAGGGCCAGATCGTCGGCCGCTACGTCGGCAATGATCCGACGAAGCAGGGCGTCGACATCGCCGGCACCTCCGGCCAGGCGGTCAACGCGGCCGCCGACGGTGTGGTGGTGTATTCCGGCGCGGGCCTGGTGGGCTACGGCGAACTCATCATCGTCAAGCACGACGAACAGTGGCTGACCGCCTACGGCCACAACCGCAGCCGCAAGGTCAACGAAGGCGAGCGCGTCCGCGCCGGCCAGCAGATCGCCGAACTGGGTCGTACGGGCGCCGCCCGCGACATGCTGCACTTCGAGATCCGATACAACGGCAAGCCTGTGGATCCGCTGACGTATCTGCCGGCACGCTGATCTCGACCGCGGTGTGTGCGGGCAGATCGTCCGCCGGGAGCGCGAGCAGTTCAATCCAAAAATCGCGCCTGTGGGACGCGTCCGTCTACCGGCGCCAATGACAGATCCTCGCTGCGTTTTCCGACACGCGCTATAGCCCCGGTGCAATGGCCAAGTCCCAGCGCATCGCTGCATGCTGGTGATCCCGATTGCATCGCAGGTGCAGGCCGTTGACTGGATATCTCCTGGCGCTGGTCGCCGCACTGTCGATCCACGTCGACGGACCGCCCGTTTCTACATCGCCTGATGCCGATGTCGCAGGCATCGCTGGAAGCTGGCAGGTATGCGGTGCGATGCGCCTCGACCTCAGAGACACGAATCCGCGTGGCGTGGAAAACGCCAAGCTCGTGTTCCACCCGGATGGCGTACTCGAATGGCGCCCGGCGGAGGCGACCGGACCAGAGCGATCGGAGCATGGCCGCTTCGAATCCGGTGACGGCGGCATCCGTCTGCTCGACCGTACCGGTCGCCAGCTCGGAGTGCTCGCGCACCGTGGCCCCGACGAGCGGGTGTTGAGCCGCGATGGCCGCGACGGAATGCTGCTCTGCAGGCTAGGTGATATCGCGGCGGCCGATCGCATATTGCAGCCGCGCTCGGTCGCGTTCTTCAGATCGGCGGCGTTCGATGATGACGGCATCGCGCGCAATGCTGAAACGCGACAGCCGCCGGCGGATTCCCTGCTCGGTACGTGGGAAATGGCGCGTGTGGTGGTGCGTGATCCGGCGCACGCTTGGTTCGGGTCCAGTCCGTATGGCTGGGGCAGTCTCCGGATCGCCTTCGACGGTCGTCAGATGTGCTTCGCAACCTTGCAACCGCAGGCGAGTGACGTGGATCGCGGTTGTGTGCCGGCGCAGGTGCGCGGTCTGCGGGTGCAGGCCGACGACGATGCGCGCGGCATGCTCGCGCCCTGGCTGGCAGGCGATGTCCGCATCACACCGGATGGCGTCATGCGCGTGCCCCGGCGTGTCTACGAGGAAGAATACGTGTGGCTGGCCCCCGGTGATCTGACCCGGGAACCGCTCGAAGGCCGCATCACGCTGGTCACGTTTTCCGAGGAGAGCGACTAGCTCCAGTCAGCCCGACGCGGCGTCGTCAAGCAGCACGAATGCCGCCACCACCCGACGCCCTTCACCGGCCAGCACATTGAACGTGCGCGCCGCAGCGGCGTTGGTCATGGCTTCGAGGCCGATGCCGCGCGACAGGCATGCGGCCATGGTCGCGGGCGGCGGAAAGCCCTGGGTCTCACCGGTGCCGAGCAGGACGACTTCCGGCTCCAGTGCCAGTACCGGGGCGAGGGCGTCGATGTCGAGCGAGCGGACATCGGTCACCGGCCAGTCCTCGACGAGGGTGCGTGGGGCGACGATGAAGCTGCGGGTCAGGCGGCGGTCGTTGACCAGCGCCAGGCGCCCGTCGGCGCCGCGCAGAACGTAATCGAAATCAGGCGATTCGAGATTGAGCTGCATGCCGCGCCCGTCGTGCGGTCAGGACCGCGGCAGGACGATCTGGCGGCGGTCCTTGCTCTGGCGGTACAGGATGGCCACGTGGCCGATTCGCTGGACGAGTTCGGACGCGGTGCGGCCAGCCAGGTCGGCGATCATCGCATCGCGTTCGTCGCGGTCCGACGCACCCACCTTGACCTTGATCAGTTCGTGATGCTCGAGCGCCGCATCGATTTCGGCGATCAGGGCATCGGTGATGCCTTTGCCGCCTACCTGCAACATGGCTTTGATGCCATGGGCCTGGCCGCGCAGAAAACGGGTCTGGGCAGCGGTCAGGGCATTACTCATGGATGAACCGATCGGGGAAATGAAAGCGACCGGCAGGATATCATGGCCACCGGACGCACCTGTCCCGCACTCGAGCCGTTGATGGCCTCCCGCAGCAAAAGCAGCCAGCGCTGGCTGAAAGAACATTTCTCCGATCCCTTCGTGAAGAAGGCCCAGAAGGACGGCCTGCGTTCGCGCGCCGCCTACAAGCTCGAGGAGCTGGTCGAACGCGACCGCCTGCTCAAGCCGGGCATGGTCGTCGTCGATCTGGGCGCCGCGCCCGGTGGCTGGTCGCAGTGGGTGCGCCAGGCGCTGGGTGACTCCGGCCGGGTGATCGCGCTCGACATCCTCGACATGCCGACACTGGCCGGCGTGGAGTTCCTTCACGGAGATTTTCGTGAGGATGCGGTCCTCTCGTCGCTCGAATCCACGCTGGGCGGGCAACAGGTGGACCTTGTGTTGTCCGACATGGCCCCCAACAAGAGTGGAATCGATGCGGTTGATCAGCCGCGCGCGATGCACTTGGCGGAACTGGCGATGGATTTCGCGGACAACCACCTGCGCACCGGCGGCACGTTCCTGATCAAGCTCTTTCAGGGCACCGAGTTCGACGATTACGTGCGCGATCTGCGGCGGCGCTACACCAAGCTGTCGATCCGCAAGCCGGCTGCATCGCGGCAGCGTTCGCCGGAAGTCTATGCGCTGGCGCAGGGCAAGCTGGCGACGATGAAGTAGCATGACCCCGATTCAAACGCTCCACCGAACTCTTCACGAGAACCCCGAAACATGAACGATCTGGTCAAGAATCTGCTGCTCTGGGTGGTCGTCGCCGTCGTACTGATGGTGATCTTCCAGAGCTTCAGCCCCAGAACCGGCGCAGGCGGGCAGGACGTCCAGTACTCGCAGTTCATGGAGCAGGTCCGTCGTGATCAGATCGGCTCGGTGAAGATCGCCGAGGACGAGCGCACGATCACGTTCCAGAGCAAGGGCGGCCAGAGCGGCACGGTCATCGCCCCGCGTCGCGACGATCGCATGATCGACGACCTGATGAACCACAACGTCGCGATCGAGCAGGCGCCGCCGTCGAGCGGCATTTCGCTGGGTTACATCCTGATCCAGCTGTTGCCGGTCGCGCTGATCATCGGCTTCTGGTTCTTCATGATGCGGCAGATGCAGCAGGGCGGCGGCAAGGGCGCGATGTCCTTCGGCAAGTCCCGCGCGAAGCTGCTCAATGAAGAGCAGACCAAGATCACCTTCGCCGATGTCGCCGGTTGCGACGAAGCCAAGGAAGAAGTGTCGGAGCTGGTCGAGTTCCTGCGCGATCCGTCGCGCTTCCAGAAGCTCGGCGGCAAGATTCCGCGCGGCGTACTGATGGTCGGCCCGCCCGGTACCGGCAAGACGCTGCTCGCCAAGGCGATCGCCGGCGAGGCCAAGGTGCCGTTCTTCTCGATCTCCGGTTCGGACTTCGTCGAGATGTTCGTCGGCGTCGGCGCAAGCCGCGTGCGCGACATGTTCGAGCAGGCCAAGAAGCAGGCGCCGTGCATCATCTTCATCGACGAAATCGATGCGGTCGGCCGTCATCGCGGCGCCGGTCTCGGCGGCGGCCATGACGAGCGCGAGCAGACGCTCAACCAGTTGCTGGTCGAGATGGACGGCTTCGAGGGTGGCGAGGGCGTGATCGTCGTCGCCGCGACCAACCGTCCCGACGTGCTCGATCCCGCGCTGCTGCGTCCGGGCCGTTTTGACCGCCAGGTCGTCGTGGGCCTGCCGGACGTCAAGGGCCGCGAGCAGATCCTGAAAGTGCACATGCGCAAGGTGCCGCTGGACGAAGATGTGCAGCCGCTCGTCGTCGCCCGGGGTACGCCCGGCTTCTCGGGTGCGGATCTGGCGAACCTCGTCAACGAGGCGGCGCTGTTCGCTGCGCGCGAGAACGGCAAGGAAGTCCGCATGGACCACTTCGACCGCGCCCGCGACAAGATCCTGATGGGCGCCGAGCGCCGTTCGATGGCGATGAGCGAGGACGAGAAGACGCTGACCGCCTATCACGAGGCCGGCCACGCCATCGTCGGTCGTCTCGTGCCCGAGCATGATCCGGTCTACAAGGTCACGATCATTCCGCGCGGTCGCGCCCTCGGCGTCACGATGTATCTGCCAGAAGGCGACCGCTACTCGATGAACCGCGTGGCGATCGAATCGCAGCTGTGCTCGTTGTACGGCGGTCGCGTTGCCGAGGAGCTGATCTTCGGCGTCGACAAGGTCACCACCGGCGCATCGAACGACATCGAGCGTGCCACCAAGATGGCCCGCAACATGGTCACCAAGTGGGGCCTGTCGGACGAGCTCGGCCCGATCGCCTATGGCGAAGAGGACGACGAGGTGTTCCTCGGCCGTTCGGTCACGCAGCACAAGTCGGTCTCCGACGACACCGCGCGCCGCATCGACGAGGTCGTGCGCACGATCCTCGACAAGGCCTACGAGCGGACGACCGAGCTGCTGACGGCGAACATCGACAAGTTGCACGCGATGTCCAAGCTGCTGCTCGAGTACGAAACCATCGACGTCCCGCAGATCGACGCGATCATGGAAGGCCGTGATCCGCCGCCGCCGATGGGTTGGGCCAAGTCGAACGCGAACAAGAACGACGACAGCGGCGACAAGGGCGGCAACCGTCCGCTGCAGCCGCCGATCGGTGGTCCGGCCGAACAGGCCTGATCGAGTCGCAGGTGTCACCAGAAGGCCGGGCGCAAGTCCGGCCTTCTGCGTTTCCGGCTTCGCGACTTCGCCGTAGGATGGGTCGAGCCCAGCGATACCCATCACCGTCGACCGGGCTCACAACGCGCGCACGCAACCGTTCGAGGACTGCGCCATGACAGACGACACAGTGAAAGGTCCCGCGTCCTACTTCCCGTCGATCGAGAAGGCCTACGGCAAGCCGGTTGCGCACTGGTTCGCGCTGCTCGACGGCGTGGCGGATCGGATCGCAAACATATGGAACAGGTCGCGTTCCTCAAGACCGGACACGGCATCGGGCACGGCCACGCGAATGCGCTCGTGGCGTTCCATCGCGCACGCGCGCAGGACTGATGGCGCCGTCACGCTTGCGATGCCGGTGACGAATCGCCAGAGTCTGCGCTGACGTATCGCCACCTGGAGCCGACGATGTCCGAACCGAAATCGACAACCCGCTATCCCCTGTTGCCCATCGGCGTCGGTGCCGGCGTGGCGATCGGCGTCGCCATCGGCTCGGCGTTCGACAATCTCGGTCTGGGCATCGCGATCGGTGTCGCGCTGGGCGTGGCGTTCGGCATGAGCCGCCGTGTGGTGACGACTGAACAGAGCGACCGCAAGGACAAACGCTGATGTTCGACACCGCGCCGCAGCTCGATTGCAATGGCCGCGTGCTTCGGCTCGACCGTCCGCGCGTGATGGGCATCGTCAACGTGACGCCGGATTCGTTCTCCGATGGCGGCGCGCACGACACCACCGACGCGGCGATCGCGCATGGCGTGCGGCTCGCGGAGGCGGGCGCCGACATGCTCGATATCGGCGGCGAATCCACGCGGCCCGGTGCGGACGCGGTCTCGGTCGACGAAGAACTGCGCCGCGTGGTGCCGGTGATCGAAGGGCTGATCGCGCGGACGACGCTGCCGATCAGTATCGACACGTCCAAGCCCGAGGTCATGCGCGTCGCCGTCGCCGCGGGCGCGGGCTTGATCAACGACGTCTACGGCCTGCGACGCGAGGGCGCCTTAGAAGCGGCGGCATCGCTCGGCGTGCCGGTGGTGCTGATGCACATGCTCGGCGAGCCTGGCGGCATGCAGGATGCGCCGGATTACGACGACGTCGTCGGCGACGTGCATCGTTTTCTCGCCGAGCGCATCTTCTCCGCCGAGATGGCGGGCCTCGCGCGCAAGCACATCGTCGTCGATCCGGGCTTCGGGTTCGGCAAGACCACGACGCACAACATGACGCTGCTGGCGCAGCTCGCGCGCTTCGTCGAACTCGGCGTGCCGGTGCTGGCCGGCCTGTCGCGCAAGCGCAGCATCGGCGAGCTGACCGGTCGTGATGTTCCGGCCGAACGTATGGCCGGTTCCGTGGCCGCGCATCTCATTGCCGCACAGAACGGCGCACGCATCCTGCGCGTGCACGATGTCGCCGAGACGGTCGACGCGCTGAAGATCTGGGCTGCAGTCGATGCGGTGCCGACACCGCGCGCGGCCACGCCGAAGCCCACGATCAGCTGGCCCGACGACGCCTGAGCGAACACGCTGCGCGCCGGATACACCGCGCTCGCAATGCGTCCTGGCACCGTCTGATCCATTGGTACTTCGTCCGGAAATCCGGATCACAGCGTCCGTTTGACCCTTCACGCGCGCCCGCGATCTTCGATGCCCTAGAGCGCAATCTCTGCGGTGTTTTCCACGCGCCGGGACCGGCGGCACCGGCGTGCGCGCCAGCCCCAAATCTCGGTCTGCGTTAGGCTGTTACACCGCCGCGGCCGTTTTCCGCGGCGTTTTTCCGCATCGCGCCGTAACCAAGGAGGCCCCGTGCTCAGATCCAATACGCCGACCATCGTGATGTTCCTCGTCTATCTGGCGGTGATGGTCGTGATCGGATTCGTGGCCTGGCGCCGGACCAAGAGTTTCGACGACTACATCATCGGCGGGCGCAGTCTCGGCCCCGGCGTAACCGCGTTGTCGGCCGGTGCGTCCGACATGAGTGGCTGGCTGATGATGGGCCTGCCGGGTGCGATCTTCCTCAGCGGCGTGTCGGAGGCGTGGATCGCCGTCGGCCTGTTGCTGGGCGCGTATCTCAACTGGCGTTTCGTCGCCGGTCCCCTGCGCGTCTACACCGAGCGCACCGGCAACGCGCTGACGCTGCCGGACTTTCTGACCAACCGCTTCGATGACCGCAGCCGCATCCTGCGCGTGTTCACGGCGGTGGTGATCCTGGTGTTCTTCGCGATCTATTGCGCGTCGGGTGTCGTCGCTGGCGCGCGTCTGTTCGAGAGCGTGTTCGGCTTGACCTACGGCCAGGCGATCTGGCTCGGCGCGTCGGTCACGGTGCTCTACACGCTGGTCGGCGGCTTCCTCGCGGTCAGTTGGACCGACGTGGCGCAGGGCATGATGATGCTGTTCGCGCTTCTGCTCGCGCCGATCCTGGTCTTCATGCACACCGGCGGTTTCGACGCCAGCATCGATCTGATCCGCGCCAACGATCCGCTGCAGCTCGACTGGTTCCGCGGCGGCAATCTGGGCTTCGTCGGCATCATTTCGCTGCTCGCCTGGGCGCTGGGTTACTTCGGCCAGCCGCACATCCTGGTGCGTTTCATGGCGGCGCAGAGCGTGCACACGATTCCCACCGCGCGCCGCATCGGCATGAGCTGGATGTTGTTGTGCATGATCGGCGCGATGTCGGTCGGTTTCTTCGGCATCGCCTACTTCGAAACCAATGCATCGCTGGCCGCGCCGGTACTCGAAAATCCCGAGCGCGTCTTCATTACCCTGGTCGAACTGCTGTTCAACCCGTGGGTCGCCGGCATCATCCTCGCCGCGATTCTTGCCGCGGTGATGAGCACGCTGTCGAGCCAGCTGCTGGTGTGCTCCAGCGTGCTGTCGGAGGATCTGTATCGCGGCTTCTTCCGCAAGCAGGCGTCGCAGGGCGAACTGGTGTGGGTGGGGCGCGCGAGCGTGCTGGCGGTCTCGATCCTCGCGATCTGGATGGCGCGCGATCCGGACAGCCGTGTGCTCGGTCTGGTGTCATACGCATGGGCCGGTTTCGGTTCTGCCTTCGGCCCGGTGCTGCTGCTGGCGCTGTTCTGGAAGCGCATGACCCGCAACGGCGCGATCGCCGGCATGCTGACCGGCGCAATGATGGTGATCTTCTGGAAGGAGGTCATGGTCAACCGCATGGGCTCGGAGCTGTACGAAATGATTCCCGGCTTCCTGTCTGCGACCGCAGCGATCATCGGAGTCAGCCTGCTGGGCCGCGCGCCGTCGGCGGACGTGCAGGCCACGCACGAGCAGGTGCAGTTGTCGTTGAAGGAAACGGGATACTGATTCCGTGTCCGGACCGTCACCCATGCTGACGGTCCGGACCGGGACACCGGCATGAGCAAGCGACGTCAAGCGTGATGGACAGCATTCCACCGAAGCCCCGTGCCATTGCCCTGATGGGGCCGACCGCGTCGGGCAAGACCGCGCTCGCGCTCGACTGGGCGCAGCGGCTCGGCGGTGAGATCGTCAGTGTCGATTCGGCGCTGGTGTATCGCGGCCTCGAGATCGGAGCGGCGAAGCCCAATGCCGCGGAACGCGCGCGGGTGCCGCATCACATGCTCGATCTGCGCGATCCGTGGCAGACGTATTCCGCGGCCGAGTTCGCGACCGACGCACGCGCCGCGGTCGAGGACATCCTGTCGCGTGGCCGCGTGCCGATTCTCGCCGGCGGCACTGGCCTGTATTTCGCGGCCCTGCTCGACGGCCTGTCGCCCATGCCGGAGGCCGATACCGACGCGCGCGCCGCGATCACTGCTGAAGCCGGGGCAATCGGTTGGCCCGCACTGCATGCGCGTCTGGCGACGCTTGATCCGGAAGCCGCTGCGCGCATCAAGCCCGGCGATGCGCAGCGCATCCAGCGTGCGCTCGAAGTGCATCGCCTGACCGGGGTTCCGATCAGCGCGTGGCAGAAGCGCCCGTCCGAATCGCCGCCATTTCCCGCGCAGGTGCTGGCGCTCGCGATCGCGCCGCCCGAGCGCGCCGCCCTGCATGCGCGTATCGCCACCCGGTTCGACGCGATGCTCGCCGCGGGCTTCCTCGACGAGGTGCGTGCACTGCGTGCGTTGCCGCAGTTGCAGGCGCACCCGACGCCGCTGGAGCTGCCGGCGATCCGCGCCGTCGGGTATCGCCAGGCCTGGGAGTTCCTGGACGGGCAGGGCACGGCCGAGGATTTCCGCGAGCGCGGAATCGCCGCGACCCGGCAGCTGGCGAAGCGGCAGTTCACCTGGTTGCGCGGTCGGGGCGGGGCACGCTGGTTCGATCCGGCGGCGCAGCGTGATGCGCTGGATGCGGAGGTCGCTGCGTTTCTGGAATGAGCAGGCGCGTTGGCTCAAGTTCGCCCCCGCTCGCGGGAAAGGTTTCACGGCTTTGACGCCAGGCGCCGCATCACCACCGCCGTCACGAATCCCCGATTCCGCACAGCATCCCACCCCTGCGATCCCGCACGGACAGCATCGCGGTTGTGTAACATCGGCCGGTCGTCATCCGGGGAGCGGGTGGCGACCCGGCCAACAGGTCATCAGAACAACAACTACGCTGGGGAAACACCATGTCCAAGGGGCAATCCTTGCAGGATCCTTTCCTGAACGCACTGCGCCGCGAGCGCGTGCCCGTCTCGATTTACCTCGTCAATGGCATCAAACTGCAGGGCACGATCGAATCGTTCGACCAGTTCGTGGTGCTGCTGCGCAACACCGTGAGCCAGATGGTCTACAAGCACGCGATCTCGACCGTGGTGCCGGCCCGCAACGTGCGCGTGGCGCCGGGTGGCGGGTTCGTCCAGTCCGGTGAGGGCGAGGGCGAAGACGAGACGCCCGAAACGACCGACTGACCCGAGGTGTGAACCCACTTGTTCGAACGCTCCCGCAAGGGTGAAAACGCGCTGCTGATCCAGCCGCATTCGCATGGCCCGGCCGATGAAGGCGCGCTGGAAGAATTTTCGGAACTCGCCCGCTCGGCCGGTGCCCGCGTCGCCGCGGTCATCCCGGCGCGTATCGACAAGCCCAATGCCGCCACGCTGTTCGGCAGCGGCAAGCTCGACGAGGTCAAGGCTGCGGCCGACGCGACCGGCGCCGATCTGGTGCTGGTCAACCATCGGCTCACGCCGGGCCAGGAACGCAACCTCGAGAAATTCCTCGAGCGCCGCGTCGTCGATCGCACCGGCCTGATCCTCGACATCTTCGCCCAGCGCGCGCGCAGCCACGAAGGCAAGCTGCAGGTCGAGCTGGCGCAGCTGCGGCACATGGCCACGCGCCTGGTCCGCGGCTGGACCCATCTGGAACGTCAGCGCGGTGGTTCGATCGGCCTGCGCGGCCCGGGTGAAACCCAGCTCGAAACCGACCGGCGTCTGTTGCAGAAGCGGCTCGAACAGCTGCAGGCGCGGCTCGACAAGGTGGAAGTGCAGCGCACCCAGATGCGCCGGGCGCGCGTGCGCAGCGAGCTGCCGCGCGTGGCGCTGGTCGGCTATACGAATGCCGGCAAGTCCACGCTGTTCAACACGCTGACCGGCGCCGATGCCTACGCGGCCGACCAGCTGTTCGCCACGCTCGATCCCACCGTGCGCCGCGTCGACCTGTCCGGCGGCAGCATCGTGCTCGCCGATACCGTCGGCTTCGTCCGCGATCTGCCGCATGAGCTCGTCGCCGCGTTCCGCTCCACGCTGAGCGAAGCGCGCGAGGCCGACCTGCTGCTGCACATCATCGATGCGGCCGATCCGCTGCGGAACGAGCGCATCGCCCAGGTCGATGCCGTGCTGGGTGAGATCGGCGCCGGCGATCTGCCGCAGTTGCTGGTGTTCAACAAGATCGACCGCATCGAAGGCGCGACGCCGCGCTACGACCAGGACCCGAACGCGCTGGCCGATGACGCCGTGCGCGAGAGCGTGTGGATTTCGGCGCGCGATGGGCTCGGTCTCGATCTGCTGTCGCAGGCGCTCGCGCGTCGGCTCGGCATCCGTCGGGTGACCGGCGAAGTGCGTCTGCCGCCCGAGTCCGGTCGCCTGCACGCCCGCCTGCATGCGCTGGAAGGCGTGCGCGAGGAAACCGTCGACGAGTCCGGCTGGCTGCTGCAGGTGGACCTCGCCCATGCGGACGCTGCGCGTCTGGCGTCGCAGCCCGATGGTGAACCCTTGCGCGCGCTCTTGCCTCCGGACGAGGACGACACCATCTGATAGGTCCGGTGGGTGCGTATCTGCCCGCGATTCGGCTTCCAGTGGACGCCATCTCGCGATCAGGGCCGCGGCCACGGGAATCCCGGCATGACCTCCGGTGCGTGGCCTGCGACAGGCGCGAGCCGGTTAGACTATGCGACCCCCGCGCCGCCGCCGACGCAGGCTGCGCGCCCAGAACTGGAGCAGGCATGGCCTGGAACATTCCCGGCAACAACAAGGACAACGATTCTCCTGGCCGCAAGGATTCCGGAGACAAGGGCGAGCGCAATCCGTGGCCGCCACGCCGTACCGGCGGTGGTGGTCGTGGCGGACGCGGCGGTGGTGGCGGTGGTTTCGACCGCATCCTCGACCAGTTCCGCGGGCTCTTCGGCGGTGGATTCGGTGGCGGCAATCCGCTGCGCTGGATCGCGGTCGTCGTGGTCATCGTGCTGTTGCTCAACTGTTTCGTGCTGGTGGGTGAAACCCAGCGCGGCGTGGTCCTCCGCTTCGGCCAGGTGGCCCGCGTCATGCAGCCGGGTCCGAACTTCAAGCTGCCGTGGCCCGTCGAGCGCGTGACCAAGGTCGACGCGACCACGGTGCAGTCCTTCAGCAACACTGTGCCGGTGCTGACCCGCGACGAGAACATCGTCATCGTGTCGTTCAACGTGCAGTACCGCGTCGGCGATGCCACGCAGTATCTGTTCGGCACCCGCAACGCTCGCGAGATGCTGGAGCAGACCGCGCTCAGTGCGGTCCGCGAGCAGATCGGTCGCGTGAATCTGGACGCCGCGCTCAACGCGCGTGGTCCGATCTCGACCGCTGCCCAGACCTCGCTGCAGGCCTCGCTCGACAGCTACCGCACCGGCCTGTTCGTCAATGAACTCAACCTGCAGGACGCGCGTCCGCCGGAAGAGGTCAAGGACGCGTTCGACGCCGTCAACAGCGCGCAGCAGATGAACGAGCAGCTGGTCAAGGAAGCCGGCGCTTACGCGGCGAAGATCGTGCCCGAGGCGCGCGGTGAATCCGAGCGTGTCCGCTCGCAGGCGGAAGGCTACAAGACCGCCGAGATCGCCCGCGCCACCGGTGACGCGACCCGCTTCTCGCTGCTGGTCGATGCCTACGCCGGTGCGCAGGACGTGACCCGCAAGCGTCTGTGGCTGGAAACCGTGCAGAGCGTGCTGGCCGAGAACCGCGTGGTCGTGGGTGGCGATGGCCGCCAGCTGATCTACGTGCCGATGGCCGGTCAGGGCGCAGGCGGACAGGCCGCTCCCTCGCTGATTCCGCCCGAGGTCCTGTCGCCGGCCGTCGAGGCCACGCGCAACAGCGGCAACAGCAACAGCAACGCGACCCCGGCGGCGCCCGCGCGCACCCTGCCGCGCCCGTCGCGTGAAGGAGCCACCCGATGAGACTGAACTTCGTCATTCCGCTGATCATCATCGTGCTGCTCGGCCTGATGGGCTCGGTGTACGTGGTCCGCGAAGGCCAGGTGGCCCTGGTGCTCAATCTCGGCCGCGTGGCGCGTACCGACATCGGTCCGGGCCTGCACTTCAAAGTGCCGCTGATCGAATCGGCGCGTGTGTTCGACCGCCGCTTCAACGCCAGCGCGTTCTCGCCCGAGCGCTCGCTGACCTCAGAGCGCAAGGACGTCAGCGTGGACTTCGTCGCCATCGTCGCCATCAGCGACGTCGCAGCGTTCTACCGCGCCACGTCCGGCAACGAGTCCGATGCCAACCTGCGCCTCGAGCCGATCATCAAGAACTCGCTGCGTAACGAGATCAACGCCAGCACGCTCACGGAACTGGTCTCGGGCAACCGCTCGGAGTTTGTCGAGCGTCAGCTGCCGGGCATCAACGAAGCCGCGAAGTCGCTGGGCATGCGCATCATCGACATCCGTCTGAAGCAGATCGATCTGCCGACCGACAGCCAGGTGATCCAGCAGGTCTACAACCGCATGCGTGCCGAGCGTCAGGAAGTGGCCACGCGATTGCGCGCCGAAGGTGAGGAGCGCGCTCGCGCGATCCGCGGCCAGGCCGATCGCGAGCAGACCGTGATCCTCGCCGAAGCCGAGCGCGACGCGCAGACCCTGCGCGGTGAAGGCGATGCTGAAGCGGCCCGCATCTATGGCAACGCCGCGAACCGCGATCCAGCGTTCTACGCGTTCCAGCGCAGTCTCGAGGCCTATCGCGCCGCGTTCGAAAAGGGCGACAGTGTGATCGTGCTCGAGCGCAACGACCCGTTCCTGCAGTACATGCGCAGCGATCGTTGATGGCTCGCGCCTGATGTCGGATCTGTGGGCGGCGTTGTGCCTGGTGTTCGTACTCGAAGGCCTGATCCTGTTCGCGGTCCCCGGCTTCTGGCGGCGCAATGCCGAGCAGATGCTCACGATGCCGACCCAAACCCTGCGCCGCATCGGCGCAGGGGTGTTGGCGGCGGGATTGATCGCGCTGTATTTCGTGCGGGGTTGATGGGAGCGGATTCGTTGCGCGGCGATTGAGGTTGGCAGGAACAGTTTGTTGGCTGGTGATGCAGTTGCTCTGAGTGCCACTTTTTCGAGCGGCGTCTGCGCACTGATCGTTATCACGGCAGAGACTGGGAGCCGGGATCCAGCGCCTCTCCCTCCGGGAGAGGCCGACGCGCGGAGCGCGGCGGGTGAGGGCAGGAGCTTTCTCCTGAAATCAGGTCGGCAGATGAATGACGCCCATCGCTGCCTTGTCTGATGCGCGCTCGACATCAGACTTCGCTGCGAGCGTCAGCCCTCACCCCAACCCCTCTCCCGTTGGGAGAGGGGCTCAAAAGCGCGATTGCGCGGCTTCGCCCTCAATCATTGCGAGCCGGCCGTCGAGACCGCCACGCACGTGTCGACCCAGCGCCTCTCCCTCTGGGAGAGGCCGACGCGCAACGCGCGTCGGGTGAGGGCCGGGGCGCTTCCATGAACACCCCGATCCCCCATGAACACGTCCCACAAACAGGTGGCCCCCGTCACCCGTTATCCGGATAATGCGGAAAAGCCGGACGGGCCATCTCGCATGAGTGGACTGCCGGCTTTTTCCGTGTCCGGCCCTGTGCGGCGGTCGTCTCCCCGATGGAGCGGCCAATCACCGAACGAGGCTGGCCGGTCCCTTTCTGCGGCCCCGATGGCCGCAACGCAATCCAGGAGTCATCAAGATGGGTCAGTCAGTGGTGGTGATCGGCGCCCAGTGGGGCGACGAGGGCAAGGGCAAGATCGTCGACCTGCTCACGCAGGACATCGGCGCCGTCGTGCGCTTCCAGGGCGGCCATAACGCCGGCCATACGCTGGTGATCGGCGGCAAGAAGACCGTCCTCCACCTCATTCCCTCGGGCATTCTGCGCGACGACGCGCTGTGCCTGATCGGCAACGGCGTCGTGCTCAGCCCGGCGGCTTTGATCAAGGAAATCGGGGAGCTCGAAGCCGCCGGTGTCGAAGTGCGTTCGCGCCTGAAGATCAGCCCGGCCACGCCGCTGATCATGCCGTACCACATCGCCCTCGATCAGGCCCGCGAGAAGGCGGCCGGCGGCAAGGCCATCGGCACCACCGGCCGCGGTATCGGCCCGGCATACGAAGACAAGGTGGCGCGTCGCGGCATCCGCGTCGCCGACCTGCATTACCCCAAGCAGCTCGAAGAACTCCTGCGCACCGCGCTCGACTATCACAACTTCGTGCTGACCAAGTATCTCGGCGTCGAAGCCGTCGATTTCCAGAAGACCTACGACGAAGCACTGGCCTTCGGCGATTACGTAGAGCCGATGAAGTCCGACGTGGCCGGCATCCTTCACGACCTGCGCAAGCAGGGTAAGCGCGTGCTGTTCGAAGGCGCGCAGGGCGCACTGCTCGACATCGACCACGGCACCTACCCCTACGTCACCAGCTCCAACACCACCGTCGGTGGTGCACTGGCCGGCACCGGCGTGGGCGCGGACGCGATCGACTATGTGCTCGGCATCGCCAAGGCCTACGCCACGCGCGTCGGCGGTGGTCCGTTCCCGACCGAACTCGACGACGAGATCGGCCAGGGTATCCGCGACCGCGGCCAGGAATACGGCGCCTCCACGGGTCGTCCGCGTCGCTGCGGATGGATGGACATCGTCGCGCTCAAGCGCGCCGTCGCGATCAATGGCATCTCCGGCCTGTGCATCACCAAGCTCGACGTGCTCGACGGGATGAAGACGCTGAAGATCTGCATCGCGTACGAGTACCGCGGCAAGCGCACCGAGTACGCGCCGCTCGACGCCGCCGGCTGGGACGAGTGCACGCCCGTCTACCTCGAGTTCCCGGGCTGGGAAGAAACGACCCACGGCATCACCGAGTGGGACAAGCTGCCCGCCGCCGCACGTGCCTACCTGCGTGCGTTGGAAGAACTGGCCGGCTGCCCGATCAGCATCGTCAGCACCGGCCCGGACCGTGCGCACACGATGGTGCTGCAGGATCCGTTTGCCTGATCACGCGCGTGGCGTAGTCCACGCAAGTGCTCAAAAAAGCCCCGCGGATGCGGGGCTTTTTTTTGTGCGTCGGCTGCCTGGTCATTTCGCGGATTTGCGTTGCCGAATTAATCCTTTCCCTCTTTGCGCAGGTAGATCGCCCAGTACGCGAGTCCGATTCCGCCACCGCCGATGATGTTCCCGAGCGTCGACCACAACAGGTTGGCGCCCGCCGCGCCCCACGACAGTCCTGCCGGCAGTTCCGCACCCGTCGCCGCTTGCGCCATCAGGCCCAGTGGCAGCAGCGACATGTTAGCGATCGAATGCTCCAGGCCCAGTGCGACGAAGGCCGCGACAGGCGGCACGATCACCGCGACCTTGTCGACCGCGGATTTCGCGCCGGCGGCCATCCACACGGCCAGGCAGACCAGCACGTTGGCGAGGATGCCGCTGGCGACGATGCTGCCGGCGGACTTCGACGTTTTGTCGGCCGCGAGTTCGATTGCGGAGATGGCGAATGCGCCTTCACCTGCGAGATGCAGGCCGGCGCCGATGGCGAGCAGGACGAGCAGCAGAGCGCCGACGAGGTTGGCGATCCACACGAGGCTCCATGCGCGCAGCAGTTGCCCGGCGCCGATGCGGCGTTGTGCGAGCGGCAACGTCATCAGCGTATTGCCGGTGAACAGTTCGGCGCCGGCGAGCAGCACGAGGATCAGGCCGAGTGCGAAGCCGATGCCGACGGCGATCTGGGTCAGGCCATAAGGCAGGTCGCCAGCACCTGCGCCGATGAGCACGGCGACGAGACTGCCGAAGCCGATGTAGGCACCGGCGAGCATGCCGAGGCCGATCATCCTGCCGGCGGGCAGGGCAGCTTTCTCGACGCAGGTGTCGGATATCGCACTCGCGATGTCTTCGGGCGGGGCGATGGCAGGAGAGGCGTCGGCCATGTGGGCGCATCCGTTCGGGAGAGCGTCCAGCTATACGCAGACGGCGGTGAAGCAGGCGGCCACGGCGCGGAATCGATCTGGTGATGTCCTGCTGCGTGGTATCGCGTCAGGCGACTGCAGCGCGTGTATCCGCGACGGGCGGGCGGCCGAACATGCGGCCGTATTCGCGGGTGAACTGCGGCACGCTCTCGTAGCCCACGGCGTACGCGGCGCTGCTCGCGGCCATGCCCTGCGACTGCATCAGCCGGCGCGCTTCGATCAGGCGCAGGCGCTTCTGGAACTGCAGCGGCGACAGCGAGGTGATCGATTTGAAATGGCGATGGAAGGCGGACGCGCTCATGCCGGCTTCGGTCGCGAGCGCGTCGACAGGCAGCGGCAGGCTGTAGTCGCGCCGCAGCAGTTTCACCGCGCGGGCGATGCGTTGCACGTGGCCATCGGGCCAGCCGAGGCGGCGGATCGCGTGTCCATGCTGGCCGGCGAGCAGCCAGTAATGCAGCTCGCGGATGCGTTGGGCCTGCAGCACGGGCAGGGCGTCCGGCTGCTCGAGCAACTGCAACAGGCGCAGCGCGGCATCGGCCACTTCGGGTTCTGTGGGGTGCACACGCACGGGACCGGGATCGTCCGGCGGCTGCGGGCCCATCTGCGCGACGAGATCGGCGATCACAGCAGGATCGAGTGCCAGTACCAGCGAGTAGTACGGCGACGCGGCGCTGGCGTGGGTGATCTGGCTGACGGTGGGAATGTCGGCGGTGATCAGCAACGAGTGGCCAGCCGTGAACTCGAACGCGCGGGTGCCGTAGGTGACGCGCTTGCCGCCCTGCTGGACCAGGCACACCAGCGGGCGCTGCACGTCGTGCATAAGATCGCTGGGCGCGAACGCGCGCACAGCCATCAGGCCGGGGATCGGCAAGAGCGCGATCCCATCGGCGCCAGCATGGGCATCGGCGTGGCGACGGACAGCTTCGGGCAACGTGGACATGGCTCAATCGTAGCGCCCGCGTGCGTAGCGTGGGCAGCGCGCGGCAGGAATGGGCAAAGGTCGTGGAGGTTCCGGCAACGCGCCGGGCGGGGCCGGGCGCAGTCTGTGCATCGACCTTCCAACGATTCCAGAGGAGTTCCCATGACCCGGATTGCCCTGATCACCGGCGCCAGCCGCGGCCTCGGCCGCAATACCGCACTTGCGGTCGCCCGCGGCGGCGGCGATGTCGTACTGACCTACCGCAGCAATGCCGAAGAAGCGCATGCGGTCGTCGCCGAAATCGAAGCGCTGGGCCGCAAGGCGGTGGCGCTGCAGCTCGATACCGGCGATGTCGAGGCGTTTCCGGCGTTCGTCGATCAGCTGCGTGCCGTGCTGCGCGCAAGCTGGCAGCGCAACACCTTCGATGACCTCGTCAACAACGCTGGCCACGGCGACACCGCACCGATCGCGGAGACCACCGTCGCCCAGTTCGACCGGCTGGTGGATGTGCACTTCAAGGGCGTGTTCTTCCTGACCCAGGCACTGCTGCCGCTGATCAATGACGGCGGGCGCATCGTCAACATCTCGACCGGACTCACGCGCTTCGCGTATCCGGGCTACGCGGCGTATGCGGCAACGAAGGCGGCGGTAGAGACATTGAGCCTCTACATGGCCAAGGAGTTCGGCGCGCGCGGCATTGCAGTGAACACGGTGGCGCCGGGTGCGATCGAAACGGATTTCGGCGGCGGCGCGGTGCGCGACAACGCGCAGATCAATGCACATTTGGCGGGCATCACCGCGCTGGGACGCGTGGGCGTCGCGGATGACATCGGGCCGATGATCGCGGCGCTGCTGGGCGATGCGAACCGGTGGGTCAATGCGCAGCGGATCGAGGTGTCGGGCGGGCAGGCGATCTGAGGGGCGTCGAGTTACTGCGGTGCCTGTTTCGGACATCGGCGCGAGGGGCTGCCCTCTCCCCAACCCCTCTCCCGGAGGGAGAGGGGCTAGACGCGGGGTGCTGCGCTCTGATTGTTCGTTGATGTCCGGTGGACTGGGAAGCGCTGCACCCTGGTTGCGCGCACGTCGTCGAGAGCCCCTCTCCCTCCGGGAGAGGGGTTGGGGTGAGGGCAGCGTTTCGCCTGCACGTGGCGCAGCGAAGAAAAAGCGCAGAGCGCTCATCGACACGCAGGGGTTGATCTCCAGACGCTAAACGTCTGCCCTACCTGAGCCTGCTAGGCGCAATCCAACGCCCTGCCGCACTTCAACCCAACGCATTCACTACGCCTTGCGCCCGAATGTACGAATGTCTCCGGCGCACCGTGGATCGCCTGGCGTGACGCGGCCCCGCCGACGATGAGACTTCCCATGCAGACACCCCCCGTACTCGTGACGCAGCCGTACCGGCCGCTGAACCCGTTGCACCTGTTGCTGGTCAGCAGTGCATTCCCTCTTTTCCTTGGCGCCTTGCTCGCCGATATCGCGTACGCGCGGTCCTATGAGATCCAGTGGACCAACTTCGCGTCCTGGCTGCTGGTCGGTGCGATGGTGTTTGCAGTCATCGCGCTCGTCTGGGCGCTGGTGTCGCTGATCACGCCGACGGCGCGCACGCGTACCCGTTTCATCTATGTGGGCCTGCTGGCGCTGACCTGTGTGCTCGGTTTCCTCAATTCGCTGATCCACGCCATGGACGCCTGGCAGAAGATGCCGCAGGCGCTGGTGTGGTCGGTGCTGTGCGTGCTGTCGATCGGCGCGAGCCTGTGGTTCGCGCTCGGCGGCACCTTGCGTCGCCGGGAGGTGCTGCCATGAACCGTCTTCACTCGAAGCGCTCGAAGTCCGCGCTGCTGACGCGCGCCCTGGTGCCTGCGCTGGCGCTCGCGCTCGTGGCCTGCGGCGGTACGCCGGAAGAAACCTATGTCGGTCCGTCGCCGGAGCTGCCGAAGCCGCAGCGCGGTCTGTTCCCGACGCTGAAGATCTCGCTGCCGTCCGAGTGGGGCGATCAGCTGCCGACGGTGCCGGAGGGTTACGAAATCGCGCCGATCGCCGACAACCTGCTGATCCCGCGTCAGATGCTGGTACTGCCCAACGGCGACATCCTCGTCGCCGAAGGCCGCGGCGGCCGTGCGCCGAAGCTCACCCCGAAGGACATCATCGCCGGCATGATCAAGGCCCGCGGCAACACGCAGGTCGACAGCGGCAACCGTCTGACCCTGCTGCGCGACACCGATGGCGACGGCACCTACGAGAACCGTTCGGTGTTCGCCGACAATCTCGATGCGCCTTATGGTCTGGCGTTCGGCAACGACTCGATCTACGTCGCTACGCAGGACGCGCTGCTGCGTTTCCCGTACACGGCGGGCGCGGTCAACGCGGCCGGTGCGCCGGAAGAGATCACCAAGCTGCCGGCGGCGATCAATCACCACTGGACCAAGGCGCTGACGATCAGTGCCGACGGTCGTTATCTGTTCGTCGGCATCGGCTCGGACAGCAACATCACCGAGCGCGGTCTGGCGGTCGAAGAAAACCGCGCGATGGTCTGGCAGGTGGAAGCGGCAACCGGCTTCCATCGCGTGTTCGCGACCGGTCTGCGCAACCCGACCGCCCTAGCGATGCAGCCTGGCATGGACCAGCTGTGGGCCGTGGTCAACGAGCGCGACGAAATCGGCGGCGAGCTGGTGCCCGATTACCTGACCAGCGTGCGTCCGGGCGGCTTCTACGGCTGGCCCTACAGCTACTGGGGCCAGAACGTCGACGAGCGCGTGCGTCCGCAGAACCCGGAAAAGGTCGCCTCGGCGATTGCACCGGACTTTGCGCTGGGCTCGCACGTCGCCGCGCTCGGCGTCGCGTTCTCCACGCCGACGATGGGCGCGCAGTTCGCCAACGGCGTGTTCGTCGGTCAGCACGGCAGTTGGAACCGCAATCCGCCGGTGGGCTACAAGGTCTCGTTCGTGCCGTTCCGCGACGGCAAGCCGTCGGGCGAAGCGATCGACTTTGCCACCGGCTTCCTCGGCGAAGACGGCAAGGCACGTGGCCGTCCGGTCGGCGTGACCGTCGACCCGCGTGGCGCGCTGCTGGTGGCGGACGATCTGGCTAACACCATCTGGCGCATTACGCCGACGGGTGGCGCGCCGGGTGCACCGGCTGCTCTGGCACAGCCGGCTACGACACCGGACGCTGCGGCCGCACCTGCAGCGGTACCGGCGACGACGGGAACGACGCCGCCTGCGGGTTGAGTGTTTCCAGAGTGGCGTACATGACAAAGGGCCCGAAAGGGCCCTTTGTTTTTTCGACTTTCGACGTGCCGCGGAAGACGCATTGCGCATGCCCTTCATCCCGGCTTTCGCCAGGACCGGCGAAATGAGCGATGACTACCTCGGTCATGCCTCCGGCCTATCAAATCCATCAGCCAGCAGCACCATCCGGCAACTTCGCAATCACCTTGATCTCGAAGTCGAAGCCCGCCAGCCAGGTCACGCCCACCACCGTCGCGGTCGGAAACGGCGCCTCGCCCCAGTACTCGGGCACGATCTCCCAGGCCCGTTCGAAGCGGTTCGCGGGATCGACGACGAAGAACGTCACGTCGACGACATCGTCGAACGTGGCGCCGGCGGCGGCGAGCACGGCGTTGAGGTTCTCGAACGCGCGGCGCACCTGCTGCTCGAACTCCGGTTCGGGCGAACCGTCTTCGCGGCTGCCGACCTGGCCGGCGACGAACAGAAAGCCGTCGGAACGGATGGCCGGCGAATAGCGGTGCTTGTCGTACAGCGCATGGCGGCCGGCGGGAAAGACAGCGTCACGAGTTGCCATGGGATTCTCCTGTGAGTGCGATGCCCCCAGTCTGCGGACGCAGGCCCGCGCGATAAACACGCAGCGCTACCCAGCACTGTTCGTAGAATCCGAACAATCTCCGCGGCTGGACTACCGATGGACCGATTCGATGCGATGCAGGCATTCGCGCGTGTGGTGGAGACCGGCAGTTTCACCAAGGCGGCCGCCACCCTGCACATGAGCCGGACCACGGTGACGCAGCTGGTGCAGCAGTTGGAGGCGCGGCTGCGGGTAAAGCTGCTCAACCGCACGACGCGGCAGGTCAACGTGACCGCCGATGGCGCGGCGTACTACGAGCGCGTGGTGCGTCTGCTGGCCGACATGGACGATGCCGAGACCAGCCTGTCGAACGCGTCGACTGCGCCGCGTGGACGTCTGCGTGTCGATGTACCCAGTCCGTTCGCGCGGATGATCCTGGCGCCGGCGTTGCCGGACTTCCATCGGCGTTATCCGGAGATCCAGCTCGATCTCGGCGTCAGCGACCGGCGCGTGGATCTGATCGGTGAGAACGTGGACTGCGTGGTGCGCGGCGGCACCATCACCGACCAGTCGCTGATCGCGCGGCATGTCGGCGATCTTCAGCTCGGCGTGCACGCATCGCCCGCGTATCTGCAGCGCTTGGGCGCGCCCGCGCATCCGCGCGAGCTGGAGGATTCGCACCACCGCATCGTCGGTTTCCTGTGGGCGCGCACTGGCAAGCCGCTGCCGTATGCCATGCGTCGCGGCGACGAGCGCGTGCAGGCGCAGGGGCGTTACGTGGTGGCGCTGGACGACGGCAACGCCTATCTCGCGGCTGGTCTCGCCGGCATGGGCGTGCTGTGGCTGCCGGCGTACATGGCCGGGCCGTATGTGGCGAGCGGCGAGCTGGTGACGCTGTTCGAAGACTGGACGCTCGATCCGATGCCGATGCACGTCGCGTTTCCGCCGAACCGGCACGTCAGCGCGAAGCTGCGGGTGTTCATCGACTGGATCGTCGAACTGATGGACGTACATGCGCCGGTGATCCTGCCGCCTCCCGGGTAGACACGCCCGTGCGACGCGCTGCCGCATTGCGGGTGCATGATGCAGGCACCTCTCACGGACACCGCCCATGGCGCTTGCCGACGACCGCCGTCACCAGATGTTCCCGGTGCTGGATGCCGCCCAGATCGCGACCGCGCGCCGCTTCGCCAGCGGTCCGCCGCGGACCTGCATGGCCGGCGAAGTGCTGTTCGATGTCGGCGATTGCGACGCACCGGTGTGGCTGGTACTCGAAGGCGCGATCAATGTCGTGCGTCGCGACGGGCTGGGCCACGAGAAGCCGATCACCACGCAGGGTGCGGGGCAGTTCACCGGCGAGGTGAGCCAGCTCGCCGGACGCGCATCGCTGGCGGCGGGGCAGGCCGCGGACAGCGGCTGCACGGTCGTGCCGATCGATGCCGCGCATCTGCGCGCGCTGGTGGTGGGCGCAGCGGAACTCGGCGAAATCGTCATGCGTGCCTTGATCCTGCGCCGCGTCGGCCTGATCGAAGGCGATGCCTCGGGTTCGGTGCTGGTCGGCCTGACGGGCGACGCGCATCTGACAGCGTTGCAGAGTTTCCTCACCCGCAACGGCTATCCGAACACGCTGATGGATGCCGACAGCGACGAAGGCCGGGAGATCGTCGAACGGCTCGGCATCCAGCCCGGCGATCTGCCGCTGATGATCTGCCCGAACGGCACGGTACTCAAACGCCCCGGCAACGCGGAGGCTGCGACGTGTCTGGGCATGACGCCAGAACTCGATCCCGATGCGCTGCACGACGTCGCGATCGTCGGCGCGGGACCTGCGGGTCTTGCCGCGGCGGTGTACGCGGCGTCCGAAGGACTGTCGGTGATCGTGCTCGACCAGCGTGCGATCGGCGGTCAGGCCGGCGCGTCTGCGCGGATCGAAAACTATCTCGGCTTTCCGACCGGCATCTCCGGCCAAGCGCTCGCTGGGCGCGCCTACAACCAGGCCTTGAAGTTCGGCGCCGAACTCGCGATTCCGCTGGAGGTCGCGACACTGGCCTGCGGCGGTGATGCCGAAGTGGAAAACGGACTGGCGCCGCATGCCCTGCATCTGACATCGGGCGAAGTCGTGCGCGCACGTACCGTCGTCATCGCTTCGGGCGCGCGCTACCGGAGGCCGGACATCGAGAACCTGTCGCTGTTCGAAGGCGGCGGCGTGTCTTACTGGGCGTCACCGGTCGAAGCGCGGCTGTGCGAGGGCGAGGAAGTCGCGCTGATCGGCGGCAGCAATTCCGCCGGCCAGGCGGTGGTGTTCCTCGCGCCGAAAGTGAAGACGCTGCACCTCGTCGTACGCGGCGCCGGACTCGAAGCATCGATGTCGCGCTATCTGATCGACCGCATCAAGGCATTGCCGAACGTGGTGCTGCACACGCGCACCGAACTGGTCACGCTGGAAGGCGACACGGAACGTGGACTGGTCGGCGCGACGTATCGCGAGCGCGACTCCGGCGAGACCCATCACTGCGATTTGCGTCATGTGTTCCTGTTCGTCGGCGCCGATCCCAACACCGGCTGGCTGACCGATTGCATCGCACTGGACCATGCGGGCTTCGTGACTACTGGCGCCGAGGGCGCAGGGCCGGGACGCTCGACCTCGCTGCAGACCGATCGCCCCGGCGTGTTCGCGATCGGCGACGTGCGTGCGGGATCGGTGAAGCGTGTCGCGGCGGCGGTGGGCGAGGGCGCCGCCGTGGTCTCGCAGATCCACCAGTACCTGGCCGCGGCCGACGAGGCCGCACGTTCCGACACCCAAGAGAAGGCGACCGCCTGATGGCCGACACCTGCACCCACCTCGACACCATCACCACCGTCGTGGCCAGCGCACGCGGCTGCGAAGACTGCCTCGCGATCGACAGCCCCTGGGTGCATCTGCGCCTGTGCCGCACCTGTGGGCACGTCGGCTGCTGCGACGATTCGCCCAATCGCCATGCCACTGCGCACTACCACGCGACCGGCCACCCGATCATCGAAGGCTACGACCCGCCCGAAGGCTGGGGCTGGTGTTTCGTGGATGAGTTGGAAGTGGATCTGCCGGACCAGACGCCACAGCGTGGGCCGATTCCGCGGTATGTCTGAGGGTGGGGCGGCGCGTCCTCAGGGACGTGCGCCCGACGAGCGCGATGTCCGACCTGACACGCGCATCCCGTTTTCACGAGGTCGCACGTACGGTCTTTTTCCCATCAACGAGGACACTGGAATGACGCCGCAGGAAGACGTGTTGCAGCATGACGCCCCGCAGAACCCGGACTCGCCACCGCGCGACCCGACGCCGAATCCGAAGGCAGGCATCGCCAGCGAGGTCGATGCATTCGACGATCCGGATTCGCATGACGAGGATGCGTTGCCGGGGCATGCGGGTGGTGGATTGGCGGGCGCGTGATTCCGGGGTGAACGCGATTGCTTCAGGAGTGCGCGTTGCGCATCGTGATTCCCGATCTTGCGTTGTTCGAGGCTGCTGATTCGGTCTTCGCAGAAACCTGAGCACTTCTCCCTCCGGGAGAGGTCGACGCGAGAAGCGCGTCGGATGAGGGCAGAGGTGTTCGCTGCGAGCCTCGCCCTCACCCCAACCCCTCTCCCAGAGGGAGAGGGGCTCGGAATCTGCGCAGATGAGTGGAGCCTGGAGTCGACACTTTCTCGAGGGCAGCTGATTCACATCTCTGCAGAAACCTGAGCACCTCTCCCTCTGGGAGAGGTCGACGCGCGGAGCGCGTCGGGTGAGGGCAAAGGTGTTCGCTGCGCGCCTCGCCCTCACCCCAACCCCTCTCCCTAAGGGAGAGGGGCTCAGAATCTGCGCAGATGAGAGGCGCCTGGAGTCGGCACTTCCTCGAGGGCAGCTGATTCACATCTCCCCGTAAACCTGAGCACCTCTCCCTCTGGGAGAGGTCGACGCGAGAAGCGCGTCGGGTGAGGGCAAAGGTGTTCGCTGCGCGCCTCGCCCTCACCCAACCCCTCTCCCGGAGGGAGAGGGGCTTCAGAACAGAGCTCGCGTCAGGCGATATCCGGCAATCCGCCGATCACCTTCTCCAGCGTGATCGGGTACTCGCGCACCCGGACGCCGGTCGCGTTGTGGATCGCGTTGGCGATCGCCGCGGGCACACCGCACAAACCGAGCTCACCCACGCCCTTCGCCTTCATCGGCGAGCTGTCGGCATCGGCTTCGTCGAGAAACACCACCTCCTGCACCGGGATGTCCGCGTGCACCGGCACTTCGTAACCGGCGAGGTCGTGATTGACGAAAAAGCCCATGGTCGTATCGACGGCCAGTTCCTCGCTCAGCGCGGCACCCACGCCCATCGTCATCGCGCCGATCATCTGGCTGCGTGCCTGCTTCGGATTGAGGATGCGGCCGGCCGCCGCGACCGACAGCATGCGGCGCACGCGCGTCTCGCCCGTGTGCATGTCGACACCGACTTCAGCGAAGTGCGCGGCGAAAGTGCTGAGCACCTTCTGCTTGTCGAGATCGCCGAATTCGATCGCGTCTTCGACGACGATCTGCCCGTCGCCTGCGGCATCGGCGAGTGAGACCGACTTGCCGCCGGCGCTGACCTTGCCGTCGACGAATTCCGCCGTTGCGGGATCGAGCTCGAGCTTGGTCGCCACGACCTCACGCAGCTTCATGCAGGCCGCATAGACGCCAGCGGTCGCGCTGTTCGCGCCCCACTGGCCACCGGAACCGGCGGACGCGGGGAAGTCGGAATCGCCCAGCTTCACGTCGATCGATTCGATCGGCAGGCCCAGCGTTTCGGCTGCGGTCTGCGCAATGATCGTATAGCTGCCGGTGCCGATGTCGGTCATGTCGGTTTCGACGGTGACGCGGCCATCGCCATCGAGGCGCACGCGGGCGCCGGACTTCATCACCGGCGCGTTGCGGAAGCCCGCGGCCACGCCCATGCCGATCAGCCAGCGGCCGTCACGCACGCTGCCGTGCGCCTTGCGAGCATCCCAGCCGAACTTCTCCGCGCCCTGGCGCAGGCACTCGACCAGCTGACGCTGCGAGAAAGGGCGCTCGGGCTTTTCCGGATCGACCTGGGTGTCGTTGCGAATGCGGAACTCGACCGGATCCATGCCGAGCTTGTCGGCGATTTCGTCGATCGCGATTTCCAGCGCCATCATGCCCGGCGTCTCGCCCGGCGCGCGCATCGCATTGCCTTCCGGCAGATCGAGCGTCGCGAGACGCATCTTGCTCATGCGGTGCTCGCCGGCGTAAAGCAGACGCGTCTGCTGCACGGCGACCTCGGGGCCGCCGCCTTCCAGATCGCCAGACCAGCTTTCGTGGCCCATCGCGGTGATGCGGCCGTCCTTGTTTGCGCCGATGCGGATGCGCTGCAGCGTGGCGGGGCGGTGCGTCGTGTTGTTGGCGATCAGTGGGCGATGCAGCGCGACCTTGACTGCACGCTTGGCGGCCTTCGCGCCCAGCGCGGCGAGTACGGCATCGGCGCGCACGAAGAGCTTGCCGCCGAAGCCGCCGCCGATGTACGGCGACACCAGACGCACCTTGTCCGGTGCAATGCCGAGCGTGCGGGCCACATCGCCCTTGCCCCAGGCGATCATCTGGTTCGATGTCCAGATCGTGACCTTGTCGCCGTCCCACTCAGCGAGCGAGGCCATCGGCTCCATCATTGCGTGCGACTGGTCGGGCGTGGTGTAGGTCTCGTCCAGCGTGACTTCGGCCGATGCGAATGCGGCATCGAAATCGCCGACCGCGGTATCCGCCGGCGTGTCGCCGCCCTGCGGTTTCACCGCGTTGTCCTTTTCGGCTTCCAGCGAAAAACGGCCGCGACCGCGCGTATAGACCACATGCACCAGCGACGCAGCCGCGCGTGCCTGCTCAAAGGTGTCTGCGACCACGAGTGCGATCGCCTGGTGGTAGTGCTGGATCTCCGGCCCGCCGAGCAGCTTCGCGGTGTTCATGCGGCCCTGGCCCAGCTTGCCGGCGTTCTGCGCGGTGACGACCGCGAGCACGCCAGGCGCGCGTTCGGCAGCGCTGGTGTCGATCGAGGCGATGCGCCCCTTCGCGATGCCGGCGCCGATGACGTGGCCATAGGCCGCGCGTTCGGTGACGTCATGCCATTCGTAGGCGTAATGCGCGGTGCCGGTGACCTTGTGCGGGCCGTCGATGCGGTCGAGCGGCTGGCCGACGACGCGCATCGCATCGATCGGGTTCTGGCCTGCGGGTGTGTCGAACTTCATGACGTGGCCTCCTGGGCTTCGGCCAGGGCCGCAGCGATGGTGCGCTCGGCGAGGATCAGCTTGAACCGGTTGTCTTCGGTCGGCGCGGCGCCTTCGAACAGACGCGCCGCGACGGCCTTGGCACCGCGCGGCAGTTCTGCATCGGCCGCATCGCTGCGCCAGGGTTTGTGCGCGACACCGCCGACGACCACGCGTCCGCTGCCGTCGCGCTGCACGATGGCGGCGACCGACACCAGCGCGAACGCATACGACGCGCGATCGCGGACCTTGCGATAGATCTGGCGACCGCCGACCGGCGGCGGCAGCACGACGGCCGTGATCAGCTCGCCGGCTTCGAGCACCGTTTCGCGCTGCGGCGTATTGCCCGGCGCGAGATAGAAATCATCCAGCGGGATGCGACGCGTCTGGCCGTCGGCCTTGACGGTTTCGACGACCGCGTCGAGCGCACGCATCGCCACCGCCATGTCGCTGGGGTGCGTGGCGATGCAGTCCTTGCTGCCACCGATCACCGCGAGTTGGCGGCTGTAGCCTTCGATCGCGCCGCAGCCGCTGCCCGGCAGGCGCTTGTTGCAGGCCTGATCGGTGTCGTAGAAGTAGGGGCAGCGCGTGCGCTGCAGCAGGTTGCCGGCGGTCGTCGCGCGATTGCGCAGCTGGCCAGACGCCCCGGCGAGCAGGGCGCGCGACAGCAGCGGGTAATCCTTGCGCACGCGACGATCCGCGGCGAGATCTGTGTTGCGCACGCCGGCGCCGATGCGCAGGCCACCGTCGTCACTCTTCTCGATCGTATCGAGCGAAAGACCGTTGACGTCGACCAGACGGGCCGGCGTTTCGATCTCGAGCTTCATCAGATCGAGCAGATTGGTGCCGCCGCCGATGAACTTCGTGCCGGGATTGCGCGCAGCCGCCGTGGCCGCAGCCGCGGGCGACGCCGCACGTTCGAACTCGAATGCCTTCATGCGCGTGCTCCCGCAGTACCGGCCACATCTTCAATCGCATCGAGAATGTTGGCGTAAGCGCCGCAGCGACAGAGATTGCCGCTCATGCGTTCGCGGATTTCGCTGCCGCTGATGGCCGGACGCGCGGTGAGATCGGTGGTGACGTGACTCGGAATGCCGTCGCGGATCTCGCCCAGCACCGCGACCGCGGAACAGATCTGACCGGGCGTGCAGTAGCCGCACTGGAAACCGTCGTGCTTCACGAACGCAGCCTGCATCGGATGGAGCTTCTCGGGCGTGCCGAGACCTTCGATCGTCGTGACCTTCGCGCCGGCATTCATCACCGCCAGGCTCAGGCAGGTGTTGATGCGGCGGCCGTCGACGATCGCCGTGCATGCCCCGCACTGGCCGTGATCGCAGCCCTTTTTGGTGCCGGTGAGGTGCAGTTCCTCGCGCAGGAAATCGAGCAGCGTGGTGCGGGTGTCGACCTCGCGCTCGACGGTTTCGCCGTTGACTTCCAGCGAAACTCGCTGACGCACGGGCGGCCGCAAGGGCGTGGGCGTGGTCGCGGCATTGGCGGCCTGCGTGACGGCGGGCATGGCGACTGCGCCGGCCGACGCGGCGCCGGCCTTTAACAGTTCCCGGCGGGTGAGGGGAGACATGGGCATTCCTCTGGCTGGCTCGGATGGCTGGCTGGATGTGGGCACGCGGACGTGCGCGGGTTGAGCATGCGGGGCCGCATGTTGTGGTGCGGTCAATGAATGCGGGTGTCGTCCACCGTTGCGGGCGATCAGCGGGCGCCGCGCCACTGCTGCAGCTGTGTGGCGATGCTCAGGGCGATCGCCTCCGGTCCGCGGCCACAGTGCGGAATGCCGACCGGCGAGCGCAGACGTCCGGACAACGCCTCCCGTTCGGCAGGACGCAGCAGCTTGAACAGGTCATCGCGGCGACGCTGCGGGCCCAGCAGGCCGATGAAGGGAATTCGCGATCCGGCGAGCGCAGCCAGCGCATCGCGATCCGATTCGAAGCCGTGGTGCATGACGAGCGCGACGTCCGCATGCGGATGTGCGGCAACGGCGGCTTCGGGATGCAGGTCGAGCAGATCCGTATGCGGGGCCGCGGCATCTCGCCAGCGCGCACGGCGCTCGGCGACGATCACGCGCCAGCCCAGCGACCGCAGCATCGGGATCAGCGTCGGCGTTTCCGGGCCGGCGCCGAGGATCAGCGCCTCCGGGGCGCGTTGCAGGGTGAGCGTCCAGTCGCTCGATGTGGTCTGCGGCGCTTCGCCGACCGGCAAGGTCCAGGACCACGCGCGGCCATCGAGACGGCAGGCGATGCGGCCTGTGCGTTCGAGGGTGATCGCCAGTGCCTGGCCACCGGCGCGCCAGGCCGCGATCGCATCCGCGACCTGTGGCATCGCGGCCAGCGGCAGCAACGCCAGCACCTGCCGGCCCCGGCAGCCGACCGCGCTGCCCGAGAACAGCGCGTCGTCGTCGGTGGTATCGATGTCCAGCCATTCAAGGCGGCCGGCATCGCCCGCCACCCGGGCCACGCGTTCGATCTCCGGTTCCAGGCAGCCACCGCTGATCCAGCCGACATGCGGCCCATCGCCGAACAATGCGAGCGCGCCGATCGAGGCATAGGTGGAGCCTTCGGTCTCGACGACGAGCGCGAGCACCGGCGCGCGGCCCGCGGACAGCGCGTCGGACGCGGCCTGCAGGACCGCGCCGGGATTGCCTTCCGCAAAGCCTGGCGCCGGGATGTGCCGCTTCCCGGAACAGGCAGCGACGGCGGACGGGGCAGCAGACATCAGGCGGTGTCGCGCGCGGTGGCGCTGTGTGCGACGGGCAGGGACGTGGCTGGCGTGGGGCTGGCCATTGGAGATTCCGGACGGTTCGATGGAAAGAGTGTGTGGTGGATCGTGAGCGTCGCGTGCATTGGATGGAGGGGGGCTCGACATCGACGAGCGTCGCGCCCTGCACGCGGCCAGATCGCAGACACCGCACCCTTCTCTCACTGGGAGCGGGAACGGAGTGCGGGCTGCTCTCCGAGGAACACGCAGCGCATCCGACGTACTCGGCACAGCGCCGTGCATGCACGCCAAACCCATTCCCGGCATCCTTGCAGGATCGCCTGCGTCTCTCATGCGGGCCGACACGACCACCACCGCTTTCCAGGAGTCGCCGATGTCCTTCGCCCCGCGTCGCCACATGACGCTGTCCCGCCTCGTGCTGTCCCTGTCGCTCGCCCTCGGCGTCGCGTCGCCCGTCATCGCGCAGGACACGCCTGCACCGGTGCTCGCGCCGCCGGCGAATGCCGCCGAGACCGCGCTGCGCGATCTCTACACGCGCGAGTGGGAATGGCGCCAGGCGGAATTCGTGCGCGAGAAGGTCGACGGGCGCTGGCAGGGCAGTGACCGGCTACCGTCGGTGACGCCCGACGCATGGGCGCGCCGTGCGGATTACTGGAAGGCAGCGCTCGATGCGCTCGACGCGATTCCGCTCGACCAGCTGGGCCGCGAAGAACGCATCAATGCTGCCGTCTTCCGCACCTCGATCGAAGCCAGCGAAGCGAGTGCACGCTGGCGTACCTACGAGGCACCGTTCAACAGCGACAGCTTCTTCTGGGGCGGCATCAATCCGCGCCAGCCGTTCCAGACCGAGGCCGACTGGCGTCGGTTCATCGGTCGCCTGTCCGACGTGCCGCGCTATTTCGACGAGCAGATCGCGAACATGGAGACCGGTCTGGCGCGTGGCTGGAGCGTGCCGCGTGCGACGCTCGAAGGGCGCGACAAGACGCTCGATTCCTATGTCCTGACGGGCGAGACGAATCCGCTACTGGTCACCTTCGATCGCATTCCCAACACGATTCCCGAGCCCGTGCGCACCCAGCTGCGCGAGGAGGGCCGGCGCGTCGTGCTGGAGCAGACGATTCCCGCGTACGCGAAGCTGCTGACCTTCATCCGCGGCGAGTATCTGCCGCGCACGCGCACGACGATCGCCGCCAGCGATCTGCCCGATGGCCGCGCGTTCTATCAGACCCAGATCCGCGAGTACGTCACCCGCGACATGACCGCGCGCGAGATCCACGACTTCGGCCTCGCCGAGGTCGAACGCATCACTGCGGAGATGCGCGAGGTCATGGGCCGCGCCGGCTTCGAAGGCGACCTGCCGGCCTTCATCGAGTACCTGCGCACCGATCCGAAGTTCTACGCGAAGACGCCGCGCGAGCTGCTGGGCGAGGCCTCGCTGATCGCCAAGAAGATCGACGGCCAGCTGCAGTACTTGGTCGGCACGCTGCCGCGCTACCGCTTCACGATCCTGCCGGTCGCCGACGACATCGCGCCGATCTACACCTCGGGCCGCGGCGGACTGGAGGCCTGCTTCTTCAACACCTACGACCTGCCGTCGCGTCCGCTGTACAACCTGCCGGCGCTGGTGCTGCACGAGTGCGCGCCCGGGCACAGCTTCCAGGCCGCGCTCGCCCTCGAAGCGCCGGCACGTCCGGATTTCCGCCAGCAGACCTACTTCTCCGGCTACGGCGAAGGCTGGGGTCTGTACACCGAATGGCTCGGCACGCGAATGGGCATCTACGAGACGCCGTACGAGGAATTCGGCCGGCTGACGTTCGAGATGTGGCGCGCGGCGCGCCTGGTCATCGACACCGGTCTGCACGAGTACGGCTGGACGCGGGACCAGGCGATCGATTACCTCGCCAGCCACACCGCGCTTGCGCGCCACGATGTGGTAACCGAGATCGATCGTTACATCTCCTGGCCGGGCCAGGCGCTGTCGTACTACATCGGCTACAAGACGATCCTCGATCTGCGCGCAGAAGCCGAGCGCGAACTCGGCCCGGCCTTCGACCAGCGGCCCTTCCACGACACCATCCTCAATCTGGGCTCGGTGCCGTTGCCGGTGCTGGAAGAGGAAGTGCGGCGCTTCATCGCCGAGCAGAAGGCGGCGGGCAGGGCAGCGAACTGACGGTCTGCAGGTCTCGGGACTGGACCGCGTCGATTCCCGCGACACGCGAAGTGCGTTGCGTCCGCAACACACTGTGCATCGTCGTAAAGTGCCGGCGCGACAGGACGTTGCGCTAAGCGCGTAGAGCTCACGCCTCGCGCAGTTTCTTTTCCATGCGTGCGTGGTCGCGGCGGTAACGCTGCGCCGCGCGGGTCTTCTGGGTGTCGGTCAGCAGCTTGCCCGACACCTGGAAGAACTTGCGCTCTTCCTCGCGCAGATGGTGGTGCACCTTCTCCGACAGCTGCTTCGCCTTCGCCATCCAGGCCGCACCTGCATGGTCGTTCGTCTGCAGATCCTCGACCAGTTCGTCCATCTGGTGATGCTCGTGCAGTGCATGGCGCGAGGCGTCGAGGCCGGCGTCGTGCATCAGGATCGGTGCGTAGAGAAAGCGCTCTTCGGCGGCGGCATGGGCCGCCAGCTCGATACGCAGATCGGTGAACAGTTCGATGCGGCGCTCGCTGTGCGCGGACGCGCGCAGCAGCTTGCGGCACAGCGAGCGCTGGCGTTCGTGGCTCTCACGCAGGGCGTCGTAGATGGTCTCGGGCATGGCGGGCTCCATGGTGGGCTGGCTGGCTGTGAGCACGGTATGCACGGGCGGGTGGAGCCGGCGTTGACGCGCCGTTCCACCCATGCGCTTGAGCGCGCCCGCGGCAGCGCCGAGAATCGAGGCATCGGTCGCACAGATGCGACACAAGGAACGCCCCATGCAGAACCTCCGCGTATCCACCGTCCAGGGCGCCACCGTGTGGCACGACCCCGCGGCCAACCGTGACTACTACGGGGATCTGATCGCGCCGCTGCACGGCCTGACCGATCTTGTCGTGCTGCCCGAGACCTTCACCAGCGGCTTCAGTAACGACGCGATCGACCGCGCCGAAGACATGGACGGCCCGACCGTCGCGTGGATCCGCGAGCAGGCGGTCGCGCTCGATGCGGCAGTGACCGGCAGCGTGCAGCTGCGCGATGGCGACGGCGTCTACAACCGCATGCTGTGGGCGACGCCCGACGGCGCGCTGACGCACTACGACAAACGCCATCTGTTCCGTTACGCGAACGAACACAAGCGCTACGCCGCCGGTCGCGATCGGTTGACCGTTGAATGGAAAGGCTGGCGGATCAATCCGCAGGTCTGCTACGACCTGCGCTTCCCGGTGTTCTGCCGCAACCGCTTCGACGTCGAGCGCCCGGACGGACTGGATTTCGACCTGCAGCTGTTCGTCGCCAACTGGCCCGCCGCGCGCGCCTATGCATGGAAGACCCTGCTGCGCGCGCGGGCGATCGAGAACCTCTGCTACGTGGTCGGCGTCAATCGCGTCGGCACGGACGGCAATGGCTTGGCGTATTCCGGTGACAGCGTGGTGTTGGACATGCTGGGCCAGCCGTTGAGCGAATCGACGGACATGGAAGTGGTGTCGACGACGACCTTGTCGGCGGCGCAGTTGCAGGCGCATCGGGAGCACTTCCCGGCGATGCTGGATGCGGACAGGTTCGAGATTCTTTGAGGTCGCGCGTCTCGCGCCGCTGGTGCTTATCGATCACGGATTACTCAAGCCCGTTGCCCCGGCAAAGGCCGGGGCCCAGCGACTTCGCGCGTGCAGCTACGAATCTTTGAGCCCGTCATCCCAGCGCACGCTGGGATCCATTTTGATTTTCGGGGCGCAACGTGCCGATCACGGAAGTTGCCCGTGTCCCACATCGAAAGTCACTGGGCCCCGGCCTACGCCGGAGCGACGGTCGAACTGATCAAACGCCAGCGAACGGCGCAAAAATCAAAATGGCTCCCAGCTTTCGCTGGGACGACGATGCTGTTTCTGACAGCTGATCGCGCGCTTCAGAGTCTCTCGACACGAAGCCGGATCAAAGTCCGAACCTTACCGCTGGCCCTTCACCTTCCCCATCGCATGCGCACCGCGCAGCAGCATGCGGATCATGTGCGACAGCTCGTCCACCAGCGCTTCGTCGCGCTCGGGCGGGGAATCCAGCGCCGTGCCACCCATCGCGAACACCAGGCGGGTGATCGCCCGCGCCACCAGGCCCGGTTCGTGGAACACGATGCCCTGGGCGGCGGCGATGCGCACCAGATCCGCGCGCAGTTCGACTTCGAAGAATTGCAGCTGGCGGTCGACGGCGCGCTTGAAGGCGTCCGAACCAACGGTGCCTTCGCGCAGCAGCACGTGCAGCAGCTTGTCGTCGGCGCGCAGGCGCTCCATGAAGGCTTCGAGCGAGCCGCGCACGATGCTGCGGCCAGCGACGGCGCGCTTGCGGGCGTCGCCGACGATGTTGCGCAGGGATTCGCCGGCCAGCTCGATCAGGGCGACCGCCAGTTCGTCCATGTCATGGAACTGGCGATAGAAGCTGTTCGGCGCGATGCCGGCTTCCCGGGCCACTTCGCGCAGGCTCAGGGTCGAGACGCTGCGGTGCGCGCCGGTCAGGCGCAGAGCGGCGGCGATCAGATCCTCGCGGACGATCACCGGTTTGCGTCCGGCCTGGCTGTCCGGGGGACTCTGGCCGGGGTCGCCGCTGTCTGATGCGAGGGTGCGGGCGGTCACGGTAGGCCGTCGGAAGACTGGGCGGTCAGCATAGCAGCGTCCATTAATGTACAAGTGTATACACGGCTGTGCGGATGGGTGTACATTGCCTCTCATGTCGACCGTCCAACCCATGAAGCCGTCCCGCCGCAGCCGCTTTCGCAGGCTCGCCACGCCGTTCGTCGTGCCGCCCGTGTTCGATTTCTGGGCGCAGCGCCTGCATCCGACCTGGAGCTGGGAGCGTCCGCTGGCCCGCGTGGTCGCGCATGCGCCGGCTGCGTCGAATGCGGTCACTCTGACGCTGAAGCCGAATCGTCACTGGGCGGGCGCGCAGGCCGGTCAGCACGTGAATCTGACGGCCGATATCGACGGCGTGCGGATCACCCGCAGCTACAGCCTCGATGCGCCGGTCGCCGCCGATGGCCGCATCACGGTCACGGTGAAGGGTGTCGACGAAGGCCGCATGAGCCGGCATCTGCTGGCCGCTGCGCGCCGCGGTGACGTGTTCGATATCGGGCCTGCGTTCGGTGATCTGGTGCTGCCGGCCAAGGTCGATGGCAGCTGGCTGTTCCTGGCCGCCGGCAGCGGTGTGACGCCGCTGATGGCGCTGGTCCGTCAGCTGGCCGGGCAGGGTATGCCGGTGCCGCTGACGCTGGTCTACTGGGCGCGCACGCGCGCCGAACTGTGTTTCGTCGACGAGCTGCGCGCACTCGCTGCGCGCCACGCCGGTTTCGATGTGCGTTTCGTACTGACGCGCGAAGCCGCTACCGCGGACGACGAAGCCGCCGGTCGTATCGACGCCGGACTGCTCGACACACTGGTGCCCGACCTCGCCAGGCGCCAAGTGTTCGCCTGCGGCCCGGGCGGCTTCGTCACCACGGCCACCGAACTCGCAGAAGACCGCGTGCCGTTGCTGCGCACCGAAGCTTTTACCCCGCCGCCGCGTCCGCAGACCGACGACAGCGGCATGGTCGAAGTGCGTCTGGCGCGCAGCGGTCGTGTGCTGCAGCTGCCGCGCGGTGTGCCGCTGCTGCAGGCGCTGGAAGCCGAAGGCCTGAAGCCGAAGGCCGGTTGTCGCATGGGCATCTGCAATACCTGCGCCTGCGGCAAGGCGTCCGGTGCCACGCGCGATCTGCGCACCGGCGCTGCGAACACCGAGGCGACGGCCGCGCTGAAGCTGTGCATCAGCAGCGCCGTGTCCGATCTCGTGCTCGATCTCTGAAACACGCCGCGTCGAAACGTTCCGCTCTGCTTTGAAAGATCCTGCTTTGAATTCCGGAGTCGTCATGTCCAAGCTCACTGCCACGCGCCGCCTCTCCACGCAGGAACTCGATGCCTTCGGCGCCGAGCTCGACGCGTTGCACACGCGCACGATGGCCCAGGTCGGCAAGGTCGACGCCGCCTACATCCGCCGCGTCGTGCGCTGGGTGCGCTATTGCGCGGTGCTCGGTCGCGGTCTGCTGTTCGTCGGTGCGATCGGCGGCGCGTTCGTGCCGTGGCTGCTGTGGCCGGCGTGTATCGCTGGTGTCGTGTTCCTGGCGCTGGCCAAGATCCTCGAGAACATGGAAGTCGGCCACAACGTCATGCACGGCCAGTACGACTGGATGCACGATCCCGAACTCGACAGCAAGAAGTACGAGTGGGACATCATGGCGACCGGCGACAACTGGCGTCATTCGCACAACTTCCGCCACCACACCTACACCAACGTCCGCGGCATGGACGACGACATCGGCTACGGCCTGCTGCGCATCTTTCCCGAACAGCGCTGGCGCCCGTTTTACCTGATGCAGCCGGTGATTGCGGTCGTGTTCGCGCTGTACTTCCAGTGGGGCGTCGCGATCCAGGAACTCAAGCTCGGCCGCTTCTTCGCCGGCAAGATGCCCAAGGGCAAGCTGGCGCGCGATTTCGCGCCGGTCGGTCGCAAGATGGGGCGTCAGCTGGTGAAGGACTATGTGATCTTCCCGCTGCTGGCCGGTCCGTTCTTCCTGCCGGTGCTGCTGGGCAACCTGGTCGCCAACGGTATCCGCAACGTGTGGACCTACGTCGTGATCTTCTGCGGGCACTTCACTGCCGATGTCGAAACCTTCCCGAAGGAGAGCATCCGCAACGAGTCGCGTGGTCACTGGTACATGCGCCAGCTGCGCGGGTCGTCGAACATCGGCGGCGGCAAGGTCATGAACCTGCTGACCGGTAACCTGAGCCACCAGATCGAGCACCACTTCTTCCCCGATGTGCCGGCGCATCGCTACGCCACGCTCGCAGTCGAAGTGCGCGAGATCTGCCAGCGTTACGGCCAGCCGTACAACACCGGCTCCCTGCCGCGCCAGTTCGGTGAAGTGTCCTGGCGCATCCTGCGGCATGCGTTCCCGAGTCGTCCGCGTCGCGCGGCAGGCTCGCGCAAGCTGCAGACCGCCTGAGCGAGCGGCGCTTACGCGCTGCACGTGAGGCACCCGAAACGCGTCCGCTCCGGCGGGCGCGTTTTCGTATGTGCGGCTCGGGATTCATGCGGATCCGCGGCGCCTGCCGCGGCGATGGAAATAGACCTGCTCGGCGGCGCGACGCAGCAGCGGTGAATGCAGCAGCAGATTCACCGGCCAGTCCAGCTGCAGATGATCGAAAGCCCAGCGCAGGCAGCGCTTCGCGCGGAAGCGTGGCGAGGCGGTGTCAGCGATCCGCTCTGGTGAGATATCGGCGCCGAGCCGGTGCTGCGCGATCGCGCGGCCGATCGCCTCGCCATGCGCCCACGCCGAATGGATGCCGCCGGCGGTCAGCGGCGACACGATGCCGGCGGCATCACCGGTCAGGATCACGCCGGGTGCGGCGAGGCGTTCGACCGGTCCGCCGCAGGGAATCAGGCCGGCGCGCGTTGAATCAGGCTGCAGGGTCGACGGCAGTCCCAGGCGTGTGCCAACGCGTGTGCGGAAGCTGCCGATATCCGGCACGCCGTGGCGATCCGCGCGATGCCGGAACGCGAGTCCGAGCTGCACGCCGGTCGGCGACTGCGCGGCCCAGCCGATGTAACCGGGCGCGAGCGCGCGGTCGATGAAGCAGTGCAGGGCGTCGGGTTCCGCCAACGTGGCGCCGTGGAATTCGTGTTCGACGCCGTAGAGAAATGCGTCGACCAGACCCAGACCGGCGCGCTGGGCGACGCGTGACTTCGCGCCGTCGGCGCCGATCAGCCAGCGCGTGCTGCCGAGCCCTGCGATCTGCCAGCCATCGCCATCGCGCTGCGCATCGGAGAACGACTGCATCAGCCGCAGATCGACGCCGGCCTTGCGCATCTCGTCAGCAAGCCAGCGCAGCACGTTCGGCGTGTCGGTGGTCAGGAACGCGTAGTCGTCGGCCTGCAGCTGCAGGCTGTCGAGGCTCGGGGCGTACAGCCGCACGCGCGGCACCTTGCGACAGAGCGCCGGCGGCATGCGCCCGAGCCGCGTCTGCGAGAACGCTTCGGCGACGATGATGCCGGTCGTATGCAGGCGGATGCCGGGATCGTGCTTGCGTTCGAGCACGCAGACCCGCAGGCCCGCTTCGCGCGCGGCGAGCGCACACGCGGCGCCGGCGAAACTCGCGCCCACCACGACGACATCGAAATCGAATTGCGCGTATCCATCCAAACCGGCGGTCTCCATCCACGGGGGAGACACGAGTCTCGATCGCGCGGATGGAGCGCCGATGGCGTCGCGGTGAAGCGGCTATGAAGTCTCAGCCGCTGCGCGGCGGCAGGATCTGTTGCGTGGCCTGGCACAGCACGAACACCTTGCCGTCTTCGCCGCGCGCTTCGGCTGCGAGATGCAGCACGTTGCGCGTGCGCGCGACGAGGCGCGCCTCGCAGATGATGTGCGTGGTCTCCGGCGTGACCGGTCGCAGATACTGCGCATTGAGCGTCGCGGTGACGCTCGGTGGCGCGATCAGATACGAGAGCGGCCCCAGTGTGTTGTCGAGCGCGGCGACGATGAAACCGCCCTGCATGTTGCCCATCGGATTGCGATAGCGCGGCAGCACCGGAAAGCGCAGCGACATGCGCACGCCGTCTTCGTACTCGAGAAACTCGCCTTCCATGTCGAGCAGGCACGGTGGCGGCAGCAGGGCGTGCATCGCCGCCGGCGCGTTCGCGCGGATCAGATCGTTGATGGCGTCGCCGGTGATGGTCATGGGCGGACTCTTCGGAAGAAACGTCGAGTCTAGCGAGCGACGCGCACCGGAAAGCAGAGGTCACAAACGAACACGGGGCCCGAAGGCCCCGTGCGTCAACACATCACGATGTGCGTGCGATCAGCGACCGCCGCCACCGCCACTGCGCGGGCCGCGATTGCCGCCGCCCGGCGGACGTCCGCCCGGACCACGATTGCCACCGCCGGGACCACCGGGGCCACGTGCGCCGGGGCCACCCGGACCCTTCGAGCCGCGGTTGCCGCCGCCCGGACGCGGACCGCGCGGGCCGGCGTTCGGATTGAAGCCACCCGGATTGGCATGATCGGACGGGAAGCTCGGCGCGCTGTCGGGGTGACCGTACGGCGCACGCGGGCGACCCGGACCACCACCGCCACCGGCCGGACGCGAGGCCCACGGACCCTGTCCGCCACCACCACCACCGCCGCCCGGACCACGCGGACCGCCGCCGCCCGCACCGCGCGGACCCTGTCCTGCGCCGCCGGGGCCACCGGGACCGCGCTTCTTCGCGCCACCGGGGCCGCCTGCGCCGCCGCCGTAGGGCTTCTTCGGGCCGCGGCCGTCGGCATTGCGGTGACCGGTCGGGCCGGTCTCCACGCCGTCCGGCACGTACCAGGTACGGAACGCGGCGGGATTGCCCTCGGGCAGGGCACGCGCACCCTTGTCGGCGCGCTGCTTGAACGGCTTCTGCGACTGCTTGGCTGCGGCGTCGCCGCTGACCGTCAGGCCGCCGTGCGGCTTGCGCGGACCGCCACGGCCACGGCCGCGGTCTTCGCGCACGTGGTCGAAGCGACGCAACTCGCGACCTTCATCCGCGCCACTGTTCTGGCCGTTGACGTAGGCCTTGCCGGCGCCGCCCTTGCCCAGATGCACGGTCGACTTGGCGGCCTTGCGCTGGCCGATGACCGGCTGCAGCGTCAACGCCGGCGGCGGACCTTCCTCGAGCTTGAGTTCCTTGCGCAGCGATTCGACCTGCACATCCGCCAGTTCCTGCGACTGGCCGCGCAGCAGCGGCTGCGGCAGCGTGACCTGGCCGTAGCGCACGCGCTTGAGGCGGCTGACCTGGCAGCCCTGCGATTCCCACAGGCGGCGCACCTCGCGGTTGCGGCCTTCCTTGAGCAGCACCTGGAACCAGTCGTGCGAATCGGTGCCGCCGATGCGTTCGATCTCGTCGAACTTCGCCGGACCGTCTTCCAGCGCGACGCCGCGCTTGAGGCGATCGACGAGCTTGTCGGACACCGTCTCTTCGCCCTCCGGCGCGCGCACGCGGCACACGTACTCGCGCTCGACTTCGTACGACGGATGCATCATCGCGTTCGCGAGTTCGCCGTCGGTGGTCAGCAGCAGCAGGCCGGTGGTGTTGATGTCGAGGCGGCCGATCGCGATCCAGCGCGCCCCCTTGAGCGCGGGCAAAGCCTCGAAGATCGTCGGACGGCCTTCAGGATCTTCGCGCGTGGTGACTTCGCCTTCGGGCTTGTTGTAGATCAGCACGCGCGCCGGTTCGGTCAGCGCACTGGCGACGAACACCTTGCCGTCGAGCTCGATGCGGTCGCTGCCCTTGATCGACATGCCGGTCTGGGCGACTTCACCGTTGACCTTGACCAGGCCGTCGGCGATGCGCTGTTCGAGCGCGCGGCGCGAGCCGAGGCCGGCCTGGGCCAGCACCTTGTGCAGGCGCTCTTCGAGCTTAGGCGCGGCATCCGCGGCCGGGGCTTCGCCGCGCTTGAGCGACAGCGGGGAACGGGCGGGTTTGTCGGTATTGCGTTGTTGCGTCATGAATGGCTCCGGTCGCTGTCGCCGTCTGCGGCGAGGGCGTCTTGTGCGTTGGGTGTTGCGGTGTCGTCGTCGGACGGAATGTCCGACGGGGTCTGGGTGTCGTCATCGGATGCGTCGCCGGCGCTGTCGCCGTCGTTGTCTCCGGGTGCTGCTCCGGCGTCCTGCACGTCGTGCGGAACGTCGTCGTCGGCGGAGGCGATGTCGCTGCCTTCGTCCGCGTCGTCTGTACTGTCGTCTGCGTCGTCGGTATCGGGATCGGCGTCGTCAGCCGCGGTGTCGTCGTTGGCGGACGCGATGCCGCCGACCGAGCGGTCCGAAGCGTCGGTGCCGGCGAAGCGCATCTGCGGATCGAGCTCGGCGAAATCCTTGAGTTCCGACAGCGGCGGCAGGTCGTCGAGACGACGCAAGCCGAAGTAATCGAGAAAACCCTTCGTTGTACCGAGCAGTTCCGGGCGGCCCGGCATGTCGCGGTGGCCGACGACGCGGATCCACTCGCGCTCTTCGAGCGCCTTGATGATGTTGCTGTTGGTCGCCACACCGCGCACCTGCTCGATCTCGCCGCGGGTGATCGGCTGGCGATAGGCGATCAGTGCCAGGGTTTCCAGCGTGGCGCGCGTGTACTTGGTCTGGCGCTCGGTCCACAGCCGGGACACCCAGCCGTGCACGTCGCCGCGCACCTGGTAGCGCCAGCCCGAAGCCAGCTCCACGAGTTCCACACCGCGATCGGCGCAGGCGGCCTGCAGATCGACGAGCGCCTGCTTGAGGCTGCCCTCGGGCGCGGGTTCGTCGAGCGTGAACAGCGTTTCCAGCTGCGCCACGGTCAGCGGCTGCGACGAGGCGAGCAGGGCCGCTTCGACGATGCGATTGATGACGGTCTGTTCCATCGGGACTGTTCGGAGATCCGGTCGGTGGTCAGGACTGGGCGGGTTCGGGAACGTCATCGTCGAACTCGCTGGAGAAGGTCGTCGGCGGCGCGGCGCCGTCGGCATCGGCGAGCGACTTGATGTAGATCGGCGCCAGCGGCGCCTCCTGCACGATGTCGAGCAGGCGTTCCTTGGTGAGCTCGAGGATCGACAGGAACGTCACCACGACGCCCAGGCGGCCCTCCTCGGGTTCGAACAGCGACTCGAAGCGGTGGAAATGACCGCCGGTGAGCCGGGTCAGCACTTCGCCCATGCGCTGGCGCACGCTCAGGGCATCGCGACGGATCGCATGACCGGTGAACAGCTCGGCGCGCTTGAGCACGTCGTGCAGCGCCAGCAGCATCTCGCGCAGATCGACCGGCGGCGGATCGCGGTTGATCGTGCGCTCCGGCAATGTGGCTTGCGCCGGCGCGGTGTCGCGATCCTGGCGCGGCAGCCGGTCGATGTCTTCGGCCGCCTGCTTGAAACGTTCGTACTCCTGCAGCCGTCGTACCAGCTCCGCGCGCGGGTCGCCTTCGTCGAGTTCGTCGGCCGGCGGGCGCGGCAGCAGCATCCGCGATTTGATCTCGGCCAGGATCGCGGCCATCACCAGATATTCGGCGGCGAGTTCGAACCGCAGCTCCTGCATCACGCCGATGTAGGCGACGTACTGCTTGGTGATGTCGGCGACCGGGATGTCGAGGATGTCGAGGTTCTGGCGGCGGATCAGGTAGAGCAACAGGTCGAGCGGGCCCTCGAACGCGTCGAGGATGACTTCCAGCGCATCCGGCGGGATGTACAGATCCTGCGGGATCTGCAGCACCGGCTGGCCGTGCACCAGCGCCAGCGGGAATTCCTGCTGTTGCGGCTGGACGGCATGGGCGGACGCCTTGGCGTCGGATGCAGGCTGTGTCATTCGATAGGCAACAGCGGCGGGGCGCTCGGGCGCGGAGAATGGATCACGGGCAGTGGATCGCTGGCAGGGCGGGGCGACGGCTCGGCGGGCCGCTCGAAAGCGGATCCGGTCGGTTGCGCGGCTCGGGCCGGCGCGGGGACAACGGTGCTGCGGAACATCTTCGTCTGGGTCGGTCGTCGCCAAGCGCGAAGCGCGTCTGCATGCGGGGCAGGCGCGGAGATCGGAAGGGCGTTGGACCGGGCCGGTGGGGCGACCGCGTGCGGCAGCGTCTGAAGACGTGACGGGCGGCGAACTGGCCGGATGCTGGTGCACAGAGTACGCGGTGCCTGCCGGACCTGTCCAGCGGGTGCGCTCGCTACACTTCGCGCCTCACGAACGGACGGGAATTGCCATGTGGTACGCGATCGAAGGCTATGACGGCGAAGACGTGCTCGCCCGCCGCGGCGAGGCACGCCCGGCGCACCTCGCGCGTCTGGTCGCGCTGCGCGATGCGGGACGGTTGCTGCTGGCTGGTCCGTGCCCGGCGATCGATGCCGAAGATCCAGGTCCGGCGGGCTTCAGCGGCAGCATCGTCATCGCCGAATTCGACTCGCTGGCGGATGCGCGCGCGTGGGCGGATGCCGATCCGTATGTGGATGCCGGCGTCTACGTGCGCGTCGAGGTTCGGCCGTTCCGCCAGGTACTGCCGTGAGCGCGATCGCACGATCGGCGAAATAGGCCGCAGATCGCTGCATTTATAGTGCAGTGCAGCATCGATGTTTCGTTACATCTGGTTTACATGACGTTGTGGAAACGCTTACAGTCCGGCCCATCGCGAGAGCGGGAGGGTGCGGTTTGAGCGTGACGATCAAGGATGTGGCCAAGGCGGCCAGTGTGTCGGTGGCGACGGTGTCGCGCGCCCTCAACGGCCACCAGAACGTCGCCGAAGCGGTGCGCGAGCGTGTCCTCGCCGTCGCCGCCGAACTGCGTTACAGCCCGCACCACGCCGCGCGCAGCCTCAGCAGCCGGCGCACCCAGACCGTCGGGGTGGTGCTGCCCGACATCCACGGCGAGTTCTTCTCCGAACTGATGCGCGGCATCGACCAGGTGGCGCGCACCCGCGGTCAGCACCTGCTGGTGTCGAGCTATCACGGCAATCCCGAAGAGCAGGGCGCGGCGCTGCGTGCGATGCGCGGCCGCGTCGACGGTCTGCTGCTGATGTCGCCCTACGTGCATGACGTCGATTTCCTCGAGCGCAACGTCGACGCCAGCCTGCCGATGGTGCTGATCAACGCCGCGCAGGGCCGGCCGCAGCTGTCGGTCGGCATTGACAACTACGGCGGTGCGCGCGCGATGGTCGCGCATCTGGTCGACGCGGGTTACACGCGTATCGCCTTCATCGACGGACCCGAAGACAACGACGACGCACGCGAACGCAAACGCGGCTATCGCGATGCCTTGGCCGCAGCGGGCGAGACGTATACCCCGTGGGAACTGCCGGGCCAGTTCGACGAAGACTCCGGACATCGTGCGGGGCAGGCCCTGCTCGCATTGGAGTCGCGTCCCGATGCGGTGTTCGCTGCGAACGACATGATGGCGATCGGCTGTCTGTATGCACTCGGCCGCGGCGGCGTACGCACGCCTGCGGACATCGCGGTGGTGGGTTTCGACGATATTCCGCTTGCACGCTACGTTCACCCATCGCTAACGACGATGCGCGTCGACATCGCTGAACTGGGCGCGCGCGCATTGAAGGCGCTGCTGGAGATCGAGGGTGCAGGGGAGACGGAGACCGCGGTACACACCGCGCTGCTCGAACCCGCTCTCGTGATCCGTGATTCGAGTGGCACTGCCACTGCCTCATCGTCCAGTGGAGAGCCGTCGAACCGGTCATGACCGGTCGACGTCGGCGCCTTGGGAGGGGTTGCATGACATCAAGTCCGATACCGACGCATCACCGTGTGTGCAGGGGCACACGCGTGACGTCGCATGTTGGCGAATGTGTCGTGGGTCTTTCCGACGGACGTTCGAGGTGACACCGCCGCTTCGCGGCACACAGGGCGGCGGGAATGCCGTCCGTACAAACATCCCCTGAAGATAGAGACCGACGACATGACACACAGTGACACCTGGCCGCGCGCCTTCTCGCGCTCACTTCTGAGTATCGCGCTGGGCGGTTGCCTGGCGATGGCGGCGCCTGCGCTGCTGGCCCAGTCCACTGCAGCGACGATCCGCGGCCAGGTGATGGTCGACTCCACGCCCGCCACCGATGCACGCGTCACCGCGGTCAACACCGCGACGGGCCTCACGCGCAGCGTGCAGGTGAGCGGCAACGGCAACTACAACGTCGTTGGTCTGCCGCCGGGCACCTATCGCCTGCAGGTCGAAGCGAACGGGCAGAGCACCTCGCAGAACGTCACGGTGGCCGTAGGCCAGACCGCGACGTTGAACCTCGGCGTCGGCGGCGTCGCCGAAACCGCGACGACCGGTGAGACGCAGGATCTCGACACGGTGTCGGTCACGGCGGCGGCCGTGGTGGAGACCAAGACGTCGGAAGTCGCGACCTACGTGTCGCAGAAGCAGATCGATTCGCTGCCGCAGAATTCGCGCAACTTTCTGTCCTTCGCCGACATCGTGCCCGGCGTGACAGTGACCAACTCGCCGACCGGCGCGTCGATCCGCAGCGGCGCGCAGGTGTCGAACGCGGTCAACGTCTTCATCGACGGCGTCGGCCAGAAGGACTACGTGCTCAAGGGCGGCATCTCGGGCCAGGATTCCACGCCCGGCAACCCGTTCCCGCAGCTCGGCATCGCCGAATACAAGGTCGTCAGCTCGAACTACAAGGCGGAATACGACCAGCTGTCGAGCGCCGGCATCAGCGCGGTGACCAAGTCGGGTACCAACGAATTCGAAGGCCAGTTCTTCTGGGACAACACGGCGCAGGATTTCCGCGCCAAGACGGCGGACGAGAATTTCCGTGGCCGCGACAAGGTCCGTTCGGGCACCGAGCATTACGGCGTTGCCATCGGCGGCCCGATCCTGATGGACCGCCTGCACTACTTCGTGACCTACGAGGCGAAGGAGATCGATCGCGTCGCGTCGATCACGCCCGGTCGCAACCTCTCGATCGACTCGCTGCCGTCGCCGTACCGCGAGGAAGCGCTCGCCACCACGGGTTCGCCTTTCAAGGAAGACCTGTTTTTCGGCAAGTTGAGCTGGACGCCTGGTGACGCGCACCTCTTCGAGTTCACCGCGAAGTACCGCGAAGAGGACGATATCGTCGGCGTCGACGGCATCAACACCTTCCAGTACGGCACCTCGCGCGCGGGTGAGGAAACCCGTCTCGATCTGCGTTACCAGTACAGCGCGGAGAACTGGCTCAACGATGCGCACATCACATATGAGGACGCGACCTTCGGGCCGCAGCCGCTGACGATCGCGCCGGGCCGTCGTCTGTTGATTCCGGCCGAAGGGCAGGAGAACGTCAACAATCCGAACATGAGCGCCATCCTCAATATCGGCGGTGGTCCCGACCAGCAGGAGAAGGGCCAGAAGGGTCTGGGCTTCCAGAACGATTTCACCTGGTTCGGTTTCGAAGGCCACACCATCAAGGCCGGCGTCAAGTACAAGCAGGTCGATATCAGCGCGCTGCAGCGCAGCCCGCCCAATGCGCAGTACGCGTTCGATCTGACCCGGAACACCGATGTCCCGTACGAGGTGCAGTTCACTGCCTCCGGTCTGGGCTCCGCGCAGGCGGTACTGTCTGAGAACAAGCAGCTGGGCTTTTATATCCAGGACGACTGGGAAGCCACTGATCGGCTGACCGTGAACCTGGGTGTGCGTTGGGATTACGAAACGACGCCCAGCTACGAGGATCACGTGACGCCGCAGGCCGTACTCGACGCGCTGGCCGCGTCGCCCGGCCTCAATGCGCCCGGCGTGGATTACGACTACCGCCAGTTCGTCAGCACCGGCAACGAGCGCAGCGCGACAAAGGGCAATTTCCAGCCGCGCGTCGGCTTCTCCTACGACTTCAGCGGCGACGAGTCCTTCGTGCTGTTCGGCGGCGCAGGGCGTTCGTACAACCGCAACCAGTTCGATTATCTGGCGCGCGAGCAGTACGGCCTGGCGTTCCAGCGCTACACCTACCAGTTCGACCAGCCCGGTCACGAATGCGGCACATCGTCACCGCAGAGCTGCCTGCCTTGGGACCCAAGCTATTTCGACCAGGCGACGCTGGACCAGCTGGCCGCGGCCGCGCCGAACGTCGGCAGCGAAGTGTTCCTGATCGACAACGATCTGAAGACGCCGTACTCCGACCAGTTCAGTCTCGGCGTGCGCAACGTGTTCGAGATGGGCGGCCAGTCGTGGAACTCCTCGGCGACGCTGCTGCACGTGCTGAGCCATGACGGCATCCTGTTCACAGCAGGCAACCGGCGTGACGACGGCTCGTTCTACGAGCCCGGCCGCACCTTCGGTGGCATCCCGCCGGCGAACCTGCCGGGCTTCGGTCGCATGTTCATTGGCCGCAACGCCGTGGAAACCCGTCTGAACTCGGTGCTGCTGTCGCTCGACAAGCCGTTCACCAACGACTCGGGCTGGGGCACGACCATCGCCTACACCTATAGCGATGCGGTGGAGAACCGCAACAACAGCGACACGTTCTCGTTCGATTACCGCGATCTGGACGATGTCGCGTTCACGCGCGCCATCGGCATTCCGCGCCACCGCCTCGTCACGACCGGCATCTACGACATCGGTTGGGGCATGACCCTATCGGGCAAGTTCGAGATTTCGTCGCCGGCAGCGCGTGAATCGCAGAACTGTATCGCCATCGATACGTTCAACTGCTTCTTCGACTCGTATTACCCGGAGACGAGCGTCGGCTTCAAGCAGTTCGACGTCGCGCTGCAGAAAGAATGGGACACCGGCACCGACATCAAGCTGCGCGTTCGCGCGGACGTGCTCAATGTCTTCAACTGGTACAACTGGACCGATTACATCGATTTCCGCGGTGATGGTCGCGATCCGAGCGTGCCGGGCAGCGTCGCTAGGCCGAACGAAGACTTCGGTCGTCGCAATCCGGACAGCTTCGCGACGGCGTTCCCGCCGCGCACGTTCAAGCTGACCTTCGGTATCAACTGGTAAAAAACCCGCTGCCGGTCCCCTTCGGGCGACCGGCAGTTTTATACTGGCCCCTGTAAACGATTTCAGCGCGAGGTTTCCTTCACGATGCAATCCCGTCTCCGTGCGTTCCAACTCCTGATTCTCGTCGCGCTTGCCGCGTTGTTCCTGGCCGGCTGCGGCAAGCAAGCACCTGCCGAACCCGATGTGCCGCCACCGAAACCGGGGCCCATCGAGCAGGTGCCGGAGGTGGCTGCGCCCGTGGAAGAAGTGAAGGGACCGCCCGAACTGCCGCCGCTGTTCTCAGACATCGAGCGCCGCACGTTCCAGTATTTCTGGGACACGACCAACGAAGTGAACGGCCTGACGCCGGACCGCTTCCCGTCGCGTCCGTTCTCGAGCGTCGCCGCGGTGGGTTACGCATTGACCGCGTATCCGATCGGCATCGAGCGTGGTTGGGTGAGCCGCACGCAGGCCGTGGATCGGACGCTGACGACGCTGAAGTTCCTCAGCAGCGTGAAGATGGGCCCGCAGGCCACCGGCACCGCCGGCCATCAGGGTTTCTTCTATCACTTCATCGACATGCAGGACGGCCACCGCTTCGAGCCGTGGGTCGAACTGTCGAGCGTCGACACCGGCCTGCTGATGATGGGCATCCTGTTCGCGCAGTCGTACTACGACCGCGACGATCCGCGCGAGGCGGACATCCGCAAGCTCGCCGACCAGCTCTATCGCAATGTGCGCTGGCCGTTCCTGCAGCAGCGCAAGCCGCTGATCTCGATGGGCTGGTATCCCGAGAGCGGCTTCATCGAGCACGATTGGACCGGTTACGACGAGGCGATGCTGGTCTATATCCTCGCGCTCGGTTCGCCGACGCATCCGGTCGGCCCCGAAGCCTGGGAAGTCTGGACGCGTACCTACGACAAGCTGTGGGGCGTATTCCGCGGCCAGGAATACCTGAGCTTCGCGCCGCACTTCGGCCACCAGTACACGCACGTGTGGGTCGATTTCCGCGGCATCCGTGACGACTACATGCAGCGCCGCGGTATCGATTACTTCGAGAACAGCCGCCGTGCGACGTATGCGCAGCGCCAGTACGCGATCGACAATCCGATGGGCTGGAAGGACTACGGCGAGAACGTCTGGGGTCTGACCGCCAGTGACGGTCCGCAGCGTACCGACCAGGATTTCAACGGCGAGCAGCGCGAGTTCCGTCACTACAGCGCACGTGGCGCAGGTCTGGACGTCGCGTTCGACGACGGCACGATCGCGCCGACGGCGGCGGTCGCTTCGATCGCGTTCGCGCCCGAGATCGTGATTCCGGCGACCGAGGAGATGCACCGTCGTTACGGCGACTATCTGTACTCGAGCTACGGCTTCCTCGATTCGTTCAATCCGAGCTTCACCTACGAAGGCGTGCCGCTGAAGACCGGTCGCATCGTGCCGGGCAAGGGCTGGGTGGCGAGCGATTACATCGCGATCGACCAGGGCCCGATCCTGGCGATGATCGCGAACTACCGGAACGACTTCGTCTGGAACGTGATGAAGAAGAACCCCTACATCCGTGCCGGTCTGGAACGCGCGGGCTTCACCGGCGGCTGGCTGGCCGGCGAAGACGAGCCCAAGGATTCCGGTCCGCCGGATGCCGACGCGGCGATGGCGCGTTCGATGGGCATTGCCGAGTCGCGCGCTGCAAACCAGACGTCCAACCGCGATGGCCGCACGCCGGCACCGGCGCCGTCGCGCGCGTCCGATCCGGTTCCGGCGGAGTAAGACTTTGCGCGCATTCCGACGCGATCCCGGCGCACGCCGCATCTCCGCGGCGGCGCGTCTCGTCTGTTTGTTGCTCGCGCTCGTGCTGCTCGCAGCCTGCGCGCGGCGCGACGAGCAGACCGTCGTCCGTTTCTGGGCGATGGGCCGCGAGGCCGAGGTCGTGTCGGAACTGGTGCGTGATTTCGAACGCGAACATCCGGACATCCGGGTCGAGATCCAGCAGATTCCGTGGACCTCCGCACACGAAAAACTGTTGACCGCATTCGCTGCCGACGCCTTGCCCGACATCTGTCAGCTCGGCAACACCTGGGTGCCGGAGTTCGCGGTACTCGGTGCGCTGGAACCGTTGCAGTCGCGTGTCGATGCGTCCGATGTCATCGAAGAATCCGACTACTTTCCCGGCATCTGGCGCACCAACGTCGTCGACGAGACGCTGCTCGGCGTGCCGTGGTACGTCGACACGCGCCTGATCTTCTATCGCAAGGACATCCTCGCTGCAGCCGGCGTCGACACCCTGCCGCGCACGTGGCAGGAGTGGGAAACCGCGATGGCGGCAGTCAAGGCGCATGTCGGCCCGGATCGTTACGCAGTGATGCTGCCGCTCAACGAGTTCGAGCAGCTGCTGTCGTTCGGCCTGCAGCAGAGCGATCCGCTGCTGCGCGACGACGACAGCCGCGGCAATTTCACCAGCCCCGGGTTCACCCGCGCGCTGGGTTTCTACACCAACATGTTCGAGAAGGGCTGGGCGCCGCGGATGTCTGAGACTCAGATCTCCAACGTCTGGGACGAATTCGGCCGCGGCTTCTTCTCGTTCTACGTCTCCGGCCCCTGGAACATCCGCGAATTCCGCAACCGTCTGCCGACCGAACTGCAGGACCAGTGGGGCACCGCGCCCTTGCCAGGTCCCGACGGTCCGGGTGCAGGCATCGCCGGTGGCACGTCGCTGGTGATGTTCCGCGATTCGCCGAACAAAGAAGCGAGCTGGCAGTTGATGGAATTCCTGTCGCGCCCGGAGATCCAGCAGCGCTTCCACGCGATGATCGGCAACCTGCCGCCGCGCCGCAGCACCTGGGAATTCCCGCAGCTGCGCGAAGATCCGTACGCACAGGCGTTCCGCGATCAGCTCGAACGCGTCGAGCCGACGCCGAAGGTGCTGGAGTGGGAGCGGATCGTGCAGGAAATGCGTCTGATGAGCGAACGCGTGGTGCGCGGCGGCATGGCGCAGGACGAAGCGCTGCAGGCGCTCGATGCGCGCGTGGACACGCTGCTCGAGAAGCGCCGCTGGGTGCGTGAGCGCGAGGCGGAAGAAGGCAAGGCTGTCGGTGCGCTCGGCGCGTCGCCCACCATCGACCAAGGTGCCGCCCATGCGCGCTAGTACCGCAGGCTGGATTTTCGCCGGGCCGGCGCTGATCGTGCTCGGCATCTTCTTCGGCATTCCGGTCGCCTCCGCGCTGCTGTTGAGCCTGACCGACTTCGATCTGTACGCGTTGTCGGATATGTCGAACCTGCGCTTCGTCGCGCTCGGCAATTATTTCGATCTTCTGCAGACGCCGTTATTCTGGAAGTCGCTCGGCAATACCGCGTACTTCGTCGTGATCGGCGTGCCACTGTCGATCGGCGTCTCGCTCGGTGCCGCGCTGCTGCTCAACGCGAAAGTCGCACGCTTCAAGGGTCTGTTCCGTACCGCGCTGTTCGCGCCGGTGGTGACGACGCTGGTCGCGGTGGCGGTGATCTGGCGCTATCTGTTCCATACCAGCTACGGCCTGGTGAACTGGGCGCTGGGCCATATCGGCATCGCGCCGGTCGACTGGCTGGGCGATCCCGCGTGGGCGATGCCGACGATCATCCTGTTCGCCGTGTGGAAGAACTTCGGCTACAACATGGTGATCTTCATCGCCGGTCTGGCCGCGATTCCCGAAGACCTGTATGAGGCCGCGCGCATCGACGGCGCCTCGCGATGGAAGCAGTTCGTGCACGTCACGCTGCCGATGCTCGGGCCGGTTCTGCTGGTGGTCGCGGTGATCACCGTGTCCGGCTACTTCCAGCTGTTCGCCGAGCCCTACGTGATGACGCGCGGCGATCCGCTGCAGAGCACGGTCAGCGTGCTGTACTTCATGTACGAGGAAGGCTTCATGTGGTGGAACCTCGGCCGCGCATCGGCGGTGGCGTTCCTGCTGTTCCTGATCATCCTCGGCGTCACCACATTGCTGCTGCGCTTCGGGCGCAAGCGGGAGCTGGTATGAGCCGGATCGCGGCGTATCACGAAGTCGGCGCGACGCGCTGGTCGGCCTGGGCGGTCAACGGCGCGCTGGTCGCGCTGGCGGTCGTCGCGCTGGCGCCACTGCTGTGGATGCTGTCGGTGTCGTTCATGCCGACCGGCGAGGCGAGCGGTTTTCCGCCGCCGCTGCTGCCGTCGGCGATCACCTTCGACAACTACCACGAGCTGTTCGCACGCGCCGGCATGGGGCGTTACTTCGCCAACAGCCTGATGATCTCGGCGGCGATCACGGTCGGCGCGCTGCTGATCAACACCATGGCCGGTTACGCCTTCGCCAAGCTGCGCTTCAAGGGCCGCGAGCGCCTGTTCCAGATCCTGCTCGCGGCGCTGGTGATTCCCGCGCAGGTGGCGATGCTGCCGCTGTTTCTGATGATGAAGGGCATGGGCCTGGTCAACAGTTTCGGCGCGGTCATCATTCCGGGCCTGGCGACGGTGTTCGGGATTTTTCTGGTGCGCCAGTACGCGCGCTCGATTCCCGACGAACTGCTCGAGGCCGCGCGCATCGACGGCGCCGGGGAGATGCGGATCTTCTTCCAGATCGTGTTGCCGATGCTCAAGCCGGTGCTGGTGACGCTGACCATCTTCACCTTCATGGCCGCATGGAACGACTTCATGTGGCCGCTGATCGTGCTGACCGACCAGACCAATTACACGTTGCCGGTGGCGCTGGCCGCGTTGTCGCGCGAGCACATCCAGGACGTCGAGATGATGATGGCCGGCGCCGTCGTCACCGTGATTCCGGTGCTGCTGCTGTTCCTCGCGCTGCAGCGCTACTACATCCAGGGCCTGCTGCTCGGAAGCGTGAAAGGGTAAGGGCGAGCGCTTGCGCGGCACTGCCGCGCGCTCGACCGAACGCCCGGCCAGGGATGGCCGGGCAGGGCGTTCCGGGGTCAGACATGTGGCGCCATGGATGGCAGCAGAAGTGTCTCGACCGAGTGCTTTCGAGCCGAAGTCGACGCGAGAATCCGATCTGAATTCGTACCCGTCCGAACCACGGAGCCACCGCACCGCATGAAGACCCTCGACACCCGCGCCACGCGCGCGCCTGCCGACACCGACATGACGCTGGCTGACGTCGCCGTCGCGTCGTCCAACCGTTTCCGCATCGCACGCGTCGCCGGCATCGTCGCGCTGACCACCGCGCTCGCGGCCTGCAACGTTTCTCCCACGCCGACCGGCGACGCCGCCGCGCCTGCAGCGGGCGAGGGCATCCGCATCCTCGACGACTTCGATGATCCGTCGACGTGGACCGTCGTGACCTCGAACCAGGTCACCGGCACGCTGCGCCAGGTCGATGTCGAAGGCGGCAAGGCGTTGTGTCTGGACTACGACTACAACGGCGTGTCCGGCCATGTCGGCATCCAGCGCGATCTGGAGATGACCTACCCGGAGAACTACCGCTTCGCGTTCCGCATGCGCGGCGAATCACCGGCCAACGATCTGCAGTTCAAGGTCATCGATGCCAGCGGCGACAACGTGTGGTGGGTCAACCGGCCGAAGTACGACTTTCCGACCGACTGGACCGACGTCCGCTACCGCAAGCGCCATATCGACAAGGCCTGGGGTCCGGAAGAGGACAAGACCCTGCGCGCGACCGAGAAACTCGAGTTCACGATCTACAACAACGCCGGTGGCAAGGGCACGGTCTGTTTCGACCAGCTCACGTTCGAAACGCTGCCGCCCGACGACACGTCGCCGCTGACCGCCAGCGCCGCGTCGACGACGACACCCGAGGGCGTGGGCAACCTCGTCGACGGCAACGCCGAGAGCGCGTGGATCACCGCGGCGGCGCCGCAGAACGTGGTGCTCGATCTCGGCAAGGTGCGCGAGTTCGGTGGCCTGCGCCTGCAGTGGCAGCCCGGTCGTCATGCGTCGAGCTACGCCGTGTCGCTGTCCGCCGATGGCGAGCAGTGGACACCGGTGCGTGAAGTGACCGAAGGCAATGGCGACGTCGACTGGCTGGCGCTGCCGGAAGCCGAGGCGCGCTACATCGGCCTCGATCTGCGCGCAGGACCGGCCGACGGTTTCGCGCTGGCGGAGATCGCCGTGCAACCGCTGGGGATGTCCGAGCATCCCAACGACGTGCTCGAAGCGGTCGCCAAGGACCGGCCCAAGGGCCAGTTTCCGCGCGGTTTCAGCGGCGAGCAGACCTACTGGACGATCCTCGGCATCGACGGTGGCCTGCAGCAGGGCCTGATCGGCGAAGACGGTGCGATCGAAGTCGCCGCCGGCGGGTTCTCGATCGAACCCTTCGTGCGCGTCGGCGACACGCTGGTGACCTGGGCCGACGCGAAAATCGTGCAGACCTTGCAGGATGATTACCTGCCGATCCCGAGCGTCGACTGGACCCACGATGCGCTGGGCCTGCGCGTGACCGGCTTCGCCCGCGGCACGCCGGAGGATTCGCAGCTGGTCGCGCGTTACCGGCTCAGCAATCCGGGCGGCGAAGCGCGCGATTACCAGCTCGCGCTCGCGGTGCGGCCGATGCAGGTCAATCCGCCGACCCAGTTCCTCAACATCACCGGCGGTGTCAGTCCGCTGCGACAGCTCGCCGTGAGCACCGATGGCGTGCGCGTCGACGGCACGCCGCGCGTGTTCGCGCGCCAGCCGGCGCAGGCCGCGTTCGCGACTACGTTCGATGCCGGCATGGACGTCGAGCATCTGGCGACCGGCGCCTGGCCAACGACCACCGAAGTCGAAGATCCGCAGGCCATGGCCTCCGGCGCACTGGTCTACACCGTGCGTCTGGCGCCGGGCGAATCGCGCGAGTTCGATCTGCTGATTCCGATGACCGGCGAGATGGCAAGCGCCCCGGCGAACTGGAACGCGCAGTCGATGCAGGACGCGATGGCGCGCGAGTGGCACGGCAAGCTCGATGAAGTCGGCTTCGACGTGCCGGCAGCGGGCAAGGATCTGGCCGACACGCTGCGCACGTCGCTGGCGCACATGCTGATCTCGCGCATCGGGCCGCGTCTGCAGCCGGGCACGCGCTCGTACGCGCGCAGCTGGATCCGCGACGGCGCGATGATCTCCGAAGGCCTGCTGCGCATGGGCCGTCCGGAAGTGGTCAAGGACTACGTCGAGTTCTATGCGCCGTACCAGTTCGACAACGGCAAGGTGCCGTGCTGCGTCGACGATCGCGGCAGCGATCCGGTGCCCGAGAACGACAGCCACGGCGAGCTGATTTTCAACATCGCCGAGTACTGGCGCTACACCGGCGACGACGCCTTCCTGCAGAAAATGTGGCCGCACGTGCTGGGCGCGTACACCTACATGGAAGAACTGCGCGCCAGCGAGCGCACCGAGGAGAACCGCAAACTCAACGCGGCCTTCTACGGGATGATGCCGGCCTCGATCAGCCACGAAGGCTATTCGGCCAAGCCGATGCATTCGTACTGGGACAACTTCTGGGCGCTGCGCGGCTACAAGGACGCGGTGGAGATCGCCGAGGCGCTGGGCAAGCCCGACGACGCCAAGCGCATGGCCGTCGCGCGCGACGAGTTCCGCGTCGATCTGGACGCCTCGCTGCGCAAGGCCGCCGAGCAGCACGGCATCGACTTCCTGCCTGGCGCCGCCGAGCTCGGTGATTTCGACGCGACCTCGACGACGATCGCGCTCGCGCCCGGTGGCGAGCAGGGCCGTCTGCCCGAGCCGCTGCTGACCAACACCTTCGAGCGCTACTGGACGCAGTTCTCCGGCCGTCGCGACGGCACGCTGGAATGGAAGAACTACACGCCCTACGAATGGCGTAATGTCGCCGCGTTCGTGCGCCTGGGCTGGCGCGAGCGTGCAACCGAAGTGCGCGAGTGGTTCTTCGGCCATCGCGCGCCCCAGCCGTGGAACCAGTGGGGCGAAGTGGTGACGCCGACGCCGCGCGTGCCGTTCTTCCTCGGCGACCTGCCGCATGCCTGGGTCGGTTCGGATTTCGTGCGCTCCGCACTGGACATGTTCGCCTACGTGCGCGAGGTCGATGACAGCCTCGTGCTCGCCGCCGGCGTGCCCGCCGACTGGTTGAACGAAGGCGTGGCGCTGCGCGGTATGCGCACGCCGCAGGGCACGGTGGGCTACTCGCTGCGCCGCGAAGGTGATGCGCTGCTGCTCGACATCGCCGCCGACAGCGGTCTGCCGGAAGGCGGACTGGTGCTGCAGTGGCCCTACGAGAGCGTGCCGGGCGCGACGACGATCGACGGCCAGGCGGCGCAGTGGGACGGCAACGAACTGCGCATCACGCGCGCCGGCGCGAAGGTGCGGATCGCCGGCGCGGGCTGAGACATGACACCCCGTGGACGCGCCCGAGAACGCGCGTCCGCGGGTCACTGATCTGCAGGCGCGGCCCATGGCCGCGACGGGTCGTCCACGCGAGACCTGTCGCGCGCATGGGCCGCGCCTGCACCACATTCGAGGGGAGGGGAGTTCGATGAAGACCCAGACGTCGACGCGCACGCTGGTGTGCGCGTTGCTGGTGGCCGCGTCCGCGCCCGCGTTCGCGCAGGACGCGACGGACGCGCAGCCGTGGATGGACGCCGGCAAGTCGCCGGACGCGCGCGCCGCACTACTCGTTGCGGCGATGACGCAGGACGAGAAATTCGCGCTGATCCGCAGCCGTTTCGCGATCGGCGAGAAGAAGCCTGACGAGGCGCTCACCGCCGCCGGTTACGTGGCGCCGATTCCGCGCCTGGGTGTTCCGGCGCAGGGTCTGGTGGATGCCGGCCTCGGCGTGACCAATCCCGGCGGCGCGCGCGCAGGCGATCACGCGACGGCGATGCCCTCGGGCCCGATGACCGCGTCGACCTGGAGCCGCGACATCGCCTTCAAGGGCGGCGAGACCATGGGCCGTGAGGCCTGGCGGCAGGGCTTCAACGTCCTGCTGGCCGGCAGCGTCAATCTGCAGCGCGATCCGCGCAACGGCCGCAACTTCGAATACGCCGGTGAGGATCCGTTGCTCGCCGGCACCCTGGTCGGCGAGTCGATCCGCGGCGTGCAGTCGCAGCACGTGCTGTCGACGATGAAGCACTACGCGCTCAACGACATGGAGACCGCGCGCAATTTCCACAGCGCGGAGATCGGCGACCGGGCGATGCACGAATCCGACCTGCTCGCGTTCTACGTCGCGATCGAGATCGGCCAGCCCGGCTCGGTGATGTGCAGCTACAACCGCATCAACGGCACTTACGGCTGCGAGCACGACGAACTGCTCAACAACGTGCTCAAGCGCGACTGGCGCTACCCCGGCTACGTGATGTCGGACTGGGGCGGTGTGCACAGCGCATCGAAGGCCGCGAACGCCGGTCTCGACCAGCAGTCGGCGGGCGAGGTGTTCGACAAGGCCGTGTATTTCGACGTGCCCCTGCGCATGGCGGTCGGCGCCGGCGTGGTGCCGCAGGCGCGGCTCGACGACATGGTCCACCGCATCCTGCGCAGCTTCATCGCCGTCGGTGCGTTCGAACACCCGCCGCACCGCCAGCCGGTCGACGACGCGCTCGATGCAATCGGCTTCGATGTGGCGCAGCGCACGGCCGAAGCCGGTGCGGTGCTGTTGCGCAACGAGAACGGCGTACTGCCGCTCGCACCCGGCGTGCGCCGCATCGCGGTGATCGGCGGACACGCCGATAAGGGCGTGATCGCCGGCGGCGGTTCGTCGATGGTCGGCTGGACGTCGCGCGGCACCAGCGCCGTCAACGGACTGGCGCCGACGACCTGGCCGGGTCCGGTGATGTTCCAGCCCTCGTCGCCGCTGCTCGCGCTGCGCGACGCGCTGCCGGATGCGCGCATCGACTACGCCGACGGTCGCGATCGCGCAGCAGCCGCACGGCTCGCACGCGAGGCCGATGTCGCCATCGTGTTCGCCACCCAGTGGGCCGCCGAATCGGTCGACCTGCCGGACATGCGCCTGCCCGATGACCAGGACGCATTGATCGCCGCCGTCGCCGCGGCCAACCCGCGCAGCGTGGTCGTGCTGCAGACCAACGGGCCGGTCGAACTGCCGTGGCTCGATGCGGTACCCGGCGTGCTGCAGGCCTGGTATCCCGGCATCCGCGGCGGCGAAGCCATCGCGCGTCTGCTGACCGGCGCGGCGAATCCGTCCGGACATCTGCCGGTGACCTGGCCGGTCGATGTCTCGCAGCTGCCACGGCCCACGATTCCCGGGCTCGGCTTCAAGCCTGCGGACAAACCCGAGGACACGATCGATTACGACATCGAAGGCGCCAACGTCGGCTACCGCTGGTTCGCGGCCAAGGGACTGACGCCGCGCTACGCGTTCGGCCACGGTCTGTCGTACACGACGTTCGCGACATCGGGCCTGCAGCTGCGCGCGGACGGGGCGCGCATCCTCGCGCGCTTCAGCGTGCGCAACACAGGCGAACGTGCAGGCGCCGCGGTGCCGCAGCTCTACGTGCATCTGCCGCAGGGCCATGCCACGCCGCTGCGTCTGGCCGGCTGGGACCGCGTCGAACTGCAGCCGGGCGAAACACGCGAGGTCGAAGTCGAGCTGGCGCCGCGACTGTTCGCGGACTACCACCCCGACGACCGCAGCTGGCGGATCGACGCCGGCGACTACACTGTGGTACTCGGACAGTCGGCCACCGATGCAGGTGAGCGCGCCGCACTGACGCTGCCGGCGCGTCGTCTGGACTGACGATGGGCGAAGCGCGCTGGCTTACCAGCGCGCTTCGAGGCTCCGGAACGGCTTCGACAGGCGCACGCCGCGCGCGTCGTAATCGTCCACCGCGCGGCCATCGACCCGCACCGACGTGGGCCGCGTGCGGTTCGGCCAGATCACCTGCACCGGCACCGTGTCCTGCAGGCCATCGCCGAGCGTGATGTCGAGCTGCTCGCCGGACTGTTTCGCCGCCATCGTCAGCGGCCCGAACGCGGTCGGCAGCGCACGCACCGACAGGCCGTCGCCATCGAGCCAGGCCGTGGGCGCACCCGGCAACAGCTGCAGGCCGTCGTCGCCCTCGTGCAGCAGCATGCCGACGAGCGTGCGTGCGTATTCGGCGCCGATCCACGTATGCGGCATGTCGCCGATGTAGCCGGGATAGCGCGGCCGCGAATGCACGACCTCGGGCCACATCTGCCACGCGTGCGGACGGCGGTCGGCGAGCAGGCCCTGCAGCACGGTCTGCGCATCGGCCGGCCGGTCGAGATGCACGAAGGTCAGCACGTTGCGCACTTCGTACGGCGTGTAGGCCCACAGCGCATCCGGGCCGCTGCGCTCGCCGAACTGTTTGGCGAGATAGCGGTCGAAGGTGGTGCGCAGTTCGCGCTCGGGCAGCACGTGGCGCGCGCCGGTGGGATCGAGCGCGATCGATACGCTGGTCGGATCGCTGTCGCCGAGATCCGCCGACGACGGAATGAAGTCGATGCCTTTCCACGCGATCGTCGCGCGCAGCGAGGCGGCGACCGAGTCCGACAGCAGACGCCCCTGTTCGCGCGCCCAGCCTGCGGTCTCCGCGTCGCCGAGCGCATCGGCGAGCCAGGCGCCGTCATGCCAGCCCTTGATGCCGTAGAAGTCGTCCCAGTAGCTGTGGGTCGGCGTGGAATAGCCTTCGTGGCTGATCGACGGCGCGAGGATGCCGTGGAAACGTTCCGGCGCCGGATGCGTGCCCATGTAGCCGGCGACGAGCGTGCGTTCCCGCAGTTCCTGCAGGAAGCGCATCGCGGCGGTCACCGCCGGCAGGTACTCGCGCACCGTGTCGGGGCCGCCGTCGAGTCGCGCGACATCAGCGACGAGCTGGATGTACTGGCCCTGGCTGTCGTATTCGACGTCCGACCCGAAGCCGCGATTGATGCTGCCGTCCTCGTTGAGGATCGGCGAGATCATGCCGTTCGGATTGAGCGCGTGGTCGGTGTACCAGCGCAGGTAATCGCGCGCGATCTGCGGCTGGCCCATGCGCAGCAGCACCGCGGCCGTCGCCGCGCCATCGCGCAGGAACGAGCGGTTGTAATTGCGCGGGCCGGGCTGCATCGCCGGGCCGGTCTGGTTGATCAGCATGTACGCGCCCTGCGCGCGCAGCATGTCGACGAGGTCCTGGTCGGGCAGGCGAATGTCGAAGGTGTCGAAGCGGTCGGTCCAGCCGGCGGCGATGCGCGCGGCGTTCGCATCGAAAGCCTCCGAGGGCGTTGCGGCATCGCCGGTGAGCGCGGCGAGATCGAGCGCCGGGGGTTCGGTCAGTTCGCCCTTTGCAGGATCGAGCGCGGTCGTGCCCAGCGGCAGCGCGATGACGATGTCCTGCGTGGCGCCCGGTGCGATCCGCACCGGATATGTGAGCATGCCGGCGGCGAGTCCGGCGGCGTCCGACGCTTCACGCGCAGCGGGCGGCGTGCCGCGCGCGGCATCGGCGGTGATCTCGGTTTCGCCGTGCGCCCCGAACGGCGCGGCGCCGGCAGCGCCGACCGGCGTCATCGAGGTCAGCAGGGTGCGACCGTCGACGCGCACGCGCGTGTGGCCTGCGACTTCGTCGATCGCGAGCTGCCGGATCGGCGACCAGCCGCCGTGCTGCCACGGCGGATTCACCTGCAGCGGGCGCACCAGCAGCGACAGCGCGCCGTCGATCGACCGGCGTCCGCGGTTGTGCAGGCGGTAGCGCATCAGCGTCACCGGCTGTCCGTTCTGTTCGAGTGCGAAGGCCTCGTTGCGGATCGTCAGATCGCGCTGGCCCTGCCACTCGACCGACGGCATCGGCATCCAGCGCTCGCGCAGGGCGTGGCGGCGCTGCGGATCGTTGTCGGCGACACGCGCCTTGCCGTCACTGCCGCGCCAGACGGCCTGCAGCATCGGGCCGCCCTTGAAGGGTTCGAGGTTGCCGTAGGCGTCGAGCAGCGATTTCTGCCGGCCGGCGGGAATGCCCAGTGCCGTCCAGTAGACCTGCTGCTGGTGCAGCGACGACGGAAACAGCGCGCCATGCGTACGCGAGGCTGCGATCTCGTAACGCCGGGTCGGCGTCAGCAGTTGCTTGGGGCCGAGCAGGCGCAGACGGGCGATCGCGGGCGGACGGCCGTCGACCTCGCCGACGACGAGGCGCAGGGCGGTCGGCGACAGCGGGACGTCGCCTGCGAGCCACGAGCGCGTGCCGTCGTGGCCGGGATCTTCGGCCAGCGCGCGCCACTGGCCATCGGCATCGCGCGCTTCGAGCGTCGCGCCGTTGCGCGGACCGCTCCACCAGACTTCGAGGCCGGCGATCTGGTCTGCACGAGGCAGTGCGAGATCGAGTTGCCGCGTGCCGGGCCTGGGGCCTGCAGCGTCGACGACGCCCGGCTTTGCGTCCGCGGCGAACAGCGTGGCGCCGTCGACGCCGGCTGCCAGGCCGTCGAGCTGCGGTGCCGCATCGCCCGCGATCGGCTCGAACTCGAAGATCGACGTCGCCCAGTCGGACGACTTCGACGGGCTGGCGATGCGCACGTAGCGCGCACTGCGCGCGGGAAACACGATGAGGTCGGTGTCGCCGCGCGAATCGGTGCTGGTGTAGGCGATGTCCCACTGTGTGCCGTCGAGCGAGGTTTCGAGCGTCCAGCGCACCGGGAATCCGCTGTCCCAGAGAATCGCGACGCCACCGACGTCGGACGGTCTTCCCAGATCCACCTGGAACCAGTGGCCGGGCAGGAAGGAACCGCCCCAGCGCGTCCTGGGATCGCCGTCGATGGCGTGCTGCGGTGCCAAGGCGTCGACCTGCGTCGACGAGGCCGAGGCGGTCCATGCGCTGCGGGGCGGCAGGGATGTCGCGGCGGCTGCAGTCGATGCCGAGACGAGCAGGGCGCCGAGCAGGATCGACGCGACATGCCGGCGATGCCGGGCTTGGCCGACGCGCGCTTCAGGACACCCGGATCTGATTGCCATGCATGCGTGGTCCGCGACTGGAAAGCGGACGCTACCACTCGCTGGAAGCGGTTACATGCTGCGTTGCGGTGTGGGTTTGACGCGGTCCTATCAGCACTGGCGGCGACAGGCGGGGAAGGCCGAAGTCGTCAGCCCATCGCTGGCCCGAAACGTCGTTCGACAGACGAATGGTTGGACATCCAACGCGTTGAGGCGTGATCAAGAAGACACGCGATCCATGGTCAGAGTCCGACTGTCTGAGCTGTCGTGACTGCAGCCGGAGTGACTGGATGACCAGCCATTCGGCTGTCGAGAAGCGCCTCCGGCGTGCGCCGGGATGACGCGCGATGCAGTTCCGCTCGAACCCGCCAGTCCTGAGGGGCGCTGAGGACCGCGTCTCCCTCAGCCCCGAACGTCCCGCACGATCTGCGCCGCACGAGACGCGGTCTCGCGGACGCGGGCGTAGTCGCCGACTTCCAGCCAGCCCTTGTCGAGCATCCACGAGCCGCCGATGCACAGCACGTTCGGCTGCGACAGGAACTCGGCGGCGTTGGATTCGGAGATGCCGCCGGTCGGGCAGAAGCGCATGTCGTGCAGCGGACCGGCGAGGCCCTTGAGCATCGCGAGACCGCCGACGGCGCTGGCCGGGAACAGCTTGCAGTTGCGGAAGCCGCGCTCGCGCAGCGCCATGAACTCGGTCGGCGTCGCGGCGCCGGGCACCACCGGAATGTCGGCTTCGGCCAGTGCATCGGCGAGCGCCGGCGGCGTGCCGGGCGTGACCAGGAAGTCCGCGCCGGCGTCGATCGACGCGCGGATGTTGTCGGCGTTGAGGATCGTGCCGGCGCCGATGACGATGTCCGGGCGCTCGCGCTTGAGCATCGCCAGCGCGTCGATCGCGACCGGCGTGCGCAGCGTGAGTTCAAGCGTGTTCAAGCCGCCTTCGAGCAGCGAATCGGCGATCGCACGCGCTTCGTCGAGCGTGTGCACGGTGATCACCGGCAACACGCCGGCCTTGCGCAGGAAATCGGCGGCGCGCTGCTGGCGCTCGGACATGGTGGAAACGTTGGGCATCGTGTCAGGCGTCCTTGGAATCGTGTGGCGCATCGAGCGCTGCTTCGTCAGCGCCCAGGTCGTATTCGGCATCGTAGTGCCACGCGCTGCCGTCGGTGGTGGCCGGGCCGCAGGAGATCGACAGCGCGCCCTGATCGGCGGGCGACACGTTCGCGCGATTGAAGCCGAACAGGTTGCGGCCGTGGTCGGTGGGCGCGGGTGCGGTATCCGGCGCGGCGGTGCGGCGCTGCCATTCGGCCGGATCGACCAGCGCTTCGAGCGTGCCGGCCTCGCCGTCGAGACGGATGATGTCGCCTTCGCGCACGAACGCGAGCGGCCCGCCGCGTGCGGCCTCGGGGGTCATGTGGATCGCGGCCGGAATCTTGCCCGACGCGCCCGACAGACGACCGTCGGTGATCAGCGCGACGCGCCGGCCCTGGTTCTGGAGCATGCCCAGCAGCGGTGCCAGCGAATGCAGTTCCGGCATGCCGTTGGCCTTCGGCCCCTGATAGCGCACGACGGCGACGAAATCGCGCGGCAGCGCACCGGCGGCGTGCAGGCGGTTGAGGGCCTGCGGCGCATCGACGACGACGGCCGGCGCTTCGATGGTGCGGAACTCCGGCTTCACCGCCGACAGCTTGATCAGCGAACGGCCGAGGTTGCCGCGCAGCAGACGCAGGCCGCCGTGCGCTTCGAACGGTGCCGACACCGGACGCAGCACGCCGTCGTCACCGCTGACCGCCGGGCCGGGTTCGTAGCGGATGCGGTCGCCTTCGAGCTTGGGCTCTTCGCCGTAGCGCGCCATGCCGCCGTCGACGATCGTCGGCAGATCGCCGTGCATCAGGCCGGCGTCGAGCAGTTCCCGGAACACGTAGGCGTTGCCGCCGGCTGCGTGATAGCGGTTCACGTCGGCTTCGCCGTTCGGATACACGCGCGCCAGCAGCGGCACGGCCTGCGAGAGCTGGTCCATGTCGTCCCAGGTCAGCACGATGCCGGCCGCGCGCGCGACCGCGATCCAGTGGATGGTGTGGTTGGTCGAGCCGCCGGTGGCCATCAGCATCGCGACCGCGTTGACGATCGCGCGTTCGTCGATCAGCTGGCCCAAGGGGCGGTAGTCGTCGCCGAGTGCGGTGATCGACAGCGCGCGTTCGACCGCTTCGCGGGTAAAGGCTTCGCGCAGCGGCGTGCCCGGATTGATGAATGCCGCGCTCGGCAGCTGCACGCCCATGGCCTCGAGCAGCGTCTGGTTGGAATTCGCGGTGCCGTAGAAGGTGCAGGTGCCGGGGCCGTGATAGGAATCGGATTCGACCTGCAGCAGTTCCTCGCGCGTGGCCTCGCCGGCGGCGAAGCGCTCGCGCACTTCGGCCTTGGTCTTGTTCGGTACGCCCGGTGTCATCGGGCCGCCGGGAATGAAGATCGCCGGCAGATGGCCGTAGGCCAGTGCGCCGATCAGCAGGCCGGGCACGATCTTGTCGCAGATGCCCAGATACACGCTGCTGTCGAACATGTCGTGCGACAGCGCGATCGCGGTGGCCTGGGCAATGACGTCGCGCGAGAACAGCGACAGCTCCATGCCGGCGCGGCCTTGGGTCACGCCGTCGCACATCGCCGGCACGCCGCCCGCGACCTGCGCGGTATGGCCCAGCGCACGTGCGGTTTCGCGGATGAATTCCGGATACGGCTCGTAGGGCTGATGCGCTGACAGCATGTCGTTGTACGCGGTGACGATGCCGAGGTTCGCGGTCGGCCCGTTGCGCAGGCGCGACTTGTCGACCGGCCCGCAGGCGGCGAAGCCGTGCGCGAGATTGGCGCAACTCAGGTGACCGCGCAGCGGCCCCTCGTCGCGCATGCGCGCGATGCCTTCGAGATACGCCTGCCGCGACGGCGCGCTGCGCTTGCGGATGCGTTCGGTGACGGACTGGACGACGGGATGCAGGCTCATGGGCGGCGGCGATGAGAGGGACGGGCGCCCGGGGGATGGGCGGGGGCGCGCGGATCGCACTGCGCGCAACGGTCGAAAAGGGTGCGCATGCGCGCCCGTGCGCGGGTCACGGGCACCAGTGGACGTGGAGCTTCGCGCCCGGGGTGGTAAAGGCGATACGCGCGGGGAATTCGATGGCGTCGTCGCTCTGCAGCAGGCGGTCGAGCAGGGCGCGCTTCTTCTCGCCGCGGATCAGCAGGATGCGCGTGTGCGCGGGCTCGAGACCGGTCGGCGTCAGGCTCACCCGACGCTGCCAGCTGCCCGCACCGGGACTGCCACCGGCATCGACGCCGACATACGGTGACGTGGACGCGAGCGCCGAATCGAGATCGACCATGCCGGGAAACAGCGACGCGGTATGGCCGTCGTCGCCCATGCCCAGCACGACCACACCAGCGGGCTGACGCGCGTGCAGATTGGCGGTGGAAACGGCTTCGTCGAACGGACGGCCTGCGCGGGTGATGGTTTCCAGCCGCGCCTTCTGCGCTTTGTTCTGGATCAACGTCTCGCGCAGCAGGCGCGCATTGCTGTCGGGATCGTCGGGCAGCAGCCAGCGCTCGTCGACCAGCGCGACATCGACGCGATCCCATGCCAGCGGTGACTTCGACAGCGCGGCGTAGACCGGGCCCGGCGTCTTGCCACCGGACAGCAGCAGGCGCGCACGCGGCTTCTGCTCCAGATCGCGGGCAATGGCGGACGAGATCGCAATCGCGGCGCCCCAGGTCCACTGGGTCGCCGATTCGTAGGCGTGCAGCTGCATGCGCCCATCGTCGCCGATTCCGCCGGCGATGCCAAAGGGCGATGCGCCGGTCGGCGTCATGCGGCGGCCCTGCGTGTGGCGATTGCGGCTGCGCCGAGCAGGCCGGCATGCGGATGCAGCACCGCGACGCTGGGCACGCGGCCCATGTTCGGCGAGAAGCGGCCCTTGTGTTCGAAGCGCTGGCGGAAGCCCGAATGACGGATCGAATCGAGCATCTTCGGCACCAGGCCACCGGTCAGAAACACGCCGTCCCAGGCGCCGAGCGTCAGCACGAGGTCGCCTGCGATCGCGCCGAACACCGCGCAGAACACGTCGACCGCACGCGCGCAGCGGGCGTCGCCATCCTGCGCGCGCGCGGTGATGTCGGCCGGCTGCATCGGGCCCGGATCGACACCGGCGATTTCGCTCAGTGCGCGATGGATGTTGACCAGGCCGGGACCGCAGATCAGGCGCTCGTTGGACACGCGGCCGAACTGCGCCGACAGGCGTTCGAGAATCGCAGTCTCCTCAGGCGTGCCCGGCGGAAAGCTCACATGACCGCCTTCGGTTTCCAACGGATAGTGCTTGCCGTCGCGGATCACCAGGCCACCCACGCCCAGCCCCGTGCCGGGACCGATCACCGAGTAGGTGCAGGGACCGCCCGGATCCTTGGGCACCGACCACGGCACGCCGCCGATGGCGCTGAAATCGCCAGGCTGCAGCAGTGGGATGGCCATCGCCTGCGCGGCGAAATCATTGGTCAGCACGACGTCTTCGATACCGAGCCGCTGCTGCGTGCGCGTGCGCGAGATCACCCAGGGATGGTTGGTGATGCGTGCATCGTCGCCGTCGACGCGACCGGCGACCGCGAGCACGGCGCGTGGCAATGCGCCCTTGCCGTCGTGGCCGATCTCCTGCAGGTAATGCAGCGCCGCATCGGCCAGCGACGGGAAGTCGGCGACCGGAAAAATCTTGACCGTGTCGAGCTGCAGCGGCGTCGGGCTGCTGGTGTCGGCCAGCGCGAAGCGCGCATTGGTGCCGCCGATGTCGGCGAGCAGGGCGAGCGCAGCCGTCACGATTTGCGTCCGTTGTGAGTGGTCAGCGTACGCGGCAGGAAGGGCTGCGCCTCGGCCGGGCCCCAGCTGCCGGCCGGGTAATCGCGCACCGGCGTGCCGGCTTCGCGCCACGCGGCGCTGACGCTGTCAATCCAGCGCCATGCGGCCTCGACTTCGTCGTCGCGCACGAACAGCGTCTGGTCGCCCTTGAGTGCATCGATCATCAGACGCTCGTAGGCGATGCGGCGCTTGGGCGGCAGCATCGCCAGATCCAGCGACATGGGCTGCAGTTCGTTCGCGGCCCATTCGGACGCGGCGAGGCTGCCCATCAGGCCAAGTTCGATCGTCTCCTCCGGCTGCAGGCGCACGCGCAACTGGTTGGCCCGCGCGCGTTTGCGCTCGCCCGGCCCAAAGAGCCAGTGCGTGACCGGCTTGAACGTCACGACGACCTCGGTGGTGCGCGAGGGCATGCGCTTGCCAGTGACGAGGCGGAACGGCACGCCGGCCCAACGCCAGTTGTCGATCCACGCACGCAGGCCGACGAAGGTCTCCACATCCTCGTGCCCGCCGTGCTTGAAGCCCTGCACGGCCTGGCCGTCGACGACGCCCGGGCCGTAGCGGCCGCGCACGCTGTCGGCCGCGGCATCGGCGGCGGTCATCGGCCGCAGGGCGCGTAGCACCTTGCGCTTCTCGTCGCGGATGCTGTCGGTGTCCATCGCTGCCGGCGGTTCCATCGCGATCAGCGCCAGCAGCTGCAGCATGTGGTTCTGCACCATGTCGCGCAGCGCGCCGTAGTCGGCGTAGTAGCCCTCGCGACCGTCCACGCCGGCGGTCTCGGCGACGATGATGTCGACCGATTCGATCCAGCGCCGTTCCCACGTGGCTTCCAGCAGGGTGTTGCCCAGACGCAGTGCGAGCAGGTTCTGCACCGGCGCCTTGCCCAGGTAATGGTCGATACGGAAGATCCGCGACTCGTCGAGCGCGGACTTCAACGTCGCGTCGATTTCCTGCGCGCTGGCCAGGTCGTGGCCGATCGGCTTCTCCAGCACCAGCCGCGAAGGCGCTTCCAGCAGACCGGCGGCCTTGAGGCCTCGGCACGCGGAGGCGAACAGGTTCGGCGGCGTCGACAGATAGCTGACCGCCGGACGGTCGGCGAAGCGCGACAGCGACGCTGCCATCGCATCGGCATCGCCGAGGTCCACCGGCACGTACTGGATGCGGCGCAGCAGTTCGTCGACCAGCGACGTGTCGTAGTCGTCACCGAGGCGCTCGCGCAGCCAGTCGCGGAAGCTTGCGTCGTCGTGCTCGCTGCGCGCGATCGCGATCACGCGGAATTCGTCCGGCAGCAGCCGGTCGCGCAGCAGATGCAGCAGGGACGGGAACAGATAGCGTTGCGCCAGGTCGCCGGTGGCGCCGAACAACAGCAGGGAATCGTGCATGGGCGCCGGGACCGTCTCGGGTTCAGGATGGGTAATCACGGAGTGTGTCGCCGGAGGCGTGCAGATCGCAACGTCCACGCCATCGCGGCGTGTCCAGCGCTGTCACCTGGCGCGCGCGAGGCGGCGCGCACGCGGATGGAACCTGTCGTTCGTTGCACTACGCTGTGCCTCCCACACGTGCGCCGGCTGGATTGGAAACGATTACATGCCAGAATAGCGCAATTGCATCGCGGCGCGCGGTTCACGCAGGCAGCCGCACGATGCGATCCACGACGGGTTTGCGACACACGGGAGCGTGCATGGCACAGGTGCGGTTCGACGCGGTACGGAAGGTCTACCCCAACGGTTTCGTCGGTGTGGCCGGTGCGACTTTCGAGGTCGCCGATGGCGAGCTGCTGGTGCTGGTGGGCCCGTCGGGCTGCGGCAAATCCACGCTGCTGCGCATGGTCGCGGGACTGGAGGCGATCAGCGACGGCACGCTGACCATCGGCGAGCGCGTCGTCAACGACGTGGCGCCGAAGGATCGCGACATCGCGATGGTGTTCCAGAGCTACGCGCTGTATCCGCACATGAGCGTGGCCGAGAACCTCGCGTTCGGTCTCAAGCTGCGCGGCCAGTCGAAGACCGAGATCGCCGCGCGCGTCGACGAAGCCGCGCAGGTGCTCGAACTCGACAAGGTGCTGGACCGCAAGCCCGGCCAGCTCTCGGGCGGACAGCGCCAGCGCGTGGCGCTGGGCCGGGCGCTGGTGCGCCAGCCGCAGGTGTTCCTGCTCGACGAACCGCTGTCCAACCTCGACGCCAAACTGCGAAGCGGCATGCGTGTCGAGATCGCCCGGCTGCATCGCAAGCTGGGCACGACGATGATCTACGTCACCCACGACCAGATCGAAGCGATGACGCTGGGCCAGCGCATCGTCGTGCTCAAGGATGGCCACATCCAGCAGATCGACACGCCGATGGCGCTGTACGAACGGCCAGCGAACCTGTTCGTCGCGACCTTCCTAGGCAGTCCGGCCATGAACGTGCTGCGCGGCGCGCTGTCGCAGGGCACGGATGGCTGGACCTTCGACGCGGGCGCGGGCATCACCCTCGCGCTGGGCGATGCCGGTTTTCCTGCCGACTGGAACGGCCGCACGGTCGATCTGGGCATCCGCCCCGAACATCTGCTGCCCGCGACCGAGGCGGACGCATCGCTGTCGCCGGTGGTCGAAGTGGTGGAGCCGGTCGGCAGCGAAGTTTTCGTCAATCTGCGCCTGGGCAGCCACGCCCTGATCGCACGCCTGCCGCCCGATCGCGTGCCGGTGCCGGGCGAAACCCTGTCGCTGATGATTCCGGTCGGCCGCGTGCATGCGTTCGATGTCGAGACCGGCGAGCGGTTGGTGCAGCGGGCGGGTTGAGCCTCGCGACGCAGGAACCACACCTCTCCCTCTGGGAGAGGTCGACGCGCGACGCGCGTCGGGTGAGGGGTGGCGTTCTAGGTGGACGGTCTCAAAGCACCCTCATCCGCCCTTTGGGCACCTTCTCCCAGAGGGAGAAGGGTTGGGAATTCACCTCACCGGAACTCTCGCTATACTGACCGCTTGCGCGCGCGAGCGGCGCTCCGTGCTTGTGGAATCAACCGCTTGCGATGGAAATTTCGCGTATCGCATGACACGCTATCCGTCATCCATCGCGCCCTGACGGGCGCCAAGAGGCCACCAAAGCCCGCATGCGCCTGTCCACGATCAAGCTCGCCGGTTTCAAATCCTTCGTCGATCCGACCACGCTGCACCTGCCGACCAACATGACCGGCGTGGTGGGGCCCAACGGCTGCGGCAAGTCGAACATCATCGACGCGGTGCGCTGGGTCATGGGCGAATCCTCGGCCAGCCGCCTGCGTGGCGACTCGCTGACCGACGTGATCTTCGCCGGGTCCACCGCGCGCAAGCCGGTGTCGCAGGCGATGGTCGAACTGGTGTTCGACAATTCCGATCACACGATCGCCGGGGAGTTCGCCGCGTTCAACGAGATCTCGGTCAAGCGCACCGTCAGCCGCGACGGGCAGAGCGGCTACTACCTCAACGGCACCAAGTGCCGCCGCCGCGACATCACCGATCTGTTCCTCGGCACGGGTCTGGGCCCGCGCAGCTACTCGATCATCGAGCAGGGCATGATCAGCCAGATCATCGACGCCAAGCCCGAAGAGCTGCGTGTCTATCTGGAGGAAGCGGCGGGCATCTCCAAGTACAAGGAGCGCCGCAAGGAAACCGAGACCCGCATCCGCCACACCCGCGAGAACCTGGATCGCCTCAGCGATCTGCGCGAGGAAGTCGGCAAGCAGCTGCAGCACCTCGCGCGGCAGGCCAAGCAGGCCGAGCAGTACACCGCGATCCAGGCCGAGCGGAAGATCCGCGACGCCGAGTGGAAGGCGCTGGAATGGCGCACGCTCGATTCGCGTCTGCGCGCATTGCGCGAAGGACTGTCGCAGGAAGAAACCAAGCTCGAGCAGATCATCGCCGAGCAACGCGAAGCCGAGCGCGAGCTGGAGACGGGTCGCGAGCGTCGCCACGAAGCCAGCGAAAGCCTTAACCGCGCGCAGGCCGAAAGCTACGAAGTCAGCGGTGCGCTGGCCCGTGTCGAGCAGCAGATCCAGCACCAGCGCGAGCTGTCGGCGCGCCTGCTCAAGGCCCGCGACGAAGCGCAGGCGCAGCTGGCCGAGATCGGCGAGCACATCGACCAGGACCAGCTGCGACTCGACACCCTGCACGAGAGCATCGCCGACGCCGAACCGCAGCTCGCGCAGCTGCAGGACGACGACGCCGTACGTCAGGACACGCTGCGCGAGGCCGAAACCGCGCTCGCCGACTGGCAGACGCGCTGGGAAACCCACAACCGCGAGCAGGGCGAGGCAGCGCGCGAAGGTGACGTCGAGCGCACCCGCGTCGATTACCTGGACAAGCAGTCGCTCGAAGCCGACCGCCGCCGCGAGCAGCTGCAGGCCGAACGCGGCGGGCTGGATCTCGAAGCGCTGAGCGAGGCATTCGCCGATCTGCAGATCCGCCACGACGAACAGAAGGCCACGCTCGACTCGCTCGGCGACGATCTGGAAACGCGCAAGGCCGCGGCGGTCGATCTGCAGGACGCGCAGCGCGGCGCGCAGGAAGAGCTGTCCGTCGTGCGCAAGCAGGCGCAGGAAGCGCGCGGCCGGCTGTCATCGCTGGAAACCCTGCAGAACGCAGCGCTGGGCCAGGAGCAGGGCGCGGCGGTCGAATGGCTGCGTCAGCGCGGACTGGATTCGTCGGCGCGCGTCGGCGAGCGGCTGCGGGTCGAGTCGGGCTGGGAATTCGCGGTCGAACGCGCGCTCGGTCAGCTGATCGAAGGCGTGCTTGTCGAAGGCGACGGCGTGCCGGCCGAACTGGTCGACGCGCTCGGTGAACTTGGCGAAAGCCGCCTGGCGCTGGTGTCGGCTGAGACCGGCGACGAAGCCTTCGCGCCGACTTCGCTGGCGGCCAAGGTGCAGGGCCCGCTGGCGATCCGCCGGCTGCTCGCGCGCCTGCACGTGGCCGAGACCCTGGCCGAGGCGCGCGCGCTGCAGGCGAGCCTGGGCGATGGCGATTCGGTCATCACCCGCAGCGGCGAGCGTCTCGGCGCCGGCTGGGTGCGCGTGTCGCGCTCGGGCGCGGCGAAGCAGGGCGCGCTGCTGCGCGAACGCGAGATCCAGTCGCTGCGCGAGACGATCGCGACGCTGCAGGAGCAGGAACAGACGCTGGAGGCGCGCATCGCGCAGGGCCGCGAACAGCTGCTCAGCGTCGAGCAGCAGCGTGAGGAAGCGCAGCGTGCCTTGTACGTCGCGCATCGCGGCGTGTCCGAGCTCGCCGGCCAGGTGCAGAGCCAGCAGGGTCGGGTGGAAGCGGCGCGCAACCGCATCGAGCGCATCGACACCGATCTCGCCCAGCTGCACGAAACCCTCGATACCGCCGCCCAGCAGGCGCGCGACGCGCGGGGCCGGCTGGAAGATGCGGTCGAACGCATGGGCGAGTTCGAAGCCGCCCGCGGTGCACTCGAAGCCGAGCGCCGCGGACTGGTCGAGGCCCGCGACCAGCTGCGATCGGCCGCGCGCGAATCGCGCGATACCGCGCACGCACTCGCACTGACCATCGAATCCCAGCGCGCCCAGATCACCTCGCTGACCCAGGCGCTCGCGCGCATGGGCGGCCAGCGCGGCCAGATCGACAATCGCCTCGGCGAACTGTCGGCGCAGCTGGCGACGGGCGATTCGCCGGTCGACACGCTGGAACAACAGCGCCAGGTTGCACTCGAAGAGCGCGTGCGCACCGAGCGCGCGCTGGCCGAAGCACGTTCCGCGCTGGAAGGCGTGGACAACGAACTGCGCACGTACGAGCAGGTCCGCCAGCAGCGTGATGCGCAGTCGCTGACCCAGCGCGAAGCGATCTCGCAGCGCCGCCTCGACCAGCAGGCGCTGGTGATCGCGGCCGACCAGTTGTCGGCGCAGGTCGTCGAGGGCGGGTTCGTGGTCGACGAGGTGTTGAATGGTCTCGAAGATTCCGCGAATGCGAAGGACTGGGAGAAGATCGTCACCGACTTCGACGCGCGCCTGCGCCGTCTGGAGCCGGTGAATCTCGCCGCGATCGCCGAACACGCCGAAGCCGCGCAGCGCAAGGAATACCTCGACGCGCAGGACGCCGACCTCAACTCGGCCTTGGACACGCTGGAAGAGGCGATCCGCAAGATCGACCGCGAGACCCGCGGCCGCTTCAAGGACACTTTCGACAAGGTCAATGCTGGCGTGCAGGCGCTGTATCCGCGCCTGTTCGGTGGCGGCCATGCGTATCTGGAACTGACCGGCGAGGACCTGCTCGATACCGGCGTCGCGATCATGGCGCGCCCACCCGGCAAGCGCGTGTCCAACATCTCGCTGCTGTCCGGCGGCGAGAAAGCGATGACCGCGGTCGCATTGGTGTTCTCGATCTTCCAGCTCAATCCCGCGCCGTTCTGCCTGCTCGACGAGGTGGACGCACCGCTGGACGAGGCCAATGTCGGCCGCTTCACCGCGATGGTCCGCGAGATGAGCGAGCAGGTGCAGTTCCTGTTCGTGAGCCACAACAAGGCGACGATGGAAGCGGCGTCCCAGCTCAGCGGCGTGACCATGCGTGAGCCGGGCGTGAGCCGACTGGTCTCGGTCGATCTGGCCGAAGCGGCGCGACTGGCCGGCGCCGCCTAGAGACTGTCATCATGTGGCGCGACCGTCGCACGGCCTGGCCGGTGGCGGTCCTCATGCCCGACAGGCCCGGCGCCTGCGCATAATGAACGACCCCGAAGGAGAACACCGCGAATGACCGACGACTGGATGATGCGTATCGGAATCCTGGTCGCAGGCCTGCTGCTGATGGGTGCCATGTGGTATTTCGGCACCCGCCCGCGCAACGGGCAGGGTCGCCGCGTCGCCAGCACCGACGATCGCGAGCAGCGCCTGGAGCCCACGCTCGGCGCGCAGCTGGAACAGGATCTCGGCGAAGCCGGCGTGCCGCGTGCCGAAGGCGACACAGACGCCGTGCAGGCGGAAATGGACCTGCTCGACCAGACCGTTGGCGCCGTCTCGCCGAACAGCGAACTTGGCAAGCGCACCAGCGACGATTTCGACAAGATCGTGACCCTCTACATCGCCGCGCGCGCCGGTAACGTGCTACGCGGCCCGGACATCGTGGTTGCCGCCGAGAAGACCGGCCTGACCTACGGCCACATGAATGTGTTCCACCGTCTGGTCGACGGCCATCCCGAGCGCGGCCCGATCTTCAGCGTCGCCAACATCCGCAGTCCCGGCAGCTTCGACATGAGCGAGATCCAGGGCCTCGAAACCCCGGCGATCGCGTTCTTCCTGACCCTGCCGGCACCGGTCCGCGCGCTCGATGCCTGGGACGCGATGCTGCCGACCGCCGAACGCATGGCCGAACTGCTCGACGGCGTGCTCCTCGACGAACAGCGCAACGCCCTCGGCCGCCAGCGCATCGCCGGCCTTCGCGACGAACTGCGCAGCTGGGACCGCGAGCACGACGTCCCCGCGGTGACCCGCAGCCCGCGCTGGTGAGTTGGGCGCGGTGTCGATTTCCGGCATCAGCCATCTGACCTTCGTCGTCCACGACCTCGACCGCACGGCCCGCCTGCTGGTCGAGGGTCTGGGCGCGCGCGAGGTCTACGACAGCGGCGACCGCCCGCATTCGCTGTCGCGCGAGAAGTTCTTCGAACTCGGTGGCGTGTGGATCGCGGTGATGGAAGGCGAACCGTTGCCGCAACGCTCGTACCGCCATGTTGCCTTCGCGGTCGAGGCCGGCGACCTGCCGATCTATCGCGCGCGACTGGACGCGCTGGGTGTGGACATCCTTCCGCCGCGACCGCGGATCCAAGGCGAGGGCGAGTCGTTGTATTTCCACGACTTCGACAACCATCTGTTCGAACTGCATGCCGGGACACTGGGCGCGCGATTGCAGGCATATCGCGCGGCCCTCACCCCAACCCCCGCTGCGCGCCCCAGCCCTCGCGTTGCCGCGAGGGCGTTCGAAGACATGCGAGCCAGTGGCTCGCAAACATGTCTCCTGACCCCAATGGGAGAGGGGCCTGAATCGCAACGCTCGATTGATCGAGCCCCTCGCCCTCCGGGAGAGGGGTTGGGGTGAGAGGAGACGCCCGCAGGAACGCCACCGTCCTACAATTCCCCCATGCCAAAGCCATCTCCCGCCGGGCGCGTCGCCGAGCTGCGCGCGCTGATCGAAGACGCCAATCATCGCTACTACGTGCTCGACGATCCGTCGATCCCGGATGCCGATTACGACGCGCTGTTGCGTGAACTCGAAGCACTGGAAACTGCGCATCCCGAACTCGCGAGCGACGACTCGCCGACCCGCACCGTCGGCGCGCGACCCGATGGCGGTTTCCCGGAAGTCACCCACGCGATCCCGATGTTGTCGCTCGCCAACGCGTTCGAGACCGCCGGTGTCGAGGACGATGCCGATGACCGCGCGCGCTACGCCGAAGTCGCCGATTTCGAGCGTCGTATCGAACAGAAGCTCGACATCGAAGCGCCGGTGTTCTCGGTCGAACCCAAGCTCGACGGCCTCGCGATCAGCCTGCGCTACGAGGATGGCGTGTTCGTGCAGGGCGCCACGCGTGGCGACGGCAGCACCGGCGAGAACGTCACCGCGAACCTGCGACAGGTGCGCGCGGTGCCGCTGAAGCTGCGCGAGACCGCAACGCCGCCGCCGGCGGTGCTGGAAGTGCGCGGCGAAATCTACATGCCGCGCAAGGCCTTCGAGGCCTGGAACGCGAAGGCGCTCGACCACAACGAGAAGCTGCTGGCCAATCCGCGCAACGGCGCAGCGGGCTCCCTGCGTCAGCTCGATCCCGCGGTCACGCGCCGGCGTCCGCTGGCATTCTTCGCGTATTCGATCGGCGAGGTGCGCGGACTCGAACTGCCGGAAACGCATTCCGAGACGCTCGCGCTGCTGCGTGACTTCGGCTTTCCCGTCGCGCCCGAAGCCGACACCGCGACCGGTTTCGACGGCCTGATCGCGTACTTCCGCCGCATCGGCGAAGCGCGCGACACGCTGCCCTACGACATCGACGGCGTGGTCTACAAGCTGGACGACTACGACCAGCAGGCGACGATGGGTTTTGTCTCGCGCGCGCCGCGCTGGGCGCTGGCACACAAATTTCCCGCGCAGGAGCAGTCGACCGTGCTGCGTGCGATCGAGGTGCAGGTCGGTCGCACCGGTGCGATCACGCCGGTCGCGCGGCTGGAGCCGGTGCAGGTCGCCGGTGTCACCGTCACCAACGCAACCCTGCACAACGAAGACCAGATCCGCCGCCTGGACGCGCGCGAAGGCGACACGGTGATCGTGCGCCGCGCCGGCGACGTGATTCCCGAGATCGTGCGCGTGATCGAAGCGCAGCGTCCCGCAGATACGGTCGAATGGACGATGCCGGCAACATGCCCGGTCTGCGGCTCCGAGCTCGTGCGCGAGGAGGGTGCGTCGGCCTGGCGCTGTACCGGTGGCCTGACCTGCTCGGCGCAGCGCAAGGAAGCCGTGCGCCACTTCGCGTCGCGGCGCGCGATGGACATCGAAGGCCTCGGCGACAAGCAGGCCGAAGCGCTGGTCGAGTTCGGTTTCGTGCATTCGCCGGCCGATCTGTTCTCGCTGACGGTCGAGGATCTGGTGCGGATGAAGACCGCGCTCGATGCGGTGACCGCGGCGGATCTCGCGCAGGCGATCGCCGACAGCAAGGGCGCACTCGCGCTCGACGGCGAGGGCGAAGCGGTGCTGGCGCAGGAGTCGCCGGTGTGGAAGGACGCGGCGTTCCTGCGTGCGCATCTGACGGTCGAGACCGGTGGCAAGCTCGCGACGAAGTGGGCGGAGAATCTCGTCGCCGGCATCGACGCCAGCCGCAGCACCACGCTGCCGCGCTTCCTGTTCGCGCTGGGCATTCCGCATCTGGGCGAGACGACGGCCAAGTCGCTCACGCAGTGGCTGGGCACGCTCGACTTCGTGCGTACGACGCCCGCCGTGCTGCTGCAGGCCCTGCCCGACATCGGCGGCGAGGTCGCGCGTTCGATCGCGACGTTCTTCGAGCAGCCGGGCAACATCGAGGTCGTCGATGCGCTGCTCGCCGCGGGCATCACCTTCAACGACGAAACCGCACCGTCGGCCGCGCTGCGCGAGCGTCTGGGGCTCGCCCATCTGCTGTCGACGCTGCCTGTCGACAAGCTGGGCGGCAAGAGCGCCGAGCGTCTCGCGGACACCTACGGCACGCTCGATGCGCTGCTGCGTGCGAATGCGAGCGGCTGGACCGGCGCCGGGCTTTCGTCGGCGGGCGCGGACAACCTGTCGGCGTTCCTGGCCAATGCGGATGCACTGGCTGCGCTCCGCGCGAGCGATGCCGCGATGCGGCGCCTGCTCGATGCGGCGCCGGCCAAAACGGTGAAGACCAGCGGTCCGCTCGACGGCAAGACCGTCGTGCTGACCGGCAGTCTCGAGGCGATGACCCGCGACGAGGCCGGCGAACGACTTGAAGCGCTGGGCGCGAAGATCGCGGGCAGCGTGTCGAAGAAAACCTCGCTGGTCGTGGCCGGTGAAGCTGCCGGTTCGAAGCTGACGAAGGCGCAGGAACTCGGGATCGAGATCTGGGACGAAGCCGCACTGCTCGCATTTCTCGAATCGCAGGCGTGAACGTGTCGATGCAACCGTCGGCGAGCTTCGACACCCTGCGCCTGCGCGCACGCCTCAACGCGACATTGCGCACGTTCTTCGCGGAGCGTGGCGTGCCCGAAGTCGAGACGCCGATGCTGTCGCAGGCCGGCAACACCGACCCGAACGTCGCCAGCTTCCGTACGGAGTTCGGTGGGCATGTGTCGGCCGGCCCACGCACGCGCTGGCTGCGCACGTCGCCCGAGTTCCCACTCAAGCGCCTGCTCGCCGCCGGCTTCGGCGACTGCTACGAACTCGGCCGCGTGTTCCGCGACGGCGAGGCGGGCGGCCGCCACAATCCCGAGTTCACGATGCTCGAGTGGTATCGCGTTGGGTGGGATCAACATCAACTCGCCGACGAAACTGTTGTGCTGGTACAGGACGCGCTGGAGATCGTCGGTCGGCGCGTCGAGGTGATGCAGACCACATATCGCGCCCTGTACCTCGACACCCTGGGTCTCGACCCGATTACCGCCGCCGACACCGAACTGCAGGCCGCGCTCGGCGATGTCCAGATCGGCCCCGAAGGCCTGACTCGCGACGACTGGCTGGACCTGTTGATGACGCATCGCATCCAGCCTGCGAACCCGGCCGACCGGATCCTCGTCGTCCACGACTACCCGGCCTCGCAATGCATGCTCGCGCGCATCGCCGAGCGGGACGGCGTGCAGGTGGCCGAACGTTTCGAGCTGTATCTCGGTGCGTTGGAACTCGCGAACGGGTATTACGAGTTGGCCGATGGCGCGGAGCAACGCGCGCGCTTCGAGCGGGATCATGCGGTGCGCGGGTCGCGCGGTGATGCATTGCCGGTGATCGATGAAGCCCTGCTGGATGCGCTGGATGCCGGATTTCCGGATTGCGCCGGCGTGGCCTTGGGGGTCGATCGCCTGATGATGGCGATGCTCGGGACGGGGCGCATCGCTGATGTGATCGCGTTCGATTTCGTGCGGGCGTAATCGCTCGCGCGGTTCCGGAACTTCACCAGAACGCATCGTCGTCATGCCCGCGAACGCAGGCATCCATCTTGATCTGGGTTCTGGGTTGGCCCTTGTTCTGGCTTTGGTTTTAGCTTTGGCTCTGCTCTGGCTTGTCTTGGCTCCAGGCTTTTGATTTGAATCGAGCCGTAAAGCGAGCCGAGCATCGCAGGGCGGCGGGGTCGTAGAGCAGCCCGTGTCTGAGCGCAGCGAGTTTGGGCTGCGTGCCCCGACGTCCGAGAAGCGCAGGGGACCGCCGCGGCTGTATCGCGGCGGATCGCGTCCGGCGAAGGGACCTTTTGGTTCCTTTTGGGTCCGTCCAAAAGGGACTCGCACGCGCAGCGGGCGAGAGCCGTGCACTTGCTTAAGATTCTTCGCGCGTCGCTTCGCGAACTAATTGTTCGAAGCAAAAGATCAATCGTAAGAGCGAAGATCAAGGACAGGGCTTCCGCGCTGTCGCGCGGCTTACTTTTGTCTTGGCAAAAGTAAGCAAAACCGTCTTCGCCGGACGCGAGCCGATGCGATGAAGCCGCATCGGTGCCCTGTGCTCCTCTCCAGACGCGGCACGCAGCCCAAACTCGCTGCGCTCAGACATGGGCTGCTCTACGGCCACGTCAGGCTCCGGTGCTCGGCTCGCTCTACGGCTCGATTCGGATCAAGAGCTGGAAGCCACAGCCAAAGCCAATGCCAATGCCAATGCCAAAGCGGACGCCAACATCAAAATGGATGACCGGCGCTACGCGCCGTTGAAGAAGCGTTTCCCGCTTTCGCGGGAATGACGGGTCTCGCTAACTCGTCGCACTCTCTGCTGAACGTGCTGGCGGGCAGGGCGGGAGAGCGGCGATCGCAGCGAGAACTCGGCACCCACTTCCGCCAACAGCAATCCAGCATCCCCGATTTACAATGGCCCCATGAACACATCTCCCCTCGATTTCGACCGCTACGACCACATCCGCCCCATCCTCTGGACCGGCGACACGCTCGATCTGCTCGACCAGCGCAAGCTGCCATTCGTCGTCGAGCACGTGTCCTGCACCACCAGCGACGAGGTCGCGCAGGCGATCCATGACCTCACCGTGCGCGGGGCGCCGGCGATCGGGATCGCGGCGGCGTGGGGCGCGGTGCTGGGTGCGCGCGATATCGAGGCCGAGGACGGGACGGCTGCACTGGCGAAACTCGAACCTGCGTTGCAGCGGCTCAATGCCGCGCGTCCGACCGCGGTGAATCTGGCTTGGGCGCTGGCGCGGATGCGGCGTGTGCTGGTGACCTCGGGCGCCGACTGGCGCGAAGTGCTGGCGCGTGAGGCGCAGGCGATCGCGGAAGAAGACCTCGCGGCGAACCGGCACATGGGCGCGCTCGGCGCCGAACTGATCGCGCCTGGAAGTGGCGTCATGACCCACTGCAACACCGGCTCGCTGGCGACGGCAGGCTTCGGTACCGCGCTGGGTGTGATCCGCGCCGGCATGGCGCAGGGGCGCATCGGCAAGGTGTTCGCGGGCGAGACGCGGCCGTGGCTGCAGGGCGCGCGCCTGACGGTGTGGGAGCTGCAGCAGGACGGCATCGACGCGACGCTGATCGCCGACTCGGCAGCCGCGCATCTGATGAAGACCGGCGCGGTGCAGTGGATCGTCGTCGGCGCGGATCGCATCTGCGCCAACGGTGATACCGCGAACAAGATCGGCACCTACCAGCTGGCGATCGCCGCGCGCCACCATGGCGTCAGGTTCATGGTCGTCGCGCCGTCGTCGACCGTCGACATGGACACCGCGTCGGGCGATCTGATCGAGATCGAGCAGCGCGATCCGGGCGAGCTGTTCGGCATCGGCGGCACGCGCACCGTGGCGGAAGGCATCCAGGCCTGGAACCCGGTGTTCGACGTGACGCCGGGGGAGCTGATCGATGCGATCGTGACCGAGCAGGGCGTCGTCGAGCGGCCGTCCACGGCGTCGATGCAGGCGCTGTTCAAGGCCTGATGCCCGCTGCCGGTGGAGCACGCGTGTGCGCATCGCTCGCTGCCTACGCGGGATTCGGTGGGAATCCCCGGCCGAAAACTGCATAAGTGATTGTTTTTGCGTCGGAAAGGCGGCCTGCGAGGACCGCTTTTGTGCTAAGATTTCCTGTCGTTTTGATCGCGTTGCCGGCGGCCGGTACGCGCCGCGTTGGTGCCTTGCGCCCAGCGCCGGAAATCCGGACCGCGTAGACAGGATGCAAACCCTCTAGATGGTCGATTCCGCGCAAGAAATCATCCCCGTCAACCTCGAAGACGAGATGCGCCGCAGCTACCTCGATTACGCGATGAGCGTGATCGTGGGGCGCGCGCTCCCCGACGTCCGCGATGGCCTCAAGCCGGTCCACCGTCGCGTACTGTTCGCGATGCACGAACTCGGCGCGCACAGCAACAAGGCGTACTTCAAGTCGGCGCGTATCGTCGGTGACGTCATCGGTAAGTACCACCCGCACGGCGACCAGTCGGTGTACGACACGCTGGTGCGCATGGCCCAGCCGTTCTCGCTGCGCTACATGCTGGTCGACGGCCAGGGCAACTTCGGTTCGGTCGACGGCGACTCCGCGGCGGCGATGCGTTACACCGAGTCGCGCATGGCGCGCCTCAGCCACGAGCTGATGGCCGACATCGACAAGGAAACGGTCAATTTCCAGCCCAATTACGACGAGAAGGAAAGCGAACCGACGGTCATGCCGACCCGGTTCCCAAACCTGCTGGTCAACGGTTCCGCCGGTATCGCGGTCGGCATGGCGACCAATATTCCGCCGCACAATCTCAGTGAAGTGATCGATGCGCTGATCGCGCTGATCGACAATCCCGAGATCGATATCGATGGCCTGATGGAATTCATTCCAGGCCCCGATTTCCCCACTGCGGGCATCATCAATGGCGTCGGTGGCATCCACATCGCCTACCGCACCGGTCGCGGTCGCGTGCGCATGCGCGCCCGCGCCGAGATCGAAGTGGCCGACAACGGCCGCGAGGCGATCGCGGTCACCGAGATTCCCTACCAGGTCAACAAGGCCCGGCTGATCGAGAAGATCGCCGAACTGGTCAAGGAAAAGAAGCTCGAAGGCATCAGCGAACTGCGCGACGAGTCCGACAAGGACGGCATGCGCATCTACATCGAAATCAAGCGCGGCGATTCCGCGGATGTGGTGCTTAACAACCTCTACTCGCAGACGCAAATGGAGTCGGTGTTCGGCATCAACATGGTGGCGATCGTCGAAGGTCGTCCGCAGCTGCTGAACCTCAAGCAGATCCTCGAAGCCTTCGTTCGTCACCGCCGCGAAGTGGTCACGCGCCGGACGATCTTCGAACTGCGCAAGGCGCGCAACCGTGCGCACATCCTCGAAGGCCTGACGGTCGCGCTCGCGAACATCGACGAGATGATCGAGCTGATCAAGACGTCCGAGAATCCGCAGGTCGCCAAGGAGCGGATGCTCGCCCAGCGCTGGGAAGCGGGCCTGGTGGGCGCGCTGCTCGGCGCGGCCGGTGCCGAGGCCTCGCGTCCGGAAGATCTGCCCGATGGTGTGGGCCTGATCGACGGTCACTACCAGCTGACCGACGTCCAGGCGCAGCAGATCCTCGAGATGCGCCTGCACCGCCTGACCGGGCTGGAGCAGGACCGTCTCACCGACGAGTACAAGCTGCTGCTGGAAACGATCCGCGGCCTCATCGAAATTCTCGAGAACCCGGACGTGCTGCTGGACGTGATCCGCACCGAACTGCGCAACGTCAAGGAAGAATTCGGCGACGCGCGTCGCAGCGAGATCCGCGCCAGCGAAGAGGATCTCGACATCCTCGACCTCATCGCGCCCGAAGATGTGGTGGTCACGCTGTCGCATTCGGGCTACGCCAAGCGCCAGCCGGTCAGCGCCTATCGCGCGCAGAAGCGCGGTGGTCGCGGTCGTAATGCGGCAGCGACGAAGGACGAGGATTTCATCGAGCAGCTGTGGCTGGTCAACACGCATGACACGCTGCTGACGTTCACCAGCGCCGGCCGTGTGTTCTGGCTGCCGGTGCACCAGTTGCCCGACGCCGGCCCGAATGCGCGCGGCCGTCCGATCATCAACTGGATTCCGCTGGAAGCGAACGAGAAAGTGCAGGCCGTCGTGCCGGTGCGCGAGTACCTGGAAAGCCAGTACGTGTTCTTCGCCACGCGCGCGGGCACGGTCAAGAAGACGCCGCTCACCGAGTTCGCCTATCGCCTGGCGCGCGGCAAGATCGCGATCCGCCTCGATGAGGGTGACGCGCTGATCGGCGTGGCCCTGACCGACGGCGACAAGGACGTGCTGCTGTTCGCGTCGAACGGCAAGACGGTGCGCTTCGGCGAAGACCGCGTGCGTTCGATGGGCCGCACCGCCGGTGGCGTGCGCGGTATCCGCCTGACCAAGGGCGAGCAGGTGGTGAGCCTGATCGTGTCCGAGAGCGCGGGCGGCATCGAGGACGAGTCCGAGGACACCGTCGAAGACACGACGATCGAAGCGACGGCCGGCGACGTCGCGGTCGAGACCGGTGCGGGCGACGATATTCCGTACATCCTCACCGCGACCGAGAACGGCTACGGCAAGCGCACGCCGCTGTCGGAATACCCGCGCAAGGGTCGCGGCACGCAGGGCGTCATCGGCATCCAGACCACCGAACGCAATGGTCCGCTGGTCGGTGCGGTGCTGCTGCACAACCACGACGAGGTGCTGTTGATCTCCAACGGCGGCACGCTCGTGCGCACCCGCGCCTCGGAGATCGCACGCGTCGGCCGCAACACGCAGGGCGTGACCCTGATGCGCGTGTCCAAGGACGAGCGCCTACAAGGCATCGAGCGCGTGGACGGCTCGATCGTTGACAGCAGTGAAGACGACATCGATGCACTGCCACCGGGCGAGACGCCGACGTTGGACGTACCGACGGCAACGCCTGACGCCTGATGCGTTTCGAGTGATGGAAAAGGACCGGCATTGCCGGCCCTTTTTCGTTTTCAGTACCGCCTGCGAACCCCGACCCGACGCCGCGCCGAAACGCCGCGCAATCCGCCCATCGACCGCCCCCGGAACGCCGCAGCCGCAGCCTATACTCGCGGCCAACGCCCAGCGGAGCACAGCGGATGTCCTTCGGAACCGAACGCGCATCGCTGCGCATGCGTCATCTGCTGGCAGGCCTGACGGTCCTGCTCCTCGCCTTCGGACTGGCGGCCTGCAAACGCGACACGGCCGGTCAGACGCCCGGCGTCAGCGGCGAGGCGATCCAGACCGATCGCGAAACGATCGAAGGGTTCGGTCTGGTGCGCGCATTTCCCGACCAGCGCGACGGGTCGCTCGCGCTGGCGCTCGAGTTCTCCGAACCCCTGGTCGGCACCCAGGACTTCGATGCGCTGGTGACCTTTACCGATGGCGCCGCCCGCGAAGGCAGCTGGACGCTCGACGACGACGGCAAAGTGTTGCGTTTCCCGCACGTCGAGGCGAACCGCGACTACACCGTGCGCCTGTCCGGCAAGCTGGCCTCGGCCAGCGGCGACACGCTCGGCGCCAATGTTGAACGCAAGGTGTTCACCGGAGAGCTCGACCCGGTCGTCGGTTTTGCTTCGCAGGGCAGCGTGCTGCCGGCGAAGGAGTCGCGCGGCCTGCCGATCGTGTCGATCAACGTCGCCGAGGTCGATGTCGAGTTCCTGCGCGTCGATGACGAATCGCTGCCCGCATTCCTGACCCAGTACCAGCGCGGCGGCCGCCGCGGCAGCTGGGAACTCGATAACCGCTGGGGCGAGAACACCCCGCTGTCGAAGCTGGCCAAGCCGGTCTACGTGAACCGCTTCGCGATCGATGGTGCGCGCAACGAACGCGTGCTGACCTATCTGCCGCTGCAGGAGATTCGTGAGCTGCAACAGCCGGGTCTGTACTTCGCGGTGATGAAGCGCGCGGGCGCGTTCGAGGACCAGTACGAAACCGCGTTCTTCACCGTCAGCGACATCGGCCTGCACGCGCGCGCCTATAGCGAAAAGCTGTTCGTGCACACCGCATCGCTGCAGAACGGCGCGCCGATCGGCAGCGCCGAGCTGAAGGTGCTCGACGCCAAGGGCGCCACCGTCTACCGCGCGAGCACCGATGCCAAGGGCAATGCGATGCTCGATTACACGCTGGACGCCGGCCATGTGCTGGTCGCCAGTCGTGCCAGCGATGTGTCGCTGCTGCCGTTCAACCAGCCGGCGCTAGACCTGTCGGAGTTCGCGGTCAGCGGCCGCGAGCAGGCCTGGTTCGACGTGTTCGCGTGGTCGGGTCGCGACCTGTATCGCCCGGGCGAAACCGTGCGCGTGTCGGCGCTGTTGCGCGATCAGGATGGACGACCGGTCGCGGCCAAGGACAGTCGCTCACAGTCGCTGTTCGCGCGTCTGCGCCAGCCTGATGGCAAGACCTTCTTCGAAACGCGCGTCGAGCCGGGCGAGAGCGGCTACTTCCGTTTCGAGCGCGAGATTCCGGTCGATGCGCCCACTGGCAGCTGGCGCGTCGAATTCCGCACCGATCCTGCCGCGCGCGAAGCGGTGCAGGGCATGACGCTGCGCATCGAGGAATTCCTGCCCGAGCGCATGAAGCTTGACCTCGACGCGCAGGCGGTGCTGCGTCCCGGTGAGCCGCTGAAGCTGCAGGCGACCGGCGCGTATCTCTATGGCGCGCCGGCAAGCGGCAACCGGTTCACTGCGCGACTGGCGCTCGCGGTGGAGCGATCGCCGGTCGAAGGCCTGCCCGGTTTCGTGTTCGGTGATGCGACCGTCGACCTGCCGCGCGAGGCCAAGGATGTCGTCGAGGGCACGTTCGATGCGCAGGGACGACTGACCGCGGACATCCCGTTGCCGGAAGAAGCCAAGCCCACCACGCCGATCGCCGCGATCGTGTCCGGCAGCCTGTACGAGACCGGCGGCCGCAGCGTCAATCGCACGCTCAAGCGCGTGCTGTGGCCGGCCGATGCGCTGGTCGGCGTGCGTCCGCTGTTCGAACCCGACGACGGCGCGGACCCCAACACCAAGGCGCGCTTCGAACTGACGCGCGTCGGTTCGGATGGCAAGCCGCGTCCGCAGGCCGGGCTCAAGGTCTCGCTGATCCGCGAGCATCGCGACTACCACTGGCGCAACGACGATGCCGGCTGGCGCTATGAATTCACCCGTCGCTTCGAGACGGTGGAGACGCGCACGCTCGAAGCCGGCAGCGATGCCACGCGCTTCGATTTTCCGGTGGAGTGGGGCGAGTACCGCATCGATGTCGAGGATCCGGCGACGAAACTGGTGTCGCGCTATCCGTTCCGCGCAGGCTGGAGCTGGGACGACGGCAACCGCGGTCTCGATGCACGCCCCGACAAGGTCAAGGTCGCACTCGACAAGGCCGGCTATCGCGCCGGCGACACGATGCGCGTGACGGTGACGCCGCCGCATCCGGGCAAGGGTCTGCTGATGGTCGAAAGCGACCGCATGCTCTATCTGCAGGAGATCGACGCCACGCCAGGCAGCACCTTTGACATCCCGGTCACCGAGGACTGGGAGCGTCACGATGTCTACGTGACCGCGCTGGTGTTCCGCGGCGGCAGCGCGACCAGCACGGTCACGCCGGCACGCGCGGTCGGCGTGGCGCACGTGCCGATGGAACGGCGCGAGCGACGTGTCGCCGTCGGCCTCAAGGCACCTGCGCTCATCCGGCCCGAAGGCCCGATGCAGGTCACGGTCAGCGCGCCGCAGCTGGCCGGGCAGGAGGCCTGGGTCACGGTGTCGGCGGTCGATGTCGGCATCCTCAACATCACCCGCTTCCCGGTGCCCGATGCGTGGAAGCATTTCTTCGCGCAGCGCCGGTTCGGCGTGGATGCCTACGATCTCTACGGCCGCGTGATCGAGAGTTTCGAAGGCGGCACCGCGCGCCTGCGCTTCGGTGGCGATGCGCCGCTGGCCGCGTTGCCGCAGGCGCGGCGTCCGACCGCGCGCGTGCAGACGGTCGATCTGTTCGCAGGACCGGTGAAGCTCGATGCGCGCGGCAATGCGCGTGTATCGCTGCAGTTGCCCGACTTCAACGGCACGCTGCGGGTGTCCGCGCTGGTGTGGTCGGCGGACCGCTACGGCAGTCGTGATGTGGAGACGGTCGTGCGCGCGCCACTGGTCGCCGAGGCCAGCATGCCGCGGGTCATGGCACCGGGCGACACCAGCACGGTGACACTGGATCTGAGCAATTTCAGCGGACGTGCCGGCAGCTTCGATGTTCGCGTCGACGGTGTCGGCCCGCTGGCGATCGGCGAGGGCAGCCGCAAGGTGGAACTGGGCGTCGACGGCAAGACCACGCTGAGCTTTCCGCTGACCGCGCAGGAGGGCTATACCGTCGCCAAGGTGCGGGTGCGGGTGAACGGCACAGGCGTGCGCGTCGACCGCAGTTACGACCTGCCGGTGCGGCCCGCCTGGCCGGCGGTGCTGCGTTCGAACACACGTGTGCTCGACGGCGCCACGCCGTTGACGCTCGATACCGGCCTGATGGACGGGTTGATGGCCGGGTCGGTCAATGCGCGTTTCACCGTCAGCGCCCTGCCGCCGATTCCGTTCGCGGCGGCGATCACCGGCGCGCTGTCGTATCCCTACGGCTGCGCCGAACAGACGACGAGCCGCGGCTACGCGGCGTTGCAGCTCGACGACGCCACGGTGTCGATGCTCGGCATCCAGGGCGTCGACGCGGCCAAGCGCCGGCAGTTCGTCGAGGCCGCGTTCGGGCGACTCGCATCGATGCAGGTCGGCACCGGCCACTTCTCGATGTGGGGCAGCGACGGCTACGTCAATCCGATGCTGACCCCGTACATCGTCGAATTCCTGCTCGACGCGCGCGATGCCGGCTTCGCCGTGCCGGACGCGGTGTTGCAGAAATCGCTGGAGCGTCTCGGCGAGGATCTGCTGTCAGGCGGCAACGAGTTCTATGGTCAGGACCATCGCGAGCATCTGCGCTTCGCGTATCGCGCCTACGCCGGCTACGTACTGGCACGCGTGAACCGCGCGCCGCTGGGCACGCTGCGCGCGCTCTACGACAACGACCGCGGCCGCACGCTCAGCGGCCTGCCGCTGGTGCATCTGGGCCTCGCGCTGTCGCTGCAGGGCGACAAGGCGCGCGGTGAGCGGGCTATCCAGGCCGGGTTCGATTTCCAGGGCGACCGACCGGGTTATCTGTGGGATTACGGCACGCCACTGCGCGACGCCTCGCTGATGATCGCGCTGACCCACGAACGCGGCGTCGCGAAGCCTGCGTTCGACGCGCGCGCGGTCGACATCGGTCGCGAGGTCGATGTGCGTCGCAACCGTGGCTGGATGTACCTCAGCACGCAGGAACAGATCGCACTCGTGCGACTCGGCCGTGCGCTCTCGTCCGATCAGCGCAAGCGGGTCGGCGGCACGCTGCGCGAAGGCGATGTCGACGAAGCCGTGGCGGCCGCGACGATCGTCGGCCGCGCCTACGACGAGGCCGGCCTGCGTCGTGGCGTGCGCTTCAACCCGCAGGGCGAACCGCCGATGTACGCGAACATCGACGTCGCCGGCGTGCCGCGTCAGGCGCCGGCCGCCGATTCCAGCGTCCTCAAGGTCGAGCGTCGGCTCTACGGCACCGACGGCAAGCCGTGGAGCCCGGGACCGCTGAAGGAGGGCGAGGCGCTGATCGTCGCGCTCTCGGTGGTCGCCGACCGCGACATGCCCGATGCGCTGCTGACGGATCTGCTGCCGGCGGGCCTGGAAGTCGAGAACTTCAATCTGGGCGATGCGAAGCAGTGGGCGGATGTCGTCGTCGAAGGCATCCAGATCACCGAGCGCGGCAGCGCGGCGACGGTGCAGCACGAGGAGTACCGCGACGACCGCTACGTCGCCGCGCTCAAGCTCGACAGCGGCCGCACCGCGCGCGTGTTCTACCTCGTGCGCGCCGTCAGCCCCGGCACCTACACCGCGCCGCCGCCGCTGGTCGAGGACATGTACCGGCCGCAGTTGCGTGGCGTCGGTACGTCGGTGCCGGCGCGGATCACGGTGGTGCAGCCTTGAGCGGCGGGTTCGATGACCGCTGCGCGCCGGAGTTGTCCGGGTCGATGACGGTGGAGATGCAGGTCGTCTCCGCCTTCGTGACCCGACAATCGTTGGTTGGGAACCCCGCGTAGGCGGGATCCAGCGCCTTGGCCGATCCACGCGTGAACCGGCGCAGCCGGGCAGGGCAGGTGTGGCAGCGCATCGCGCCGTGGCTGCGCTGGGGCACGGCGGCTGTGCTGTCGACGTTGTTGTTGCTCGATCTCGCATTCCCACCGCAACTGCCGACACGCGCCGACACCAGCGTCGTCGTCGTCGCGCGCGACGGCACGCCGCTGCGCGCGTTTGCCGATGCCGACGGCGTGTGGCGGCACCCGGCCACGCCGGACACTGTGTCGCCGCTGTATCTGCAGGCGCTGCTCGGTTACGAGGACCGCTGGTTCCGCCGGCATCCGGGCATCAATCCCTGGGCGCTCGCACGCGCGGCGGGGCAGTGGACGCGGGGCGGGCGCATCGTCTCTGGCGGTTCGACGCTGACGATGCAGGTCGCACGCATCCTCGATCCGACGCCACGCGGTCGCACCGTGGGTGGCAAGCTCGTGCAGATGCTGCGCGCGGTGCAGCTGGAAGTGCATCTGTCCAAGGACGAAATCCTCGCGCTGTATCTGACGCGCGCACCGTTCGGCGGCACCATCGAAGGCGTCGAGGCCGCGAGCTGGGCCTATCTCGGCAAGCCGGCCTCGCAGCTCTCGCACGCCGAGGCCGCACTGCTCGCGGTATTACCGCAGGCGCCGAGCCGACTGCGTCCGGACCGCGAACCCGAAGCCGCACGTGCGGCACGCGACAAGGTGCTCGAGCGCATGGTGACGCTCGGCGTGTGGTCGCGCGGCGAGGTCGACGATGGCAAGGTCGAAGCGGTCGTCGCGCGCAGCCTGCGTCAGCCGATGCATGCCGCGTTGCTCGCGCAGCGCCTGCGCGAATCCGCGCCGCGACAGGCGCGCATCGTGTCGACGATCGACATCGGCCTGCAGCGCGTGCTGGAGCAGCGCGTGTCGAGCTATTTCTCGCAACTGCCCGAGCGCACCTCGGCCGCGCTGCTCGTCGTCGACAACCGCACACTGGAGGCGCAGGCCTATGTCGGCTCGGTCGCGTTCGGCGATCGCGCGCGGCTCGGGCATGTGGACATGGTCCGCGCGTGGCGCTCGCCGGGTTCCACGCTAAACCGTTCCTCTACGGCATGGCCCTCGATGACGGCCTGATCCATTCCGGCAGCCTGATGAGCGATGCGCCGCAGTCGTTCGACGGTTACCGGCCCGGCAACTTCGACGCCGCGTTCAATGGACCGGTCGCGGCGGACGACGCGTTGCGACTGTCGCTCAACGTGCCCGCGGTCGATCTGCTCGATCGTGTCGGCCCTGCGCGTTTCGCGGCGCGGCTGGAGAATCCCGGCGTGACCCTGCGCTTTCCGCGTGGCGCGGCGCCGAACCTGTCGCTGATCCTCGGCGGCACGGGCGCGACGCTGGAACAGCTGGTCGGGGCGCATGCCGCGTTGCATCGCGAAGGCATCGCCGGCCGTGTGCGCCTGACGCCCGAGGCGCCGCTGGTCGAACGTCTGCTGATGTCGCCGGGCGCGGCGTGGATCGTGCGCGAGATCCTCGAATCGAATCCGCGGCCCGGCGAGCGCATCGAGACCTTCGACACAGGCGGTCGTCCACGCGTGTCGTGGAAAACCGGTACCAGCTACGGCTACCGCGATGCCTGGGCGATCGGCGGTACGCATCACTACACCGTTGGCGTTTGGGTCGGACGGCCGGACGGCACGCCGCTGCCGGGCCAGTACGGCGCAGTGACCGCACTGCCGTTGCTGTTCGAAACCGTCGACAGCCTGCCGCGCGATCGCGCCGACGCGGTGCGCACGCCGCCGCCGCGCAACGTGCGCGAAGTCGAAATCTGCTGGCCGCTCGGCACAGCTGCGGATGCGCAGACCGGTGCGCTGTGTCAGCGCCGCCGCGATGCCTGGACGCTGGACGGCAATGTGCCGCAGACGCTGCCGGAGCGCGATGCGAGTCGCTGGGGCGCGGGCGTCGTGCGTTTCGATGTCGATGTGACCAGCGGCTTGCGTCTGTCCGCCGAGTGCAGCGCGACGCACGTGCGTCGCAGCGCTGAGGTCGCCCGCTGGCCTGCACTCGTCGCGCCGTGGTTGCCGGCGACGGCGCGCCAGGCATCGAGACTGCCCGCGCTGTCGCCGGACTGCGCGCCCGACGGCCGCGACGCGTCCGAAGCGCTGCACATCGAAGGCCTGACGCCCGGCACCCTGCTGGCGCGGCCACCGAACAGCACGCATGGCGTGCGCCTGCAGTTGCGCGCGCTCGGCAGCGAGGGACGCGTGCAATGGCTGCTCGACGGCCGCTGGATCGGCGAGACCCGCGGCACGCAGTGGCTGCGGCACGAGTTCGACACGCCCGGCGCGCATACGCTGACCGCGCTCGCGGATGACGGGGCGTGGCGGAGTGTGGAGTTTCGGGTGGCGGAGTGAGGCTTCGAATCGAAAGCCTTGAGAGCGTATTGACCGTCATCCCAGCGAAGGCTGGGATCCATTCTGATCTTGATTTCCGGCTTTAAAACCGAAATCAAAATGGGCCCCAGCTTGACCAGACGTTCGTCTGTTGAGGGCCGCTGGGGCGACGATTTCTGGCGTCAAACAGCCAACTGCGCCAGCACGTGCTCGGCCGACGAGACCTTGAACTCGCCCGGCGCTTCGACGAACAACTGCTTCACCACGCCATCGTCGGCATACAGCGCGAAGCGCTTCGCGCGCAGGCCCATGCCGTAGGCGCTGGCGTCCATTTCCAGGCCCATCGCCTTGACCAGATCGCCGTTGCCGTCAGAAACCATCTGCAGGCCGTCCGGCACGCCAACGCTTTCGCCCCAAGCCTGCATCACGAAGGGATCGTTGACGGCGATGCAGATCACGTCGATGCCGCGCTTGCGGAAGGTCCCGAAGTGTTCGACGAAGCCGGGCAGGTGATGTTCCGAGCAGGTCGGCGTGAACGCGCCGGGCACTGCGAACAGCACAACCTGCTTGCCGGTGAACAGCGTCGGGGTGTCGATGACGCGGACGCCGTCGTGGATGTGCTTGAGCGCGACTTCGGGAATCGTGTCGCCGATCTGGATCGTCATGGGGGGCGTTCCGGGGAGGGTGAACGGAAGTCTAGCCGCTCATGGCGTGAGCTCGCGGCGATGCTTGAAAGCCCCGCGGCGGTACCCAGATCGGGGACATCGCGGCCACCGGTGCCGCCCCAAGTCCGGAGTCATTCCATGCGCCATGAAGCGTTCCGCGCCGTCGCCCGTCAGTCGGCCCGCGACACCTCGCCGCGTCTGCACGACGAGATGCGCCAGTTCCTGCAGCAGTTCGTCCACGGTGATGCCGATGCATCGTCGGTCGTCACCAGCGAGTGGACGCCGCGCGTCGACATCCGCGAGGAGCGCTCGCGTTTCGTGATCCTCGCCGACCTGCCGGGCATCGATCCGGCACAGGTCGAGATCTGGATGGACAAGGGTGTGCTGAGCCTCAAGGGCGAACGTGCGCCTGCGAGCCAGGACGCCACCGACGGCGACGCCAACGAAGTGCGGTTCTCGCGCGTCGAGCGCAACACCGGCCGCTTCCATCGTCGCTTCACGCTGCCCGACAGCGCCGACGCCGATGCGATCACCGCCAGCGGCCACCACGGCGTGCTCGAGATCAGCATTCCCAAGCGCGCCGAATCGACGCCCCGACGCATCCAGGTCGGCGCAGTTGCGGAGGCGGGCACGCGCCAGTAAGGGCTGATCGACCGCGGCTGCGCCTCATGCAACTGCGGTATCCACGACGTGGCGACGGCCTGCAGGTATCCTGCGGGCCGTCGCCGATCGTGGCGTTCCATTCCTGACGGGCACGCGCCCGCACCGGACGCAAAACAGATGCAGTTCAAGGATTACTACGAGATTCTCGGCGTCGAGCCGAACGCAGGCGATGCTGAGATCAAGACCGCGTACCGCCGGCTCGCGCGCAAGTACCACCCGGACGTCAGCAAGGAGCCTGGCGCGGAAGACACTTTCAAGTCGGTCAACGAGGCCTACGAGGCGCTGCGCGACCCGGAGAAGCGCAAGGCCTACGACGGTCTGCGTGCGCGCGGCTATCGGCCGGGCGACGACGTGCAGCCGCCACCGGGCGGATTCGGTGGTGGGCCCGGCGGTGTGGATTTCGACGAGATCTTCGCCGGCGGTGGCGCCGGCGGGGGGTTCAGCGACTTCTTCGAACAGATGTTCGGCCGGCGCGCGGGCGGCTATGCCGGTCCGCAACAGCCGGGTCGCGGCGGCCCGCAGCCGCGCGGCGACACGCGCGCGCGCCTGGCGGTGACGCTGGAGACGATCCACCGCGGCGACAGCGTACGCGTGCCGGTGATGGGCAAGACCTTCGAAGTGAAGATTCCCCGCGGCATCCGGCCGGGTCAGGTCGTGCGCCTGCCGCGACAGGGCCAGCAAGGCGGCGACCTGCTGCTGGAAATCGAATACGCCGCGCATCCGGATTTCGAAGTCGACGGCCGCAACATCATCCACACCTTGCCGATCGCGCCATGGGATGCGGCGCTGGGCGCGACGATCAGCGTGGCGACACTCGGCGGGCATGTGGATCTGAAGATTCCGGCGAGTTCGGAAGCCGGACGCAAACTGCGTCTGCGCGGGCGTGGTCTACCGGGCGCCGGCGGTGCGCCGGATGGCGACCAGATCGTCGAACTCGAGATCCAGGCGCCGGTCGCGAACGATATGCAGCAGGTCGCGGCCTACGAGGCCCTGCGCGATTCGTTTGCGGTCGGGAAGAAGTAGACGGCGACTGCCCCGCTTGTGCTGAGGCGGAAGTTGGACAATCAGAGACTGCCGGCTCTAGTTCGTCATCCCAGCGGCTTTCAACAGACGCATGTCTGGTCGCGCTGGAACGCTTTTCAACAGTCGAATGGCTGGTCATCCATTTTGATTCTCGGGGCTGAGCGACGTCGCGCGAAGCACAACATGGGCGTCAGCTCGACCGGACATACGTCTGTGAGATGCCGCCGGGACAACGGCGATACGCTGCGAAGCGGCGTCGCATCAGCGCAGACTCAAGCAACCGGCGCCGCACCGCCTCCGATTGTCTTGAGAATGGCGTCCGATAGCTCGACTTCGCTGAAGGGCTTGGTGAGGTAGGCCTTTGCGCCCTGGCGCATGCCCCAGACGCGATCGGTGTCCTGGTCCTTCGTCGTCACCAGGATCACCGGGATGTGCGCGGTCGTCGGCTCGCGCGTGATCGAACGCGTTGCCTGGAACCCGTTGAGGTTCGGCATCACCACATCCATCAGGATGAGGTCCGGCAGCTCACGCTTGGCTGCGTCGACACCGGCCTGGCCGTCCTCCGCGGTCAGTGCCTCATGGCCGAGCTTTTCGACGATGCGCCGGATGCCCATCAACTGGGACGGCGAGTCGTCCACGATCAGAATGCGTGCCATCGATTCCCCCTCGATATGACGACTGCGATTCTATCCGCGCATTCATTGCTCGCGCGCGCAGCTGACATCAAAGCGTGACGAGCGTCCGACCGAATGAACCACCGTCGAGCATCGTTTCGAACACGTCCGGCAGTTCCGAGAGACCCACTTCACGTGTGCAGATCGCATCGAGATGGCGCGGCTTCCAGTCGCTGGCGAGATGCTGCCAGACCTCATCTCGCACATCGCGCGCGGTTCCTGCCGATGCGACGCCGAGCAGCGAAACACCGCGGATAATGAAGGGCATAACGGTCGCACCGAGGTCCGCGCTTGCAGCGAGACCGGCGCTGGCGACGTTGCCGTAAGGCTCCGTTTGCGCAAGCAGACTGACCAGCATCGGACCACCGACATTGTCGAGTCCGCCACCGAAACGCGCGGACTCCATCGGCCGTGTCGTGCCCAGCGCATCGCGTCCGAGCACCTCGGATGCGCCGATCATTTTCAGATAATTCGCATGCTCGGCCTTGCCGCTGACGGCATGCACTTCGAAGCCTGCGCTGCTGAAGATGTCGACCGCGAGCGAGCCGACGCCGCCGGTCGCACCGGTGACGGCGAGCGGGCCAAGTGCGGGCGTCTGCCGGTTCTCGTGCATGCGCAGCAGCGCCAGCGCGGCGGTGAAACCGGCGGTGCCGAGGATCATGCTTTCGCGCAGGCTCAACCCGGCGGGCAAGGGCACGGCCCACTTCGCCTCGATGCGCGCGTACTGCGTGTAGCCGCCGTCGCGTGTTTCCGAGAGGCCGCTGCCGGTGACGAGCACCGCATCGCCTTCCTTGAAGGCGGGGTCGCGTGATGCGACGACGTGACCGGCAACGTCGATGCCGCCGACCAGCGGAAAGCGGCGCAGGATCTTGCCCTTGCCGGTGCCCGCCAGCGCGTCCTTGAAGTTCACCGACGAGTGCGCGACCGCGATGTCGATCTCGCCGTCGGCGAGATCATCGATGGCGATCTGCTCGATGCCGCTGCGATAACCGGCATCGTCGTTGTGGATACGGAAAGCGTCGAAACGGGCGGGAATGGGCATCCGGAAACCTCGGGCTGTCAGATAAGTTGAGGATACAGGTCGTGCCATTCCGGATTCGTCGACTCGACGAGCTGGATCTTCCGCAGCCGTTGCCAGGCTTTGAGCCGCTTCTCGCGCGTGATCGCAGCGTCCATCGTGTCGTGCGTTTCGAACCAGACGAGGTGGTGGACGCGATGCTGCGAGGTGAAGCCGCGTGTCTGATCGTTGCTGTGTTGCCAGATGCGCTGCAGAAGATTCGAGGTCACGCCGGTGTACAGCGTGCCGCGTGGGGCGCTGGCGAGGATGTAGGTGCAGGGGAGGCGGTCGCGCATGGGGACGGCTGCAAGGTCGGAGTTCCGATCGTTGCAGGCGATTGAATGGCGGGTTGTCGGACTAGGCCGCGAGCCGATGTCGCATGAAGATCAAAATGGGCCCCAGCTTTCGCTGGGGCGACGGACGAAGACTGTGGGCCTTCAAGGAAAGCGCCGGATCCCAACACCGTCGTCCCAGCGAAAGCTGGGACCCATCTTCGCGACGGAAATGATCGAGGCGACGAAACAACGCGGTCGCAAAGCGATCAATGATTCAAACCATGGAGCAACGCGGTCGCGAAACAGGCGATGCCACACACCGCACGCGCTCACTCCACCGCGCAACCCCTCACTTCAAAACACTGCGCCGCTTCTCGTCGATCCACTTGCTTGCCTGCGCCGGCTCATACGCCCGCATCCACGCCAGCATCTCGTCGATGTCGCTGCCGTACCAGAGGTCGGCGCGCTGGTCCGGGTGCAGGAAGCGCTCTTCGACCATGCGGTCGATCATGCCGATCAGTGGCGCATAGAAGCCGTCGATGTCGAGGAAGGCGCAGGGCTTGTTGCCGATGCCGAGCTGGCGCCAGGTCAGCATCTCGAAGATCTCTTCCATCGTGCCGAAGCCGCCGGGCAGGGCGACGAAGCCGTCGGAGAGTTCGAACATGCGCATCTTGCGCGCGTGCATCGAGTCGACGATCTCGAGTTCGGTCAGGCCGCGGTGCGCGACTTCCCAGTCGGCGAGCTGCTGCGGGATCACACCGGTGACCTGGCCGCCCGCTTCGAGCACCGCGTTGGCCACGGTGCCCATCAGGCCGACATTGCCACCGCCGTAGACGAGGCGCAGACCGTCTTGTGCGAGCCGATCGCCCAGCGCCATTGCACGTTCGGCGTAGACAGGCTTGTTGCCGGCGTTGGAACCGCAATAGACGCAGATGCTCTTCATCGGGATTCGGAACTCGGGATTGGGGATTTGAAAAAGAGAACGCCGGGCGATGCCCGGCGTCCCTTGTCAGGATTGGTCAGATCGAGAGACCGGGCTCTTGCGAATCCCCAATCCCGCATCCCCAATCCCATCGTTCGATCAATTGGCCTTGTGGATCGACCGCTTGTCGACCGCCATGGCCGCGTCGTGCACCACTTCCGACAGCGACGGATGCGCGTGGCAGATGCGGGCGAGGTCGTCGGCCGAGCCGCTGAACTCCATCGTCAGCACGCCTTCGTGCACGAGCTCGGAGACGTTGGCGCCGACGAGGTGCATGCCGAGCACGCGATCGGTTTCGGCGTGCGCGAGCACCTTGACGAAGCCCGTGGCCTCGATCATCGCGACCGCGCGCCCGTTGGCGGCGAACGGGAAGCTGCCCGCCTTGTACGGGATGCCTTCGTCCTTGAGCTGCTGCTCGGTCTTGCCGACCCAGGCCAGCTCCGGCTCGGTGTAGATGACCCACGGAATCGTGTCGAAGTTGACGTGGCCCGGCAGGCCGGCGATGAGTTCGGCGACCGCGATGCCTTCCTCGAAGCCCTTGTGCGCCAGCATCGGGCCGCGCACGCAGTCGCCGACCGCCCACACGCCATCGACGCCGGTGTGGCAGTGGTCGTCGACTTCGATCTGGCCACGATCGGTCAGCTTCACACCGCTGTCGTCGGCCAGCAGGCCCTTGCTCGCGGCCTTGCGGCCCACGGACACCAGCAGCTTGTCGACGGTGATCGTCTGTTCGCCGCTGCCGTCGGTATAGCTGACGACGACTTCCTTCTTCTTGCCCTTGCCGGTGATCTCGGTCTTGGAGACCTTGGCGCCCAGCTTGATGTCGAGACCCTGCTTCTTGAATTCCTTCAGCGCGGTCTTCGCCACTTCGGCGTCGGCCAGTGCGAGGAAGTCGGGCAGGGCTTCGAGGATCGTGACCTCGGCGCCGAGACGCTTCCACACGCTGCCGAGCTCCAGACCGATCACGCCGGCGCCGATGACGGCCAGGCGCTTCGGCACTTCGGTGAAGTCCAGACCGCCGACGTTGTCGACGATGGTGTCGCCGTCGAACTTCGCAAACGGCAGTTCGATCGAATCCGAACCGGCGGCGATGATGACGTTGGCACCGGTCAGCTCAACCTCGGTACCGTCGTGCTGCGCGACCTTGACCAGGCGGTCGGCGTGCAGCGTGGCGAAGCCGTAATACGGCGTCACCTTGTTCGCCTTGAACAGCATCGCGATGCCGCCGGTGAACTGCTTCACGATCTTGTCCTTGCGACCGATCATCGCTTCGACGTCGATCTTCGGATCCTTGAAGCTGATGCCGTGGTCGCCAAAGATGTGGCCCATGTTCCAGAACTGGCGCGAGGAATCGAGCAGCGCCTTCGACGGAATGCAGCCCACGCGCAGGCAGGTGCCACCGAGGGCCGGCTTGCCGTCCTTGCCCAGCGCGGCGTCGATGCAGGCGACGGTCTTGCCGAGCTGCGCGGCGCGGATGGCAGCGTGGTAACCGGCCGGACCGGCACCGATGACGACGACGTCGAATTGTTCAGCCATGGGGGAAATCCTTCTTTCGATGCCTGCCCGAAAGAGCAGGGTGCCGATGCGGCGAATTTGGGGGTGCGGCGCGGGCGCCACAAGTGCGAACCCCCTCCGTGGAGGGGGTCGCGGCGCATCACATGCCGAGCAGCATGCGGTGCGGGTTTTCCAGCTGGTTCTTGATGTCGACAAGGAACAGCACCGCGTCCTTGCCGTCGATGATGCGGTGGTCGTACGACAGCGCCAGATACATCATCGGCGCAGCGATCACCTGGCCGTTCTCGACGATGGCGCGCTCCTTGATCGAGTGCATGCCCAGGATCGCCGACTGCGGCGGGTTGACGATCGGCGTCGACATCAGCGAGCCGAAGGTGCCGCCGTTGGTGATCGTGAACGTGCCGCCCTGCAGATCGTCCAGGCCCAGCTTGCCGTCGCGCGCCTTCTTCGCGTAATCGGCGATGCCCTGCTCGATTTCGGCGAAGCCCTGGCGCTCGACGTTGCGCAGCACCGGCGTCACCAGACCACGATCGGTCGAGATGGCAACCGAGATGTCGGCGTAGCCGTGATAGATGATCTCCGTGCCGTCGACCGAGGCGTTGACCACCGGGTACTTGGCCAGCGCGTTGGCAGCAGCCTTGGCGAAGAAGCTCATGAAGCCGAGCTTGATGCCGTTGTCCTTCTGGAACTGTTCGCCCAGCTCCTTGCGCAGCGCCATCACCTTGCCGAGATTCACCTCGTTGAACGAGGTCAGCATCGCGATCGATTCCTTCGACTGCATCAGGCGTGCCGCGATGGTCTTGCGGATGCGGGTCATCGGCACACGCTCTTCCGGACGCGCGCCACCCGACACGCCCGGGGTCTTGCCCGAGGCGTAGTTCAGCAGGTCTTCCTTGGTCACCGCGCCGCGGCGGCCGGTGCCTTCGACCTGCGAGGCATCGATGCCCTTGGTCTCGGCGGTGAAGCGTGCGCCCGGCGGCAGGCCGTCGTTCTTGCCCGACGACGTCTGCGGCTTGGTCGAGGCCGGCGCCTTGTCGTCGGCCTTCTTGGCCTCCGACTTCGGCTGCACTTCCTCGGCACCGGCGGCCGGTGCTTCCTTGTCCTTGGCGCCCGATTCGGCGGCCGGCGCTTCGGCGGCGGCGCCTTCTTCGATGATCGCGATGACCTGCGCGCTGTTGACCGTCGCGCCTTCTTCGAACTTGATTTCCTTCAGCACGCCGTCGACGGTCGACGGCACTTCGAGGACGACCTTGTCGGTCTCCAGGTCGACGAGGTTCTCGTCGCGCTTGACCGCATCGCCGGCCTTCTTGTGCCAGGTGGCGATGGTCGCGTCGGAGACGGATTCGGGCAGGACCGGGACTTTGATTTCAGTGGCCATGTGGCTTCCTGGAAAAGCGTTGAATGTGGGGAATGGATGAGCGGAGTGCGCGCCGGATTACTCGGCGAGCACCTTGCCGGCGAGATCGTTCACCAGCGCATCGGCGATCAGCTGCTGCTGCTCGGCGACGTGGTCGTTGAAATGACCGACGGCGGGCGAGGGCGAGCGTGCGCGACCGGCGTAATGCACCGACTGCTTGGCACCCGAGCAGAACTCGAGGTGGTGCTTGATCTGGTACCAGGCACCCTGGTTCTGCGGTTCTTCCTGACACCAGACCACTTCGGTGGCCTTCGGGAAGCGCTTGAGCTCGGCAGCCAGCAGTTCGCGCGGGAACGGATACAGCTGTTCCACGCGCAGCAGTGCGACGTTGTCGAGGCCCTGCTTGCGCGATTCTTCCAGCAGGTCGTAATAGACCTTGCCCGAACACGCGACCACACGCGTGACCTTCTTCGGGTCGGCGTCGGCATCGGGAATCAGGTGCTGGAACTCGCCGTTGGCCAGTTCCTCGAGCGAGGACACGGCCAGCTTGTGGCGCAGCAGCGACTTCGGCGTCATCACCACCAGCGGCTTGCGCGTGGTCATGCACAGCTGGCGACGGATCATGTGGAAGGCCTGCGCCGGCGTGGTCGGCACGCAGACCATCATGTTCTCCAGCGCGCACAGCTGCAGGAAGCGCTCGAGGCGCGCCGAGCTGTGCTCGGGGCCCTGGCCTTCGTAGCCGTGCGGCAGGAACAGCGCCAGACCGCAGAGGCGATCCCACTTGGCTTCACCCGACGACAGGAACTGGTCGATGACCACCTGGGCGCCGTTGGCGAAATCGCCGAACTGGCCTTCCCAGATGCACAGCGTGCCCGGCTCGGACGACGCGTATCCGTACTCGAACGCCATGACCGCTTCTTCGCTGAGCAGCGAGTCGATGATCGTGGCGTCTTCCGGGTTCTGCACGAGTTCGCGCAGCGGCATGTAGTTGTTGCCGGACGTCTGGTCGTGCAGCACCGCGTGGCGGTGGAAGAACGTGCCGCGGCCGCTGTCCTGACCCACCAGGCGCAGGCGGTGGCCGGCGTCGAGCAGGGTGGCGTAGGCGAGGTTCTCGGCGAAGCCCCAGTCGCCGGCCTGTTCGCCGGCGGCCATCTTGCGGCGGTCGTCGTAGATCTTGGCGACGCGCGCCTGCAACGTGACGGACTCGGGCAGCGTGGTGATCTGCGTCGCCAGCGCCTTCAGCTTGTCGACCGACACCGTGGTGTCGAGCGTGTCGGTCAGGCGGCCTGCGAGATAGGGATCCCAGTCGATCGTCAGCTCGTAGTCGCTCGGCTTGGCATCGGCCAGCTCGACCGTGACTTCGCCCGCGTCGAGCTTGTTGCGGTAGCCGTCGACGATCGCCTTCGCATCGGCCTCGGCCATCACGCCTTCGGCGACCAGCTTCGCGGTGTAGAGCTCGCGCGGGGTCTGGTGCTTGCGGATGACCTGGTACATCAGCGGCTGCGTCGCCGCCGGCTCGTCGGCTTCGTTGTGGCCGTGACGGCGGTAGCAGACGAGGTCGATGACCACGTCCTTGCCGAACTGCTGGCGGAAGTCGTAGGCGAGCTCGGCGCAGTAGACAACCGCTTCCGGATCGTCGGCATTCACGTGCAGGATCGGCGCGCCGACCATCTTGGCGACGTCGGTGCAGTACAGCGTGGAACGTGCGTCCTGCAGATCGCTGGTGGTGAAGCCGACCTGGTTGTTGATGACCACGTGCACCGTGCCGCCAACCGCGAAACCGCGGGCCTGCGACATCTGGAACAGTTCCATGTTGACGCCCTGGCCGGCGAAGGCCGCGTCGCCATGCAACAGCACCGGCAGCACGAGCTTGCGCTCGGTATCACGACGACGGTGCTGGCGCGAACGCACGCTGCCGGCGACCACCGGGTTGACGATTTCCAGGTGCGACGGATTGAACGCCAGCGCCAGATGGACCGGACCGCCGGGCGTGGCCAGATCGGCCGAGAAGCCCATGTGGTACTTCACGTCGCCGGTGTGGGCGCGATCGGTGTCGTGGTGGTCGAACTTGCCCTCGAACTCGTCGAACAGCTTGCGCGGGTTCTTGCCGAGCGTATTGACCAGTACGTTGAGACGGCCGCGATGGGCCATGCCGATCACGATGTCCTTGACGCCTTCCTTGCCGGCGCGCTGGATCACGCTGTCGAGCAGCGGAATCAGTGCATCGCCGCCTTCGAGCGAAAAGCGCTTCTGGCCGACGTACTTGGTGTGCAGATAGCGCTCGAGGCCCTCGGCCGCGGTCAGGCGTTCGAGGATGCGCTTCTTTTCCGTTTCGCTGCGCGCGAACCGGCCACCCGCGGCTTCGAGGCGCTGGTAGAGCCAGCTGCGCTGTTCGAAGTCGGGAATGTGCATGAACTCCGCGCCGATCTGGCTGGAGTAGGTGGTCTTGAGCAGCGCGAGCAGGTCGCGCAGCTTCATCCGCGGCTGGCCGGCCACGCCGCCGGTGCTGAACTCGTCATCGAGGTCGGCATCGGTCAGCTGGTGGAAGGGCAGGCCCAGATCCGGCGGATTGAGCGGCGGCGCCAGATCCAGCGGATCGAGCTTCGCGCCCAGATGGCCGCGCGAGCGGTACGCCGTGATCAGGCGACCGACATGGCGCTCGCGCTCGTCGCCGGCGCCGCCAGGCGTCGCCTCGACGATGCCGCGAGCGGCCTTGCGGCCTGCTTCGGCCACGGCCGAGAGCACTGCGGAATGGGGAACATCGCCGGCTTCACGACCCTTGAAAGCGTCGAACCACCGCTTCCAGTCCGAACCGACACTGTCGGGATCGACGAGGTACTGCTCGTACAGGTCTTCGATAAAGGCGGCATTGGCGCCGAACTGGGAGGACTGCGCAAACTGCTTCAGGAGACTGTCCACGTCGGGGAATTCGGGCTCGTTTGGAGGGGGGCAGGGCCGGACCCGGAGCGATCTCCGGAAAACAGGCGGGATCTGGCGCGAAACGACGCCGCACAGTATACGCGCGTCGTTCGCCGCGATGCACCATCGGGACGCCCCGAACCGCGCGCAACGACGCTTCCGGAACGCGTTTCCGGCACGTCGAAACGACACAAACGGCTCAGATGCCCAGTGCGCGGAACTCGCTGCAGGCGCGTGAACGTTCCCACACCGGCGCGAACTGCTGCGCCAGCTGACGGGCGCGGCCGGGCAGATCCGTCGCGGCTTCACCGTCGACGCGATGTCCGAGCGAACGTATATGGAAGCCGCCGGCGTCGTTGACCAGAAACGCACCGGCGTACTCGCGGTCCACCGGATCGTCGACCGCGCGGAAGGCGAACGCGCTGCTCAGCCGTTGCGACAACGCCAGCAATGCCGAGCCGCGTCGCTGCACGGTGGCGGGATCGTGCAGCAGCACCTGGATCTGCACGCCGCGGCCGCCGGTCGCGAAGCGACGCAGGGCGGCGAGCACGTCCGGATGATCGTAGAGGCCGGGGTCGAGATCGCGGGTGCGCAGCCACAGCGAACGGCGCGCGGCGGATACAAGGGTGACGGCCGCATCGACTGCGGCTGCCAGATCGTCGACCGGGAACGTCGCACCGGCGATGCGGCGCATCGTGCGGTGCGCGATGCCGGCTTCCTCGTAGCGCGCCCCTTCGGCGACGAAACCGGCGCGTGCATAGAGCGCCATCGCCTGCAGTTGCGCATGCAGATAGGTCTCGCGCAGGCCGGCATCGCGTGCGGCGTCGAGCAGTGCACGCAGCATCGCATCGCCGACGCCGCGACCGCGCCAGGCGCTGCGCACCGCGAGCCGGCCGATGCGGCCGTCGGGTGCGATGCGACCGGCACCGATCGGGGTGCCATCGGCAGCGACTGCGAGGACATGCCGGCTCAAGGCATCGAGCGCATCGCGTTCGAGGTCCGCAGGCACGCCCTGTTCGTCGACGAAGACCGCAGTGCGCACCTTGTGCGCCGCTGCCAGGTCACCGGCACCGGTGACGATGGCGACCCGGAACGGCGCCACCGCGCTCATTCGGAATCCGCGTCCAGCAGGGTGTAGTGCCCCTCGGCCAGCAGCTCGAGCACCGTCTCGCGCCCCGCGCCCGACAGCGCCACATACGCGCGGCCGTCGATCTGCGCTTCAGCGGCCAGGGTGCGCGCATCGCGCAGCGCCAACGGCCATGCGGTGCCCGACACGAACAGGCGTGCGCCATCTCCGGCCCGACGCCAGGCCATCCGGCTGAAAGGATTGCGGTGCAGCACGGCCTGGCCCTGCGACAGCAGCCATTCGAGTTCGATCCGCGGCGGCGCTGCGCCGCCCGCGACCACCTGCTGTGCATTGCGGTAGCCGGTGATGAAGCTGCCGAACCAGTCGCCGAGGCGATCGGGGTCCCGCATGCGCATCACGTTGAGCGCTTCGACGACGCGCGTCATCGCGTCGGCATCGATCTCGTTCGGATCGGCCGGCGGTTGCAGCGTCTCGTCGTGGTAACGGATCGATTCGTCGGCGTCCGCGGCCAGCGTGTCGATGTAGTCGCCCATCAGTTCGCTGACCGACGGCGCGCGCATGCCGACCGAGAACGTCAGGCACGGATCTTCGGCCACGCCGTGGTGCGGCACCATCGGCGGCAGATACAGCATGTCGCCGGGGCCGAGTACCCATTCGTGGGTCGGCGTGAATTCACGCAGCAGCCGCAGTTCGACATCGTCGCGGAACTCCTGCGGCGGCACGCCGCGGCCCATCGCATCGGACGCGTCGATCTGCCAGCGCCGATGGCCCTGGCCCTGCAGCAGGAACACGTCGTACTGGTCGACGTGCGCGCCGACCGAGCCACCGGTCGCGGCGAAGCTGACCATGATGTCGTCGATGCGCCAGCGTGGCAGGAACGCGAAATGCGGCAGCAGCGCGGCGACATCGGCGTCCCATTTGTCGACGTCCTGCACCAGCAGCGTCCAGTCGCGATCACCGAGACCGGGGAACAGGTCCTCGTCGAACGGTCCGGTTTCGACCTGCCAGCCATCGCGCGCCCGGTCGTGGCGGATCAGCCGGGACAGCGCCACTTCCTCGCAGGCCAGACCGGCGAGATCCTCGGGCTGCAGCGGGCTTTCGAGGTCCGGAAACGCGTTGCGGATCAAGAGCGGACGCTTCTGCCAGTAGTTGCGCAGGAACTGCTCGGCAGGCATGCCGAGCGGGCCATGGCCGGCGAAGCTGCGGGCGTCGATTTCGAACGGGAGGGGGGCTCTGCTCATGGGCGGGGAGCCTACGCGAAAACGGGATCGGGCTCGACGGGTTCAGCGGTACGCGCAGTGCTTCTTCAAGCACTTCTCTCCCGTTTCCCTGACGAGGTTGGATTCGTCAGAAGCCTGAATCTCCGTCATTCCGGTGCAGGCCGGAATCCAGTGACTTCGGCACGTTGATAGAGACAAGTCACTGGATCCCGGCCTTCGCCGGGATGACGACCAGAGCGTAGCCAGCTATCTCGCATCCCATCGCGTCATGTCGCAATCGCGTCATACCCGCGCGCACTGAATGCCAGCAGACACCATCCATGCCCGAACGGATCGGCCAGTTGCACGATCCGCCCATACGCCTCGTCGCGGATGGCGCCTTCCTGCACCGCGCCTGCGGCAAGCGCCTGGGCCAAGGCGACATCCAGATCGTCGACGACCACATCGATGTGCAACGGCATCCAGTGCCGAGTGTACGCGCGCGGCGTCGTGCCTGCGCCGGTGCTGCCGGCCACCTTGCGCAGCAGATACAGCGGTGCATCGGCGCCGAGCAGTTCGACCACGTCGTCGCCGAAGCGCCGTGCCGGTGTCAGCCCGAACGCGGCGATGTAGAACGCCAGCGCGCGGTCGAGGTCGTCGACATCGAGGTTGAGCAGGATCCGCATGGGCCGGCGTGCCGCGTCACATCACGCGATTGCCGGTGCCCGTGTCTTCGAGCGCTGGCGTGTTGTCGGGATTGACGACGTTCGATGCGCCGCTGAAGGTCACCCGGTCGATCCGCCGCGCGAGCACCGTGTTGCGATCGCCGGAGATCTCCAGCGCGTCGACCTCGGTCAGGTTCAAGGTGTTGTCGGCGCCGCGGACCTCGACGTCACCGACGCGGCTGTTGAGCACGGTGACCTGGCTGCCTTCGACCCGCACCGAGGCCGCATGATCGACGTTGACCGCGCCATCGGACGCGGAAATGACCACGGCGCCGCAGTCGCCGTTCAACACCAGATCGAAGCCGTCGCGGGTGATCGCGACATCCTGTCCGCTGCACTGCGCGCCGCTGGCCGGATCGGTCAGCACGCCGGACACTGCCGCGGACGCGACCCGCGATGCCGCCTCCGTCGGCGACGCGCCGGTCGAGGCATCGGCGGGCGACGCCTGTCGATCGCAGGCGGTCAACGACAAGGCGGTGAGGCAGAGCAGCAGTGGCAGGTGTCGCATGGCGGCCTCGTCGGCGAGTGAAGTCGCCGCGAGCCTAGCGACGCGAATGTTCAGTCCGCGTCGCGCCTGGCGACACCTCAGATGTCGCGGGCGAGCTGTTCTGCCAGGCCGGTGTAGCCGCCCGGCACCAGGTCGCGCAGGCGTGTCTTGTCCTCGACCGGCAGGTCCAGCCCGTCGACGAAACTGCGCATCGACTCGGCGGTGATGCCCTGGCCGCGGGTCAGTGCCTTGAGCTGCTCGTATGGATTGGGCAGGCCGTGGCGGCGCATCACCGTCTGCACGGCTTCGGCCAGCACCTCCCACGAGGCGTCGAGATCGGCAGCGAGGCGCTCGGGGTTGACGCTGAGCTTGCCCAGGCCGCGCTGCAGCGCATCGAGCGCGATCAGCGTGTGGCCGAATGCGGTGCCCAGCGCGCGCAGCACGGTGGAGTCGGTCAGGTCGCGTTGCCAGCGGCTGATCGGCAGCTTGGCGGCAAAATGTTCGAACAGCGCATTGGCGATGCCGAAGTTGCCTTCGGCGTTTTCGAAGTCGATCGGGTTGACCTTGTGCGGCATCGTCGAGCTGCCGACTTCGCCTTCCTTCAATGCCTGCTTGAAGTAGCCCAGCGAGATGTAGCCCCAGATGTCGCGGCACAGATCGACGCCGATCGTATTGATGCGCTTGTGCACGTCGCTGATCTCGGCCACGCAGTCGTGCGGTTCGATCTGGGTGGTGTAGGGATTGAACTCGATGCCCAGCGATTCGACGAAGCGCTGTGCGAACGCCGGCCAGTCGACATCGGGGTACGACACGACGTGCGCGTTGTAGTTGCCGACCGCGCCATTGATCTTGCCGGTCAGTGCGACGTCCCACAGCAGCTCGCTCTGGCGCTGCAGACGTGCGACGACGTTGGCCAGTTCCTTTCCGACCGTTGACGGTGATGCCGTCTGGCCGTGGGTACGCGACAGCAGCGGCAGCGCCGCGTGGTCGTGGGACATCGTGCGCAGCGTCTGGATCAGTGTGTCGAGCGTCGGCAGCAGCACATCCCGGCGCGCTTCGGCCAGCATCAGGGCGTAGGACAGATTGTTGATGTCCTCGCTGGTGCAGGCGAAATGCACGAACTCGAGCGACGGCGCCAGCGAGGCATTGTCCTTCAGCTGTTCTTTGATGAAGTATTCGACCGCCTTGACGTCGTGGTTGGTGGTGCGTTCGATCGCCTTGACGCGCGCGGCATCACTGACCGAGAAATCCTCCGCCAGCGACTTCAAGCGCGCGCGTTGCGCGTCGTCGAACGCGGGCAACTCCACGATGCCCGGCTCGTCGCCCAGTGCCAGCAGCCATTCGATCTCCACCCGCACGCGGGCGCGGATCAGGCCGTATTCCGAGAAGATCGGACGCAGCGCATCGACCTTGGTGGCGTAGCGGCCGTCGAGCGGCGACAGGGCGAGCAGGGCGGCTTCGGTCTTCTGGGTGTCGGACATGGGAGGCGTGGGGCGCAGCGGGCGAAGCCGTCATTTTAGCCTGTACGGCCCTCGCGTATCCTGCGGACACGACGCCAGCGACCGTGCCAGCCGAGTCATTCCCCCTCCTGGAGCCGAATCGATGCGCAAGACCCAAGACGCGACTGAGTTCCGTACCGAACACGACAGCATGGGCGAACTGCAGGTGCCTGCCGACGCCCTGTGGGGCGCGCAGACTCAGCGCGCGGTGCAGAACTTCCCGATTTCCGGCCGGCCGATGCCGCGCGGTTTCATCCGTGCGCTGGGCCTGGTCAAGGCCGCGGCCGCCGAGGTCAACGCAGGCCTGGGCCTGTTGCCGGAAAAATCCGGCAAGGCGATCCGCGCCGCGGCGCTCGAAGTCGCCGAAGGCAAGCACGACGCCCATTTTCCGGTCGACATCTACCAGACCGGTTCGGGCACCTCATCGAACATGAATGCCAACGAGGTCATCGCGACGCTGGCCTCGACCGCCACGCGCAAGGTGCATCCCAACGATCACGTCAATCTGGGCCAGAGTTCGAACGACGTGGTGCCCACCGCGATCCGGGTATCGGCGCAGCTCGCCGTCGTTGAAGACCTGCTGCCGGCGCTCAAGCACCTGCGCCGCACGATCGACAAGCGCGGCCGGTCGCTCGGCAAGGTGGTCAAGACCGGCCGCACGCATCTGATGGACGCGATGCCGCTGACCTTCGCGCAGGAATTCGGCGCGTGGTCGTCGCAACTGACGTCCGCCGAAGCGCGCCTGAGCGATGCGCTCAAGCGTCTGCGCCGCCTGCCGATCGGCGGCACCGCGATCGGCACTGGCATCAACGCGCATCCGCAGTTCGGCAAGAAGGTCGCGCGTGTGCTGTCGACGCTGACCCGCACCAGCTTCGATTCGGCCGAGGACAAGTTCGAAGGCATCGCCACCCAGGACGACGCGGTCGAACTGTCGGGCCAGCTCAATGCGCTCGCGGTCGCGCTGATCAAGATCGCCAACGATCTGCGCTGGATGAACTCCGGACCGCTCGGCGGCCTCGGCGAGATCGAACTGCCGGCGCTGCAGCCGGGCAGCTCGATCATGCCGGGCAAGGTCAATCCGGTGATTCCCGAGGCCACGGTCATGGTGGCCGCGCAGGTCATCGGCCACCACGCCGCGATCACCGTCGCCGGGCAGACCGGCAACTTCCAGCTCAATGTCGCGCTGCCGCTGATCGCGGCGAATCTGCTCGAATCGATCCAGCTGCTGTCGAACGTGAGCCGGCTGCTGGCCGACGACGCGATCGCCGGCCTCAAGGTGCGCCGCGAGAACGTCGACGCCGCGCTCGCCCGCAACCCGATCCTGGTCACCGCGCTCAACCCGATCATCGGCTACGAGAAGGCCGCGGCGATAGCCAAGCGCGCCTACAAGGAACAACGTCCCGTGCTCGACATCGCGCGCGAGGACAGCGGCCTGTCGGATGCCGAACTCGACACCCTGCTCGATCCGGCCGAACTGACCAAGGGCGGCATCCACGAAGGCGCCAGCGGCGGCGGCTGAGTCGTTGCGCACTCCCCAAAAAAAAGACCGGCCGATGGCCGGTCTTTTCTGTTTCGATGCAGCGAGCGCCGGGCGCCAGCGTCAGTTCGAGGCCGGCGCCGCCGCGGCATCCACTTCCGCGGCTGCATCGTCGCGGTGGACCACGGTGTCCTTGCGGCAGTCCTCGACGTCGGTCGCGTTCATCGTGGCGTAGGGCTCGAAGGCGGGCAGCGCAGCCGCCAGTGCCTGCTGCGAGGCGAGCAGCGGCGGCAGGTTGTCGCACAGCTTGTCGGCTTCGGCTTCGATCTTCGCGCCCTCGGCTTCCATGCGCTTCTCGAAGTCGGCGGACTGGCCCGACAGCGCGCTGGCGATCGCGCCCTTCGCTGCTTCGGCGCCGAGCTGGGCGCCCTGGATGCCGATCGTGATGCCGGCCTCGGCGATCGAGATGATGTTGGCGCGATGTGCCAGCAACAGCTCGCGTTGCGCGGCGTCGATCTCGACCGTCTTGCCATCGACCAGAAAGTCGCCGGCCGGGCTGATCTCGGCCTTCGGCAGGCTGGACGTGCGGGTGTCGTCGCCGCCGAAACGGAAGCCGTTGATGTTCAGCCCGCCACCGCCGCTGCCGCCGACGCTGATGTTCTTCTCGACCAGATCCTTGCGCGCCGTTTCCAGCGCGCGGCGGGTGGTGCGCGCGACGAAGCCTTCCTCGGCCGGCGCCGTGGTGGCGTCGCCGCTCGCGGGTGCGGGTGCTTCGTCACGCCCGCACGCGGTCAGCGTGCCCGCGCAGGCGAGCAGCAGGGCCAGAAGCAGGGCGCGGGACGGGACGTTCTTCATGTTCGGACTCCGGATCTGTAAAAAGGTCAACGTTTGCGCGGCACGCTGACAGTGCCGCGCACGTCGCGGTGCGAGACCTCGCCGCTGCCCTTGGCAGCGATTTCGAGATCGCCGCCGATCCCGCGGGCATCCACGTCGCCCGAGCCGATCGAACCGACATGCACGTTGCCCTGCACGTCGCGCAGGTCGATGTCGCCCGAGCCGAGACTGGCGATACGGACATTGCCGCCTGCGCCTTCAAGCTTGAAGTCGCCAGAGCCGACGCTGCCGACTTCGACCGCGCCGCGGATGCCGCGTGCTTCGACATCGCCCGAACCGATCGACAGCACCTTGAGTTCGCCGGCCTCGTCGACGGTGATGTCGCCCGAGCCGACCTTTGCGGTCGCGCGGCCCTCGATGCGGCGCAGTTCGGCATCGCCGGATCCGACATCGGCGCTCGCGGCCGACACGCCGGTCACCCAGACATCGCCGGAGCCGACAACGGTCTGCACCAGCACGTTCGCCGGCACCTGGCCTGAAAGATCCATGTAGGCGTACTGGTTGCCCATCCAGCCGGTCGAATTCGACGTGCGGCGCGCGGTGACGGTCAGCGTGTCGCCTGAGCGCTGCTGCTCGAGCACCAGCGAGGCCAGCATCGCTTCACTCGATGCGCAGGCGCGGCCGCGCAGGGTTGCGTCCGGACGCGCAGTGCCTTCGACGCGCAGCTTGCTGTTGCCGATCTCGAACCGCACTGTGCGCACGCCGTCGAGCTGCAGCGCCAGATCGCGCGGCTGGCTGTGCCGGCACTGCGGGGTGTCTTCGGCCTGCGCGGCGAACGGCAATGCGAGCGATGCGGCGATGAGCGTGGCGAGCAGCGGGCGAGCGGTGTGGGCTGGCGTCATGTCGTGAACTCCTTGGCGAGGTGACCGGCCTGCGTCAGTGCAGGGCGGCGTGCGTGGTGGCTGACGCTAACCTGAATCGATGCGGTCGCGCGAGTGGCGCCGCCGCCTCCCCTCAGCGCCCTGCGAACTCGCGGCGGACTTCGTTGCGGCAGCTTTCCGCATCCCGGGCTTCCAGTCGCGCATACGGACGGAAGGCCGGCAGGTCGCCGGCGAGCTGTTGCTGCGCCTCGCGCAGCGCGGGCATGCGGTCGCAGATCAGCAGCACGCCGGGGCCGACGGTGTTGCGCACGGTCCGCTCGATGCGCCGCTCCAGACTGCCGGTCATCGCACCGACCATCAGCGAGAACACGCCGCGGTCGACGGAGTCCACCGCGGCCAGTGCACTGACCTCGCCGATGTCGATACCGGCCTTGGCGACCTCGATGACCATGCCGCGATAGCCGAGCAACTGGCGGCGCTGCGCCGCATCGATGGCGACGGCCTCGCCCTCGATCAGGAAGTCGCCCTGCGGTGTGATCTCTGCCTTCGGCAGCGCCGGTTCCGTCTTCGCCTTGCGGTTGCGGCGCGCATCGCCATTCGCCTGCAGGCTGTTGGTCACGTCGAGATTCTCGGTGTCGAGTTCGGCGCGGGCCTTGGCGAGATCGGTGCGGATGTCACGCCGGGCGTCTTCCAGATCCCGACGGATCTCCTCGCGCACGCCGCCGGTTTCGGGCGGCGCCGACCAGGCGGCCAGCGGCAGACACAGGGCAAGGGCGAATGCGGTGACGGCTGCAGCTTTCATGGGTGGTCTCCGGAATCAGGCGATGGCGAGGAGAAACGGGGTGGCTCAGCCTTCCTCGCGCCAGCGGCGCAGGCGGATGGAGATCGCGATCATTACGGCGCCGGCGATGAGGCCGATCCACATCGAGGGCTCGAGAAAGTTGCTGTACATGCCGGGGAGCGAGAACATTTCATTGGCCGGTCCGGCGCCTGACTGGATGTAAGCCAGATCGCGATGCGTCACCGGCACGGTGCCCAGCAGCATCCGCGAAATCACGTTGCCCCAGAGCCAGTGGCGCTCCAGTCCGATCAGCTGCAGCAGGCCGGTCATCGACGTCGCGACGCCCAGGGCCAGCGGGATCAGCAGCGCCCACAGGAAAGGCTTGCTCTTGGCCCAGGCCGAGCACAGCAACAGCCAGCCGACGGTCGGGAACATCCAGGCCGCGTACACCGGAATCGCCGCCAGGAACTGTCCCGACAACAGGAAAACCGAGCCGTTGCCCCAGAGCAGCGGGAACGGATTGGCGCCGTGCGCCGCCGCGGCGATGCTCAGGGCGATCAGGAACGCGAACATGATGACGATCGCGAATAGCGTGGCGAACAGGGGAATCACCAGCGTCACCGTCGCCACCTTGGACAGCACGGTGGCAGTGTCGGACACCGGCAGCGACTTCCAGAACAGGACGCTACGGTCGCGGCGATCGTCGTAGAGCGCGCCCAGGCAATAGAAGAACGCGACGAAGATCATCACCAGGAACGGCCAGGTTGCCGACAGCGCCAGCGTGATCGTGATGCCTTCCGACAGCTGGTAGAGATCATCGCTGGTCAGCTGCTGGGCCAATGTGCCCAGATCCAGACCGTTGATGGTCACGCCGTTGTGCTGGACGAGGTTGCCCTCCGCGACCGCCTTGTGGGCGAACACGATGCCGGCGACCAGCAGGCCGAGCGAGAGCAGCAGCGACACGCCGCCGGCGATCATCGGCGCCCAGAAGATGCCGCCACGGTGTTCCCAGTACTCGCGCCGCAGCAGCAGACGGAAGCGGTGAGTCGGATGGGTCGATGCGAATGTGCGGGACGGAACCGGGGCGTCCACGTGTTCGGCGGCGGCGTTCATGCGTAGGCTCCTTTCATCGTGGCCACGAACAGGTCGGCCAGGCCCGGGGTGCGGGTTTCGCCGTACGTCGACAGGGTGGAAACGGGCACGCTGTCGAACAGCATCACGGTCTTGCCGAAGGGCAGGGCGCGTTCGTCGATCGGGCGGTGAGCGCGGGCGGCGTCGAGGTGTTCGGCGTTGACCAGCACTTCGACGAATCGTTCGCCGACATCGTCCATCGGCGCGTCGAGCACGATCTTGCCGTTCTGGATGAAGAGCACGTCAGTGAGGATGTGTTCGATCTCCTCGACCTGGTGCGTGGTGACGATGATCGTCTTCTGCTCGTCGAAGTAGTCTTCCAGCAGGCGCTGGTAGAACTGCTTGCGATACAGGATGTCGAGGCCGAGCGTCGGCTCGTCGAGCACCAGCAGCTTCGCGTCGATCGCCATCACCAGCGCCAGATGCAGCTGCACGATCATGCCCTTGGACATTTCGCGCACGCGCTGCTTCGGGCCGAGCTTGGTGTTGGCGAGGAAGCGTTCGCAGCGGGCGCGGTCGAAACGGGGATGCACGCCCTCGACGAAATCGATCGCGTCACGCACCCGCATCCAGCGCGGCAGCACCGCGACGTCGGCGATGAAGCAGACATCGTTCATCAGTGCGTCGCGTTCGGTGCGCGGGTCGCGGCCCAGCACCGACATCTCGCCGTCGAACCGGATCAGGCCCAGCAGCGCCTTCAGCGCGGTGGTCTTGCCGGCGCCGTTGGGGCCGATCAGACCGACGATGCGTCCGGCCGGAATCTGGAAGCTGGTGCCGTCGAGCGCACGAGCGCCCTTGTAGGTCTTGGTGAGGTTGCGCGCGGTGATCACCGGGGTCTCGATGACGGCGTTCATTCGTTGGCTCCATTGCCGATGGACTGCAGCAGGTCCCGGGTCGACAGTCCCAGGCGTTCGATCCGTTCCACCACCTGCGGCCATTCGTCGGTCAGGAACCGTTCGCGTTCGCTGCTGCGCAGCTTCTTCGAGGCTTCCTCGGTGACGAACATGCCCAGGCCGCGGCGCTTCTCCACCAGCGCCTCGTCGGCGAGTTCCTGGTAGGCGCGGGAGACGGTGATCGGGTTGAGCTGGTAGTCGGCGGCCACCTGGCGCACCGAGGGCAGCGCATCGCCGGGCTTCAGGACGCCGTCGAGCATCATGGCGATGACGCGTTCCTTCAGCTGGCGGTAGATGGGAGCGCCGTCGCTCCATTCGATATTGGCCATGGCCTCAGCTCCTTCCACCAGCGCCCCGCGCGAACGAGAAGTACGGCAGGGCGAAGCCGCTGCGAGCACGGCGGGCGCGGGGACGCGGGGTCTCCGCTTCGATGTCGGTCGTCGTCGCAGCACGCTCGGCCTGGGCACGGGCCGTCACAGCAACCGCAACGGCGACGGGCGGGGGTGCGAGCTCGCCGGCCGACAGCGCCGGGCCGGCGAACAGCAGGCCGGCCGAGAGCACCAGGGCGAAGGCGGTGCATGCGATGATCGGGGTGTGGAGCCTGCGGTTCATGAGGACCGTCCTGCTCTAGTGGGTAGGTGTTGTAGGTGACTATAACACCACCGCAGCAGGTGTCAACGCGCCTTACAGAAATTTCTACCCAACTGATGGCACGGTGCGCCGGCCATCCAGGAGATCGCGACATGCGTGGCAATCGGTGGTTCCGGCGCGTGGCGCTGGTAGTGGGTGTGACCCTGGTGGCCGGTGCGGCATTCGCGCAGGGCCCGGCTGCGCCGCGCGGCGTGCTCGATCACCAGTTCCGCCAGCTCGCGGTCCGCGAGACCGTGGATCTGCGTAGCGCCTACGGCGGTGATGTCGTGCTGATCGTCAACACCGCCAGCAAATGCGGGTTTACCCCGCAATACGAAGCACTCGAATCCATGCATGCGCGCCTGCGTCCGCGCGGATTCGCGGTGCTGGGCTTTCCGTCCGGCGACTTCAAGGAACAGGAATTCGAGGACGAGGCGGCGATCCAGGAGTTCTGCACGCTGACCTATGGCGTGAAGTTCCCGATGTTCCAGAAGGTGCACGTGATCGGTCCCGACGCGACGCCCCTGTTCAAGCAGCTCACCGAGGCCACCGGCCAGGCGCCGCAGTGGAACTTCCACAAGTATCTGGTGGGTCGCGACGGGCGGGTGCTGGGTCAGTGGGGCAGTCGCACCAAGCCGGATGATCCGGAGATCCTCGCGGCGATCGAGCGCGCGCTGGCCGCGCCCAGGCCCGCCGCCCGCTGAAGCCCGCGGCGGGCCTGATTGCTCCGCCGCCGCGCGCCCGCGACAATAGCCGGCTGCATCGCCCCGCATCCGGGGCAGGAGAACCATGCGGATGTTGAATCAGATGCGTGCCGCAGCCCTTGCGTTGCTGCTGGCACCGGTCGCCACGCTGGCCGTGGCCGCCGAAGGCACCGATCGCGACAAGAGCAGCTACGTGGTCGGCATGGACATGGCCGCGCAGCTGGCCCAGGTGACGCCCGATCTCGATCTGGCCGCGTTCGAAGCCGCGGTGACGGCCGCGCTCGCAGGCAAGCCGCCGACGCTCGACCAGGCGGAAACCCAGCGTATCGGCCAGGCGCTGGCGCAGCGCGTGGCCTCGCGCAGCGGTCGCCCGGTACCGGGCCTGCCGCCGGGCAGCGAACCGCCTGCGGTGGATCGCGCCAAGGTCGGCCAGATGCTCGGCGCCGATGTCGGCCGTTCGCTGACGCCGATGCGCGAGGAGATCGCCATCGCGCCGTTGATGCGCGGCGTCCGCGACACGGTCGACGGCAAGCCGCCGACGCTGTCCGCCGACGAGATCACCCGCGTGCGCCAGACCATGATCACCCGTGGCCAGATGCGCACTGCGCGCGCGGCCGACGACAACCGCCAGGCCGGCATCGCCTTCATGACCGCCAATCGCGGCAAGCCGGGTGTGTTCGCGACTGCATCGGGCATCCAGTACAGCGTCGAGAAGCAGGGCCAGGGCCCGCGTCCGCGCGCCAGCGATCGCGTGCGTGTGCATTACAAGGGCACGCTGCTCGACGGCACCGAGTTCGACAGTTCCTACAGCCGCGGCGAACCGGCCGTGTTCGGCCTCGACCAGGTCATCGCCGGCTGGACCGAAGGTCTGCAGCTGATGCCGATCGGCGGCAAGTACCGCTTCTGGATTCCCGGCGAGCTGGCCTACGGTGTGCGCGGCAGTCCGCCGAACATTCCCGCGAACTCGACGCTCATCTTCGATGTCGAACTGATCGACATTCTTTGACCTTTCGTTCTTTGATTCATTGTCCACCTCCCGTCGTCCGCCATCTGCGGCCGTCCGTTCCAGATCCCTCATCCCGGAGTTTTGACCGCATGAAGAACACCAAGCGCCTCGCCATCGCCGGCCTCGCCGCCGTCCTGCCGCTGGCGATGATCGCCTGCAAGCCGATCGACAAGGAAACCGGCAAGCCGGTCGAAGGCGCCGCTGCCGAAACGCCGGCCGAAGGCGGCGAGATCGCTGGCCTCAAGGGCGAGCGCGAGCAGATCAGCTACATCATCGGCAACCAGATGGGCGAGCAGCTCAAGCAGATCAAGGACGAGGTCGACGTCAAGACGCTGCAGCGCGCGATCAGCGAAACGCTCGACGACAAGGCCATCGAGATCACCGACGAGCAGGCCATGGGCATCATGCAGAAGTTCGGTGAGCGCATGCAGGCCAAGCAGGTCGCGGAAATGGAAGAGAAGTCGAAGACCAACGCCGCCGAGGCCGAGAAGTTCCTCGCCGAGAACGGCAAGCGCGAAGGCGTGCAGACCACCGCATCGGGCCTGCAGTACCGCGTGATCACCGAAGGCACCGGCGCCAAGCCGGGCCCGAACGACACCGTGCGCGTGCACTACAAGGGCACGCTGCTCAACGGCGAAACCTTCGACAGCTCGATCGATCGCGGCGAGCCGGCGCAGTTCGCGCTCAACCAGGTCGTTCCGGGCTGGCAGGAAGGCCTGCAGCTGATGCCGGTCGGCAGCAAGTACGAGCTGTGGATCCCGGCGGCGCTGGGCTACGGCGAAATGGGCTCGGGTCCGATCGGTCCGAACCAGGCGCTGGTGTTCGAAGTCGAGCTGCAGGACATCGTCAAGTAAGACCCTGGCCGGTGCGCCGCCCCGTGCGGCGCGCCGGTCCATCGAGAATGCAATGAACGACACCGGACACGACGCGCTGGAATCGCGCGTCACCGAACTGGAAATGCGCCTCTCCTTCCAGGAACAGACCATCGGCGAGCTCAATGACGCGCTGAGCCAGGCGCGACTCGAGCTCAGCGCCCAGACCGGGCTGCTGCGCCGGATGATGGATGACCTGCGCCAGGCGCGCACCGTGCAGTTCCCCGATGCGTCGGAAGAACCGCCACCCCCGCATTACTGAGTACGACAGCGATGACCGATTCCCTCCGCGACCAGCTGCTCGGCCTCGGATTCAAGGCGCCGGCCCCGGCCGCGCCCAAGCCCCGTCGCGACGAGCGACGCCCGCGGCCCGATGACCGTCGCGGCCCAAGGCCTGCCGGTCGTAGCGCCGATGGCAAGCCTGGCGCGCCGCGTGGCGACAATGCCGCGCGTCCGCAGGCCCGCAACAGCGGCGCACCGCGCAGCGACGGCAAGCCGCGCCCGAACACCGATCGCCGCGGCGCGCCGCAGGGCAAGCGCCCGCCGCGCGAGGACATCGATCTGGCCAAGGCCTTCGCGATCCGCGCCCAGCGCGAGAAGGACGAGCGCATCGAGGCCGAGCGCGTGAAGCAGGAAGAGGCCCGGCTGCGCCGCGAGGCGCGTGCCAAGCTCGAAGTGTTCCTGGCCGACAAGTCGCTCAACATCAAAGAGGCCGAGATCGCCCGCCACTTCGAGTACGGCGGCAAGATCAAGCGCATCCACGTCGACGAGGCCCAGCTCAAGGCGCTCAACGTCGGCGAGCTCGGTGTCGTGCAGCTCAATGGCCGCTATCTGCTGGTGACCGCTGCAGTGCTGGAAGAGGCCGGTGCGATCTTCGCGCCGTCGGTGGCGCTGCGGATCGATCCGGACGCACCAGCCGGGGATGACCCCTACAGCGATCCGAAGTACCAGGTCCCGGACGATCTCGTCTGGTGATCACGGCCGCGCCGGTGCGTGTCGCGATGCGTGCAGGTGTGATCGGCCTGCTGGCTTTCGCCTGCGCGGCCGTGCAGGCCCAGGACGCGTCGGAGGTCGAATTCGACCGGCCCGGCATCGGCTTCTCGCCGTCAGTGCTGGCACCCGGGCAGATCGCCTGGGAGCAGGGCCTGCCCGACCTCAGCCATGACGACAGCGACGGCGTGCGCACCACGCGCTACGCCGCCGCGAGTCTGTTGCGCGTGGGTCTTGCCGAAGATCTTGAGCTGCAGCTCGGCAGCGATAGCCGGGTGTGGGAGCGCACACGCAGCGTCAATGGGCGCGATCGCGTGCACGGCGGTGGCGACAGCAGCTTCGCATTGAAGTGGGTGTTGCCGGGTTCGAACGACGACACGCAGTGGGCGCTGCTCGCGCGGCAGGGCGTGCTGACCGGCGCGTCCGACATCCGCGCCGAGCGTGCGCAGCAGGATCTCGGCGTCAGCGTCGCCACCGGCGATCTTGCGTTCTATGTCAACGGCACCCGCGACGAGAACGGCACCGGCTGGACCGTCTCACCGAGTTACACGTTCCTGTCGACCGAAACCGTCGGTGCGTACGTGGAAGCCGGTCTCGGTACCGGCGCACAGCGTTCGCGCGCGCTGGGCACCGGCATCACCTGGCGCGTCGCGCCTGCGGTGCAAGTGGATCTGTCGGTGCTGCGCGGCTTCGCCGATGACGAGGACGATTGGACTGGTGGCTTCGGCGTGTCCTTCCTGTTGCCCTGACGTTCCTCGACGAATCGCGACCCGCGCCGAAGCGCGGATCGCGACAGCGTTTCGATCAGTCCCGCGCCTGCGCGTCGTATTCGGCGATCGGCCCGGCGACCTTGCGACCGGCCTGCCACACCGCTTCGATACTGCGCGTATTGCGGATGTCGGTCAGCGGATCGGCCGACAGCACGACGAAATCGGCGCGCTTGCCCGGCTGCAGCACGCCGCGATCGTCGAAGCGCAGCAGCTGCGCAGCCGCGCTCGTGGCGACGACCAGCGCCTGTTCGGGGCTGAAGCCGGCCTGGTCGACCATCAGTTCCAGTTCGCGATGCTCGGCGAAGCCCGGCACGCGGTGCGGCAGTGCGCCGGCGTCGGTGCCGAAGCCGATGCGCACGCCGGCCTCGCGCAGCGTCGACAGGTTGGCGAGATTCACCGCCAGCGCGTCGCGATGGCTCTGCGTCGCCGGATCGGCGAGTTTCTTTTCGCGCCATGCCGCATCCGACCACTGCGCGCGCACCGAGGCGGGCAGGGCGTTGCGTAGGAACGGCGTGTCCAGCCAGTCCGGCTGCTCGGCGTAGATGTAGTTCGCCTCGTCGATCTGCAGCGTGGCGATGTAGCCGGTGCCCGCTGCCTTCATCGCGTCGACGAGCGGCGCACCGATGGCCTGGTCGCGGATGCCATGCGCGATGATGTCGACGCCACTGGCGACGAGATCGGCGGCCGGCGCCAGATCATGGATGTGCGCGGCGACCAGCAGGTTATGGCGATGCGCTTCCTCGATCGCGGCCTTGTAGACCTCGGGCGTCATCTGCGGCGACTTGCCGCCGAGATCGTCGACCCAGAGCTTGATCAGATCGACGCCGGATTCGGCCTGCGCGCGCACGGCCGCGCGGGCGCTCGCTGCGTCAGCAGGGCGGGCGACGGGATCGTCCGCCAGCCCCATGTTGGCGGCCGGCGGCGCGCCATCGGGCGTGCCGACGCCGCCGCCTGCGCCGTAAAGCTGTGCGCCGAGCATCGGGTCTGCATTGATCGCGCTGCGGATGTCGCCGAACGCACCGCCGTTCATGCCCAGCGAGGCCACCGTGGTGATGCCGTAGGCCTGGAACTGGCGCAGGTCGGCCGAAACCTGATCCTGCGTGTAGAAACGGTCGCCGTGCTCGGTGCCGCGGGTATTGCCGACATGCGCGTGATCGTTGACCAGGCCCGGCATGACGAAGCGGCCGCGATGGTCGATGCGTTCGGCATCTTCGGGCAGGTCGCTTGCGCCGGACTCGGCGATGCGTTCGATCAGGCCATCGCGGATCACCAGCGAGACTTCGCCCAGATCGCGTGTGCCGTCGAACACGCGCGCGTTGTCGATGACGATCACGCCGCTGTCGGCTTCGGGAGCACCGGCGGATGCGGCGGTGTTCGATGCGTCCTGTGCGGGGCCGCTGCACGCGGCGAGGCAGGCAGTGGCGGCGGCGAGCGCGACGAGCGCGCCGGGGCGTCGGGACATGCGGGCGTCCTTGTTCGATGAAAGGACGGACCAGCCTAACGACCGCCGGGTGGCGGTCGTGTGTCCATGCCCGCGCGCGGCGCTATTCCGGGTCGTAATCGAGGTTCGACGCGAGCCAGCGTTCGACCTGTGCGAGCGTCGCGTGCTTGCGCTTGGCGTAGTCCTGCGCCTGTTCCTTGGAGACGCGGCCGACGACGAAATACTGGCTCTTCGGATGGCTGAAGTAGTAGCCCGAGACCGCCGCGGTCGGCAGCATCGCGAAGCTTTCGGTCAGCGTCATGCTGGTGTGCGCGGTCGCATCGAGCAGTTCGAACAACCGGCCTTTCTCGCTGTGTTCCGGGCACGCCGGATAGCCGGGCGCCGGGCGGATGCCGCGGTACTTCTCGGCGATCAGCGCATCGTTGTCGAGGCTTTCGTCGGTCGCATAGCCCCAGTAATCGGTGCGCACGCGCTGGTGCAGCCGCTCGGCCAGTGCTTCGGCCAGACGATCGGCCAGCGCCTTGAGCAGGATCGCGTTGTAGTCGTCGTGCGCGGCCTCGAAGCGGGCGACGTGCGGATCGATGCCGATGCCGGCGGTGACCGCGAATGCGCCGATCCAGTCGTCGACGCCGCTGTCTTTGGGCGCGATGAAATCGGCGAGGCAGAAGTCCGGACGCTCGACCGGCTTGTCGACCTGCTGGCGCAGAAAGTGCAGGGTGGCCTCGCCGTCCGCGTGCTGCAGCACCACGTCGTCGCCGACGCTGTTGGCCGGCCACAGGCCGAACACGGCCTTTGCGGTCAGCCACTTCTCGTCGACGATCCTGCGCAGCATCGCTTTCGCGTCGTTGAACAACTCGGTCGCCTGCGGGCCGACGACGTCGTCGCTGAGAATCGCCGGGTACTTCCCGAACAGTTCCCAGGCGTTGAAGAACGGCGTCCAGTCGATGATCTGGACCAGATCGTCGAGCGGATAGTCGTCGAACACATGCACGCCCGGCTTGTTGGGCGTGGGTGGCGTGTACTGGCCCCAGTCGCCGTCGAAGCGCTGCGCGCGCGCCTTGGTCAGCGACACCAGCCGCTTCGCGTCGCCGCGATTGGCATGGCGCTGGCGGATCTCGGCGTAGTCGGCGTCGTTGGCGGCGACGAACGCGCCGCGCAATTCCGGGCTGATCAGCGACTGCACCACACCGACCGCGCGCGAGGCGTCCTTGACCCAGACCGTCGGCGACGCGTAATGCGGCGCGATCTTCAACGCGGTGTGCGCGCGTGAGGTCGTCGCGCCACCAATCAGCAGCGGCGTTTCGAAGCCCTGGCGCTTCATCTCGCGGGCGACGTGGCTCATTTCCTCGAGCGACGGTGTGATCAGGCCCGACAGGCCGATCACGTCCGCCTGCACCTCGCGCGCCTTGTCGAGGATGGTCTGGGTGGCGACCATGACGCCGAGATCGACCACTTCGAAGTTGTTGCAGGCGAGCACCACGCCGACGATGTTCTTGCCGATGTCGTGCACGTCGCCCTTGACCGTCGCCATCAGCACGCGGCCGTTGTTCTTGCCGGCGTCGCCGGTGCGCAGCTTCTCGGCTTCGATGTAGGGCAGCAGATAGGCGACCGCTTTCTTCATCACGCGCGCCGACTTGACCACCTGCGGCAGGAACATCTTGCCGGCGCCGAACAGATCGCCGACGACATTCATGCCGGCCATCAGCGGGCCTTCAATGACATCCAGCGGACGCGTGAACGACTGCCGTGCTTCCTCGGTGTCCTCGACCACGTACTGGTCGATGCCGTGCACCAGCGCATGCGTGAGCCGCTGCTGCACCGGCGCCTCGCGCCAGGCGGTGTTCTCGACGCGCGCCGCGCCCTTCTTGCCCTTGTAGCGTTCGGCGAGATCCAGCAGGCGCTCAGTCGAATCGCTGCGGCGGTTGAGCACCACGTCCTCGACGCAGTCGCGCAGCTCCGGATCCAGATCGTCGACGATCGGCATCGCGCCGGCGTTGACGATGCCGAAATCCATGCCGGCCTTGATCGCGTGGAACAGGAACACGGCGTGGATCGCCTGGCGCACGACCTCGTTGCCGCGGAACGAGAACGACACGTTGGAAACGCCGCCCGAGACGTGGCAGTGCGGCAGCGTCGCCTTGATCTCGCGGGTGGCTTCGATGAAATCGACCGCGTAGTTGTCGTGCTCGGCGATGCCGGTGGCGATCGCGAAGATGTTGGGGTCGAAAATGATGTCCTCGGGCGGAAACCCGACGACTTCGGTCAGCAACGTGTAGGCGCGGGTGCAGATCTCGACCTTGCGGTCCTTCGTATCGGCCTGGCCGACCTCGTCGAAGGCCATGACCACGACCGCCGCGCCGTAGCGCAGCACCTTGCGCGCCTGTTCGAGGAATGCGGCTTCGCCTTCCTTGAGCGAGATCGAATTGACCACGCCCTTGCCCTGCAGGCATTTCAGGCCGGCCTCGATGACGGTCCACTTCGAGGAATCGACCATCACCGGGATGCGCGCGATGTCGGGCTCGGCGGCGATCAGGTTGAGGAACGTCGTCATCGCATGCTCGGAGTCGAGCATGCCTTCGTCCATGTTGACGTCGAGAATCTGCGCGCCGCCTTCGACCTGCTGGCGCGCGACCTCGACGGCCTCGGGGTAGCGGTTTTCCTTGATCAGCTTGCGGAACGCCGCCGAGCCGGTGACGTTGGTGCGCTCGCCGACATTGATGAAGAGCAGTTCCGGCGTGACGATCAGCGGCTCGAGGCCGGACAGACGGGTATGGCGGGGACGCGTCATGCGGCGACGTCCAGCGTCGCAGGCGGTCGGCGCGGTGCCACGTCGGCGACGGCCTCGGCGATTGCGCGGATGTGGTCCGGCGACGTGCCACAACAGCCGCCGACGATGTTCAACAGGCCGGCGGTCGCGAACTCGTGCAGCACCTCGGCCATGTCCTCGGGCGTTTCGTCATAGCCGCCGAATGCATTCGGCAGGCCGGCGTTCGGGTGACACGACACGTACGTCTGCGCGATCTGCGACAGCGTTTCGACGTGCGGACGCAGGTCCTTGGCGCCGAGCGCGCAGTTGAGGCCCACCGCATGCGGACGCGCGTGCTGCAGCGAATACCAGAACGCCTCGGCGGTCTGGCCCGAGAGCGTGCGGCCGGAAGCATCGGTGATCGTGCCGGAGATCATCACCGGCAGGCGCCCGCCGCGATCGTCGAACACGGTCTCGATCGCGTACAGCGCGGCTTTGGCGTTGAGCGTGTCGAACACGGTCTCGACCATGAGGATGTCGGCGCCGCCGTCGATCAGCCCGTGGGCCGCGTCGCGGTAGATCGACACCAGTTCGTCGAAGGTCACCGCGCGGTAGCCGGGATCGTTGACATCGGGACTGATCGACGCGGTGCGGCTGGTCGGCCCGAGAATGCCGGCAACGAAGCGCGGGCGATCCGGCGTCTGTGCCTGCGCGGCGTCGCAGGCCGCGCGCGCCAATGCCGCGCCGGTTGCGTTGAGTTCGTGGACCAGGTGCTGCAGGCGGTAGTCGGCCAGCGAGACGGCGGTCGAGTTGAAGGTGTTGGTCTCGACGATGTCCGCACCGGCGGCGAGGTAGTCGGCGTGGATGCCCTGGATGATGTCGGGCCGCGTGAGCGTGAGCAGGTCGTTGTTGCCGCGCTGGTCATGGCTTTCGCAGCCGCAGCCGGCACCGTGCGCGTGGCCTTGCGCCGCATGCAGTGCGTCGTAGCCTTGCGCGAAGCGCTCACCGCGATAGTCGGCCTCGGTCAGTTCGAAGCGCTGGATCATCGTGCCCATCGCGCCATCGAGCACGAGGATGCGCCGGGCCAGTGCGGCATCGAGCGCCGCGACGCGTTCGGGGTGCAGCCAGGTCGTCATGGCTTTCTCGCGATGATCGAGATCACCTGGAAATGCGGCGGACGCTTTTCGCGGGTGACGGTTTCGGCGCTGTGGATCTCCAGCCCGGCCTTGGTGACGAAGCGGCGCAGTTCCTTGTCCGGGAAGCCGAGGTTTGCATGGCCGTAGGCCTGCACTGCGGTTTCGTGACCGTGCCGGTCCAGGCTCGACAGCAGCAGGCGACCGCCGGGCCGCAGCACGCGCGCGGCTTCGGTGACGGCCTGCGCGGGCTTGGTCGCATAGGTCAGCGCGTGCATCAGCACGACGAGATCGAAGCTGCCGGCCTCGAAGGGCAGGGCATGCATGTCGCCCTCGCGCACTTCGACGTTGGTGAACCTCTTGAGCCGCTCGGTCGACGCCGCGACCACGCGCCGGCTGGCGTCCAGGCACACGTAGCGGTGCGCATGCGGCGCCAGCAGTTCGGCGAGCACGCCGTCGCCCGAGGCGATGTCGAGCACGTCGCCGGTTTCCAGCAGCGGCAACGCGGAGCGCGCCAGCGCTTCCCAGGTGCGTCCGGGCGAGTAGTGACGTTCCATGTCGCCGGCCACGGTGTCGGCCCAACTCTGGTCGGCGGCGCGCGTCGCCAGCACCGCGGGCGTGCGCTCGGCGTCCTGGCGCAGCAGCGGATCGTCGCTGCCGGTCGACAGCGCTTGCCACAGGGCGCGCTGCGCGGGATCGAGCGCCGCATCGTCGAAGCGGTAATAGGCGGACACACCGGCGCGGCGGTCGCGCACGAGGTTGGCTTCCTTCAGGCGCGCCAGGTGCGTGGACACGCGTGGCTGGGCGAGGCGGGTGATCGAGGACAGCTCGGCCACCGTGAGCTCTTCGACTTCGAGCAGGGCGAGCAGGCGGACACGCGTAGGGTCGGCGAGCACTTTCAGGCGCGCGGACCAGGCCTCCAGATCCATCAATATCTCCATATCGCGATATAGAGATATTGTCGGGGCGTGCGGCAGTGGGGTCAAGGTTCGCGAGCGTCGGCGTCACGCCGCGGTCACACGATAAGCCGGCCGTCATACAACGTTTGCATGATGCGAAGCGGTGCGTCCGGCGCGCTGTTTCCGGTCGATTCATGCTGCACTGCGGAACCGGTTTCGCGGGTGTTTTACCGGGTTGGAACGTTACAATCGCCGGATCGTTTTCGAGCAGGAGTTGCACGCCGTGGAGTTCGGTTTCAGCGAAGAGCAGTTGATGATCCAGGACATCGCGCGACGGATCGCCCAGGAACGGATCGCGCCTAGCGCCGAGCATCACGACCGGACCGGTGACTTCCCCGTCGAGAACATGAAGGTGCTCGGCGAGAACGGTCTGATGGGCATCGAAGTGCCCGACGAGTACGGCGGCGCGGGCATGGACCCCATCTCCTACGTGCTGGCGATGGTCGAGGTGGCCGCGGCTGATGCCGCGCACTCGACGATCATGTCGGTCAACAACTCGCTGTTCTGCAACGGCATCCTGACCCACGGCAACGAAGCGCAGAAGCAGGAATACGTGCGCGCGATCGCCGAAGGTCGCGAGATCGGTGCGTTCGCGCTGACCGAGCCGCAGTCGGGCTCCGACGCCACGGCGATGAAGTGCCGTGCGGTCAAGCAGGCTGATGGCACCTACGTCATCAACGGCAAGAAGAGCTGGATCACTTCCGGTCCGGTCGCCAAGTACTTCGTGCTGTTCGCGGTCACCGAGCCCGACAAGGGCGCGCGCGGCATCACCGCGTTCCTGATCGATGGCAGTCGCGACGGCTTCCACCGCGGCAAGACCGAGCCCAAGCTCGGCATCCGCGCGTCGGCGACCTGCGAGATCGAGTTCCAGGATTACGTGGCCCAGGCCGGCGACGTGCTCGGCGAAGAAGGCCAGGGCTTCAAGATCGCCATGGGCGTGCTCGATGCCGGTCGTATCGGTATCGCCTCGCAGGCGATCGGTATCGCCCGCGCCGCGTACGAGGCGACCATCGCCTATGTCAAGGAGCGCAAGGCCTTCGGCCAGCCGATCGGCACGTTCCAGATGACCCAGGCGAAGATCGCCGACATGAAGTGCAAGCTCGACGCGTCGCTGCTGCTGACGCTGCGCGCAGCCTGGCTCAAGGGCGAGGGCAAGCGCTTCAGCAACGAGGCCGCGATCGCCAAGCTCACCGCATCGGAAGCCGCGATGTGGATCACCCACCAGGCTTTGCAGATCCACGGTGGCATGGGCTATTCGAAGGAGATGCCGATCGAACGGTATTTCCGCGACGCCAAGATCACCGAGATCTACGAAGGCACCAGCGAGATCCAGCGTCTGGTGATCGCCCGCAACGAGACCGGCCTGCGCTGATCCGCATGCCGCCACTCCACGCCAGCATCGTGCGTGTCTGCCGTCCGCGCCGCCCCCGCGGTCGTGCGGCATCTGCCGTCCCCGACCCGGTCGCGCTCCGCGCGTCCGCGTCGTTCCCGTGTGTTTCCTTTCCCGTCGGCCCGCGTGAGAACGCGGGCCTCATTGCATCGGACCGTTTGTCGTCATGACCTCATCCCGCAAGACAGGTAAATCCACCGCGGCCGCTACGCCCGCGAAATCCACCCAGCGCGCCGCTTCCGCGAAGGCCGCGCCTGCGAAGCGCACGCCCGCAAAGAGCGCGCCCGCGAAGAAGACGGCCGCCGGCGTGCTGCCCGCGCCGCCGCGCCGCGCCGGCCTCGGCCTGCTCGACCCGATCTTCGACGCCGTGCGCCGCCGCGCCGGCAAGGCCGCGCATGCGGACGCCAGCGCGTTCGCGCAGGCCTTCTACCGGCGCATGACCGAAGACGAGCTGCCGTTGCACAGCGCCGAGGGCTGGGCCGCGCTTGCCGCGGACCTGTTCGACTTCGCCGGCAAGCGCAAGCCGGGCACCGCGAACGTGCGTCTGTTCAATCCGGTGATGAAGACCCATGGCTGGGAGTCGCCGCACACGGTGCTGCAGGTCGTCAACGACGACATGCCGTTCCTGGTGGACTCGGTGACGATGGCGCTGGCCGAGCAGGGCATCGGCGTGCACGTGCTGGGCCATCCGGTGCTTGCGATCGCACGCGACCGTGCCGGCCGCCTGACCGGTGTGGGCGAGGGCGATTCGGAATCGGTGATGCATCTGGAGATCGACCGGCAGACGCCGGAAGAGAATGCGCGCATCGAAGCGCTGGTGCGCGGTGTGCTCGACGATGTGCGGGTGATCGTCGCCGACTGGCCGGCGATGCGCGACAAGATGCTGCAGATGGCGACGGACCTGGACTCGCAGAAGATTCCGGTCTCCGAGTCTGGCCGCGAGGAAGCCCAGGAATTCCTGCGCTGGGCCGCGAGCGACCACTTCACGTTCTTCGGCTATCGCGCCTACAAGGTCCGCCGCAAGGGCGACGACGCGCGTCTCGAAGCCGTGCCCGACAGCGGCATGGGCCTGCTGCGCACGCCCGGCGCGGTGAAGTCGCGTCCGATCAGCGAGCTGGGCGCCGATGCATTGCGCCGCGAAGGCCTGATCGACGCGCTGATCCTGACCAAGACCAGTGCGCGTTCCACCGTGCACCGTCCCGGCTATATGGATTACATCGGCATCCTCGGTTACGACGATGCCGGCAATGTCGTCAGCGAGCAGCGCTTCCTCGGCCTGTACACGTCGAGCGCGTACACGCGCCGCCCGTGGGACATCCCGCTGGTGCGCGAGCGCTTCGAGCATGTGATGACCGAATCCGGCCTCAAGCCGACCGGCCACAGCGGCAAGGCGCTCAAGCATCTGCTCGAGACACTGCCGCGCGACGAGCTGTTCCAGTCGACGCCCGACGAACTGTTCCGCCTCGGCACCGGCATCCTCGGCCTGCAGGAGCGCGTGCGCAGCCGACTGTTCCTGCGCAAGGACCGCTACGGCCGCTTCTATTCGGTCCTGGTCTACATTCCGCGCGACCGTTTCAACACCGACGTGCGTCGCCGCATCGAGCAGCTGCTGCGTGAAGTCATGCAGGCCGATCACGTGGACGCGAGCGTCGTGCTCGGCGAATCGCCGCTGGCGCAGCTGCATCTGATCGTGCGTCCGCGCGCCGGCGTCGCCGCGGATATCGACCAGGGCGCGCTGGAGCAGGCGCTGCAGGCCATCGTGCGCAACTGGCAGGACGATCTGCGCGATGAACTCGTGCGTCGTCACGGCGAGGCTGAGGGCCTGCGCCTCGCAGGCCGATTCGGTCGTGCGCTTTCACCGGCCTACATCGAGTTCGCATCGCCCGCTGCGGCCGCGACCGACGTCGAGAAGCTGGCCGCGACCGCCGAGTCCGAATCGCTGCAGCTGAGCTTCTACACCCAGCCGCTGCCGACCACCGGCGAGTCGGTGCTGCACTTCAAGCTCTATCGCCGTGATGCGCACATCCCGCTGTCGGACGTGCTGCCGGTGATGGAAAACCTCGGCCTGCGCGTGATCGCCGAGCATCCCAACCGCATCGAGGTCGACGGCACCACGCTGTTCCTGCAGGACTTCTACGTCGAGGCCACCACCGGCGCGATCGACGTCGACGCCCGCGCGCAGGCCTTCACCGAGGCCTTCGACCGCGTGTGGCGCGGCGATGCCGAGAACGACGGCTTCAACCGTCTCGTGCTGGGCGCCGATCTCGACTGGCGCCAGATCGCGATGCTGCGCGGCTACTGCAAGTACCTGCTGCAGGTCGGCGTGCCGTTCTCGCAGGCCTATGTCGAAGACACGCTCGCCCGCTATCCGCTGCTCGCGCGTCTGCTGGTCGAAGTCTTCGAATCGCGCTTCGATCCGGCAACCGGCACCGAGAGCCGTGCGCAGATCGATGCCGGCCGCGAGGCCTTCGCCGCCCAGCTGCAGGCGTTGACCGGCAACGACGAGGCGACACTCACGACGCTGCAGCCGCTGCTCGATGCCCGTGGCAGCGACCGCGACACGCAGTACGAAGCATCGCGTGCCGCGCTGAAGGGCCTGCTCGATCGCGTGTCCAGCCTCGACGAGGACCGCATCCTGCGCAGCTATCTCGCCGTCGTCGACGCGACGCTGCGCACCAGCTACTACCAGAAGAACCGCGACGGCGGCCTGCTCGACACGATCAGCTTCAAGTTCGATTCGGCGCGCGTGCCCGAGCTGCCGAAGCCGCGCCCGTATCGCGAGATCTTCGTTTACGGCCCGCGCGTGGAAGGTATCCACCTGCGCTTCGGCCCTGTCGCGCGTGGCGGCCTGCGCTGGTCGGACCGCCGCGAGGACTTCCGCACCGAAGTGCTGGGTCTGGTCAAGGCGCAGATGGTCAAGAACACGGTCATCGTGCCGGTCGGCTCGAAGGGCGGCTTCATCGTCAAGCGTCCGCCGGTCGGCGGCGACCGCGACGCGCAGTTCGCCGAAGGCGTTGCCTGCTACACGCTGTTCATCAACGGCCTGCTGCAGATCACCGACAACATCGTGGAAGGCGAGATCGTGCCGCCGAACGACGTAGTGCGTCACGACGAGAACGATCCCTATCTCGTCGTCGCCGCCGACAAGGGCACCGCGACGTTCTCCGACACCGCCAACGGCATCGCCCGCGAGCACGGCTTCTGGCTCGACGACGCGTTCGCGTCCGGCGGCTCGGTCGGCTACGACCACAAGGGCATGGGCATCACCGCGCGCGGCGCCTGGGAGTCGGTCAAACGCCACTTCCGCGCGATGAACCGCAATTCGCAGACCGAAGACTTCACCACCGTGGGTGTCGGCGACATGTCCGGCGACGTGTTCGGCAACGGCATGCTGCTGAGCGAGCACATCCGCCTGGTCGCTGCGTTCGATCACCGCCACATCTTCATCGATCCCAATCCGGACGCTGCGCGCTCCTTCGTCGAGCGCCAGCGCATGTTCGCCATTCCGCGTTCGAGCTGGGAGGACTACGACAAGAGCCTGATCGCCAAGGGTGGCGGCGTGTGGCCGCGCAGCGCGAAGTCGATTCCGCTGTCGGCCGAAGCGCGCGAAGCGCTGGGCATCGAGGGCGATGCGACGTCGATCAGCCCGAACGAACTGATGTCGGCGATCCTGCGTGCGCCGGTCGATCTGCTGTGGAACGGCGGCATCGGCACCTACGTGAAGTCCTCCAGCGAGACGCATGCCGACGTCGGCGACCGCGCCAACAATCCGTTGCGCGTCGACGGCCGCGACCTGCGCTGCAAGGTGGTGGGCGAGGGCGGCAACCTGGGCCTGACCCAGCTCGGCCGCATCGAGGCCGCCCTCCACGGCGTGCTGCTCAACACCGACTTCATCGACAACTCGGCCGGCGTGGACACGTCCGACCACGAGGTCAACATCAAGATCCTGCTCAATGCACTGGTGCAGGACGGCAGCATGAAGCTGCCGGCGCGCAATAAGCTGCTGGCGTCGATGACCGACGAGGTCGCGGGTCTGGTGCTGTGGGACAACTACCGTCAGAACCAGGCGCTGAGCCTGATGGAGCGCATGAGCGTGTCGCGCTTGGGCTCCAAGCGCCACTTCATCCGCACGCTGGAAGCGCAGGGTCTGCTCGATCGCCAGATCGAATTCCTGCCGTCGGATGCCGAGATTTCCGAGCGCAAAACCAAGGGCCTGGGCCTGACGCGTCCGGAACTGTCGGTGCTGCTGTCGTACTCGAAGCTGGTCGCGTTCGACCAGATGCTCGACTCCGATATTCCGGAAGATCCGTACCTCTCGCGCGAGCTGCAGCGCTACTTCCCGCAGCCGCTGCAGAAGAAGTACGCCGAGCTGATGGAAGGCCATCGCCTGAAGCGCGAGATCATCGCGACTGCGGTGACCAACACCATGATCAACCGCATGGGCGCGACCTTCCTGCTGCGCATGCAGGAAGACAGCGGCCGCGGTCCGGGCGAAGTCGCCAAGGCGTTCACGATCACCCGCGAAACGATCGAGGCGCGTGCGCTGTGGGGTCAGATCGATGCGCTCGACGGCCAGGTGCCGGAGTCGGTGCAGGTCGATGCGCTGCAGGTGATCTGGAATCTGCAGCGTGCGTTCACCCGCTGGCTGCTGGCGCGTCCTGGTGCACTGCCGGACATCACCACGGCGGTCGACCGCTACCACGACGGGTTCCACGCGATCCGCGACGGCAGCAAGATCATCGCCGAAGGCCAGCGCGCCGAACACGATGCCAGCCTGCAGGCGTGGATCGAGAAGGGCGTGCCGAAGTCGCTCGCGATCGAGCTGGCGGCGCTGCCGTATCTCGAAGCGGCCTGGGACATCATCGAAGTCGCGAGCGAGCGCAAGCAGAAGCCGGTCGACGTGGCGCGTCTGCATTTCCGTCTCGGCGAGGCCTTGAACCTGCCGTGGCTCACCGCGCAGATCGATGCGCTGGAAGTCGACGGTCGTTGGCATGCGGTCGCACGTGGCGTGCTGCGCGAGGAACTCGGCCAGCAGCACCGCGCCCTCGTGTCGCAGGTGCTGTCGATGCCGGGCGCGACGCCGGAGGCCAAGGTGCAGGCGTGGCTGGAGCGCGACGATTCTGCGTTGCGCTTCACGTTGGCGATGCTCGGCGAACTCGCCGTTCAGAAGTCGCTGGACTATCCGACCGCCTCTGTCGCCGTGCAGCGCGTGTCGCAGCTGGTGCAGCGCAGCTGACGCTGCGTTCCGCAGGCGGGCATCCGCCACGCCGATCCCGCTCGCATGCCGAGTGGGATCGGATGGGGGTTGCCGGATACGCGACATCCCGATACAGCGCCTGCGCTAAGCTGCGCGCCGACGTTCACGCACCGGCCCGCCGATGACCGCAACGCCCCGTATCGCTTTCATTGCCAGCCAGGCCGACGAGGCGCAACGCGCCCTGTCGGTGCTGACGGGCCTGCACGGGCAGTGCGAACCCGAAGCTGCCGACGTGCTGGTCCCGCTCGGCGGGGACGGCTTCATGCTGCAAACGCTGCATCGCCATGGACAGCTCGGCAAACCGGTCTACGGCATGAAGCTGGGGACCGTCGGTTTTCTGATGAATCACTACCGGCAGGACGATCCCGCGTCGGGCTCCGATCTGTTGGCGCGCATCGCGGCGGCCGAGCCCGCCGTGCTGCGTCCGCTGGAAATGCGCACCGAGACCGAGTCGGGCGCGACGGTCACCTCGCTCGCCTACAACGAGGTCGCACTGCTGCGGCAGACGCGCCAGGCCGCGCATCTGCAGATCGATCTCAACGGCGTGACCCGCCTCGAGGAACTCGTCGCCGATGGCGTGATCCTGTCGACCGCGGCCGGCAGTACCGCCTACAACTTCTCCGCGCACGGACCGATCCTGCCGCTCGGCGCAGGCGTCGTCGCATTGACGCCGATCGCACCGTTCCGCCCGCGTCGCTGGCGTGGCGCGATCCTGCGCGCGGAGACCGAAGTGCGCTTCCGCGTGCTCGATCCCTACAAGCGCCCGGTCAGCGTGACCGCCGATTCGCACGAAGTGCGCGATGTCGTCGAGGTCACGATCCGTGAATCCCGTGAGCGCACCGTGACCCTGCTGTTCGACGCCGAACACAATCTCGAAGAACGCATCCTCAGCGAGCAGTTCGTGGTCTGAGCGGCGTCAGTCGACCAGCGCTTTGCCGTCGCCTGCAGCCACCGCGAGCGGGCGCACGCGTTGCACCAGCGTCATCAGGGTGCGACCCGGCTCCTCGATCGGTGCGAAATGCGCCGAGTGTTCGAACCACGTCGCATGCTTGAACGGTGCATCCACGGCGGCGATCCAGTCGGCGACCGGCTGCGAGGGCGTGGTGAAGTCGTGTCGGCCGAGCAGCATCACCACCGGCGCCTGCACGCGGCGCAGGCCGCGGAAATCGACGCTGCGCCATTGGCCGAGAATGCGGTCGAGTGTGAGCGCGCTGCCGGCAGCAATCGCGCGGCGGTCGTCGGGCGTGTAATCGGGCGACAGCCGCTGCGCGCGGAAGTAGTAGTCGGAATTGTCGCGGTATGCGCTGTGGCCGCCGTAATGGATGACCCATTTGCGCTGGGCGTCGATGCGACCGTTGCGTAGATCGGTGCCGGGGTAGGGCGCCAGCGCTTCGAGTTCGCGCACCGCGGTGTCGTTGTCCTCGCGGCGCGCGGCGTCGAGCGCATGCGCGTAGCCGATGGTCTCGTCGGTCCAGGGATGGATGATCTGGCCGATGCCGACATAGGCGTGCAGCCATTCGGGTTTTTCCGCCAGCACGCGCATGCCGATCACGCTGCCCCAGCTGTGGCCGACCAGGATCACCTTGCGCTTGCCGTATGTGGTGCGCAGCCAGTCGATGAGTTCGATCGCGTCACCGACGTAGCGGTCGATCGCGATCGTCGGCGCGACCGCATCCGCATCATTCGCCCGCAGCGTGCGCCCGGCAGCGCGCTGGTCCCACTGCACGACAGTGAAGTAGTCCTCCCACGGCTTCTGGAAGGTCCACGAAGCCGGCATCATCGGCGCAGCGGGTCCACCGTGGACGTAGAGCAGGATCGGATTCGTGCGATCCATGCCGCGCACCGTGATCACCTGGTCGATGCCGCCGATCCGCACGGTGTGCGTTTCCTGCACGCCGGTCGGCGCGACGATGCGCTGCAGCTCGCCGACGATGCCGCGTGCTTCCGCGTTGGGATCATCATCCGGCGGAACGGCGCCCGCATACAGCGGCAACGCAATCAGGGCGAGGGCACACAGGCGGACCAGGGACATGGCGTATTCCTCGTGGCGCGGACTGCGACCCACGCTGCGCCTGCGCGTGGATGCGGCCCAGTGCCGTTGGTCAGGGGCCCGTATGCCGGGATCGCGCATAATTCGCGCAGGCCGTTCCGGTCGCTTCACGGTCTACGCGCCGTCGATGCCTCGCCGGACGCCGCCGCCCTCATCGACCTGCGATCCGCCATGCCCGATCTGTCCGTTCCCACGCTCACCGTCGCGATCACCACGCGCGCCCTGTTCGATCTCGAGGACAGCCATGCGGTGTTCGAGTCCGAAGGCATCGAGGCCTATGCCGAGCACCAGCGTGCCCACGAGGACGATGTCCTCGAGCCCGGCATCGCGTTCCCGCTGGTGCGCAAGCTGCTGGCCTTGAACATCGACGCGCCGCCCGATGCGCCGCACGTCGAGGTGATCCTGCTGTCGCGCAACTCCGCCGACAGTGGACTGCGCATCTTCAACTCGATCCAGCATCACAACCTGGGCATCACCCGCGCGACCTTCACCTCCGGCGAGCCGACCTGGCCCTACATCAAGCCATTCGGCACCCAGCTGTTCCTGTCGGCGAATCCGGACTCGGTGCGGCGCGCACTGGAGAACGGCATCGCTGCCGCGACGATCATCCCGGCGCGCGCACCGGCGCATCGCAACGACCAGTTGCGGATCGCGTTTGACGGCGACGCAGTGATCTTCGGCGACGAGGGTGAGCGCCTGTCGCAGGAGAGCGGGCTCGACGCATTCCACAAGCACGAGCGTGACCGCGCGCGCGAGGAGATGACCGGCGGCCCGTTTCGCGGTTTCCTGGCCGCGCTGCACGACCTGCAGGCCGCGTATCCGGCCGGCAAGGACGCACCGATCCGTACCGCGCTGGTCACTGCACGCTCGGCGCCCGCGCACGAACGCGTGATCCGTACGCTGCGCGCCTGGGGCGTGCGTCTGGACGAAGCGCTGTTCCTCGGCGGACGGCCGAAGGGCCCGTTCCTCGACGCATTCGGCGCCGACATCTTCTTCGACGATTCGCAGCACAACATCGATTCCGCGCGCCCGCACGTCGCCGCCGGCCATGTGCCGCACGGCTGGTCGAACCGCTGAGCACGATGACGGACACGAAGGAACGCGGCCTGCTGGGTCGCTGGATGGACCGTTTGCGCGGCGGCGGCTCCGGCCCACGCAAGCCCTACGTGCGCGAGCACGAGGGATTCGTGTCGTTGCAATTCGTGCGCCGGCAGACGCAGAGCCGCATGGTCGGCAACGATCCCGACCGTCTGCTGATCGACTACACCCGCACGATGTTTGCCGCACTGCTGTGGCAACCGGCGCCTGCGGTGCTCGGCATGGTCGGCCTCGGTGGCGGCTCGCAGGCGAAGTTCGCGTACCGGCAGCTGGCGGGCACACGTATCGAAGCGGTCGAGAACAATCCGCATGTGGTCGCCTTGCGCGGCGCGTTCGGTATTCCGGACGACGATGCGCGGCTGTCGGTGGTCGTCGATGACGGCGTGCGTTTCGTTATGGAGCGCCGCGGCCAGTTCGATGTGCTGCTGGTCGACGGCTACGACGAACACGGCATTCCTGCGGAATTGTCCACGCAGGCGTTCTACGACGCCTGTCGCGATGCGCTGACTGCATCCGGCGTCATGGCCTGCAACCTCTACGTGCGCGATCCTGAAACGCACCTGGAGAAACTGCGCGCTGCGTTCGGTGCCGATCACGTGCTGGTCGTCGACGAACCGAAGATGAGCAATCGCGTCGCATTCGCGTGGCGGGGTGCGTTGCCGGCGCTCGACGCCGAAGCACTGACGACGCGCGTGCCGATTTCGGTGCGGTCGTTGTTGCCAGAAGTGTTCCCGCGGATCGCGGTGCGGATGGTGCGGCATCGGACGGTGAGGGGGCGGTAGACCATACCCGGAGCAAAAAAACCGTCGTCCCGGCGAAAGCCGGGATCCAGCGACGTGCCGCGTACCCGGCACCGTGCGGTACCGCTCCAGGTCAGTAACCCTCGGCTACATCGCCTCGAAGTCACTGGATCCCGGCTTTCGCCGGGATGACGGGATGCGGACACCAACGTCAGGCGCGGCTGACACTGGCGGGTGCCCGCCGCGACATTGCACCCCGGTCCATTCCCCTGCAAAGTCGCCGGTCGACTGCAACCGTTCACGGGGAACACCGAATGCAACGATGGATCTGGACTCTAGCCTGCGCGCTCGTGCTGGCAACCGGCGCGCCGCTCGCGGGCGCGGCCACGAAGACGGGCGGGATGACGCTCGAACAGGTCGCGCAGACGCGCGCCGTCACCCAGGCGCAGATCAGCCCCGATGGTCAGGAAGTCGCGTACATCCTGTCGATGCCGCGCACGCTCGGCGTCGATCCCGATGGTCCGGCGCGGACCGAGTTGCACGTCGTCGACCGCAACAACAATAGTCGCGGCTTCATCACCGGCAAGGTCGATGTGGCATCGCCGCGCTGGCTGCCCGATGGCCAGCGCGTGGCGTATCTGTCCAAGCGCGAAGGTGACGAGACCCGCGGCCTGTACACGATTCCGCTGCGCGGCGGCGAGTCAACCCGCGTGGCGAAGCTCGCTGGCGACATCTCCAGCTACGACCTGTCGCCGGATGGCCAACGCGCCGCGGTGCTGTCGGCGCAGCGCGAGAGCGACGCGCGCAAGGCGCTGCGCGACAAGGGCTTCTCGCAGAAGGTCTACGAGGAAGACTGGCGCCCGGTCGAACTGTGGATCGCCGAGCTCGGCAGCGAGGCCGAGCCGCGTCGTATCGCCATCGAAGGCAGCGTGCAGGCGGTGCGGTGGAGCCCTGCCGGCGATCGTCTGGCCGTTGTGGTCACACCGCGCCAGCTGACCGACGACACCATGGTCGAGGCGCGCGTGCGCATCTATTCGGTCGAAGGCCGCGAACTCGGCCGCGTCGACAATCCCGGCAAGCTCGGCGACCTGGCCTGGAGCCCGGACGGCGCGCATCTGGCGATCATTTCCGCCGAAGACAAGAACGATCCCAGCGAAGGCCGCCTTACCGTGGTCGGTCGCGACGGCGGTTCGCAGCGCGACCTGCTGCCCGGCCTCGAAGGCCACGTGCGCGGTGTCGCCTGGCGCGACGCGACGACCCTGGTGTTCCTCAGCCATGAAGGCGTGCAGAGCCGGATCGGCGAGATCCAGGTCGATGGCGGCAATCCGCGCACGGTGCTGGCTGCAGGCGGCCCGGTGCACATGGGCCTGAGCCTGTCGCCGCGCGGCGACATCGCCCTGGTCGGCAGCGATCCCACGCATCCGTCCGAAGTGTTCCATCTGGCTTCGGGCGCGAGCGAAGCGCGCCGGCTGACCGACAGCAATCCGTGGCTCAAGGATGTGCGTCTCGCGCGTCAGGAAGTCGTGCGCTACACCGCGCGTGACGGGCTCGAACTCGAAGGCCTGCTGGTGCATCCGCTGGAGCGCCGCGGCAACGCGCGCGTGCCGTTGATCCTGGTCGTGCACGGCGGTCCGGAGTCGCATTTCTCCAACGCGTGGCTCAACGCGTATTCGCAGCCGGCGCAGGTCGCGGCCGCGCAGGGCTTCGCGTCGTTCTTCCCGAACTACCGCTCGAGCACCGGCCGTGGTGTCGCGTTTTCCAAGCTCGGTCATGGCCGTCCGGGCATGGAAGAGTTCGACGACGTCGTCGATGGTGTCAATCATCTGGTCGAGACCGGTCTTGTGGACCGTGACAAGGTCGGCATCACCGGCGGTTCCTACGGTGGCTACGCCAGTGCCTGGGGCGCCACCTACTACAGCGAGCGCTTCGCGGCCTCGGTGATGTTCGTCGGCATTTCCGACCAGGCGAGTCTGGTCACGACCGGCGACATCCCGTACGAGCAGTACAACGTGCACATGCAGACCTGGCCGTGGGAAAGCCCGGAGATGTACCGTCAGACCAGCCCGATCACGCATGCGCAGAAGTCGCGCACGCCGACGCTGATCCTGCACGGCGAAGCCGATCCGCGCGTGCCGGTGATGCAGTCCTACATGATGTACCGCTACCTGCAGCTGGCCGGGCAGGCGCCGGTGCGGCTGGTGCTGTATCCCGGCGAAGGCCACGGCAACAGCCGCGGCGCGTCGCGCTACGACTATTCGCTGCGTCTGATGCAGTGGATGACGCATTATCTCAAAGGCCCGGGCGGCGAGCCGCCCGAGTACGAGATCGACTACGCATTGCCGGAGCAGGGCGCCAAGCGCTGAGTTCCAATCGCATCGAAGGTCACGAAGCCGCGCCGGTCTCCGGCGCGGCTTTTTTGTTCGCCAGCTTGGTAGCCCGCGAACGCCAGACCTGTCATCCCAACGGCTTTCAACAGACGCACGTCTGGTCAAGTCGCGACCCATTCTGATCTTCAGATCCCGGGGCCTGTAGAACGGATAGAGCGCATCGAAAAAATCGTCATCGATCGAGAACTTGTATGCGAATGCATCGGCCGAGCTTTCCCGCGAAAGCGCCTGATGGCTGTCATCTCACGCGACGTGGAGCATTCAGCATCAGCGGCTTGAGCGCGCTGAACACGCCCTGCATTCACGCCACCGTCGCCCGCGCGTCACGCCTCTTTCCCCGTTCGATCGATACCTTGCGTCCCATCGATCCGCGCCACGGCACTCCCGGTTATGCACCGTGACACCGGCTTTGTCCGGCAGGCGCACGGACGATGCGGCAGCGATACGCCGTCCCCTGATTCCCCCGAATGGAGAACCTCAATGTCCAACAAGACCGCGCACACCCTCAACGACCTGATCGCCATTGCCCGTGACGGCAAGGACTTCTACGAAGAAGCCGCGCAGAAGGTCGACGACGCCGAGCTGAAGACGCTGTTCGCACGCATCGCGACCACCAAGTCGCAGATCGTCAGCGAGCTCAGCGCCGCCGTGCAGGCCGCGGGTGGCAAGCCGGAAGATTCCGGCACCTTCGTCGGCAGCATGCAGCAGATGTACGGCAAGGTCCGTGCGACGCTGGGCGACAAGGAATACGGCTACGTTGCCGAACTCGAAGAGTCCGAAGACCGTCTGCTCGAAGCGTTCGATGAAGCGTCTCGCGACGCCGACACACCGCCGGCCGCCCGCGACGTCGTCGTCCGTCTGCTGCCGGAAGTGCGTGCCTGTCACGACGTGATGCGCACCCGCAAGCTCGCGATGAAGAACGCGCACTGATCCAGCTGCACGTTCTGGTGTGACTCGAAGGGCCGGTCGATGACCGGCCCTTTTTTCGTCTTTTCTCTTGCCAGCGGGTCGGGCCTGCCCGCGCTATGGCGCTGGAATTCGCGCGCCTCAAAGATTGGGCGACAGTTGGTAAATCCGACAGGTTGCGCACGCAACGGTCGAGGAACCGCTGCCCGACTGGCAGAATCGAAGTTCCCCCGTTTCGCGCATTCCGATGACCGCACCTGCCGCCACCGCGCCCGCCAAGGGCCGTGTGCTGTTCGCCAGCCTGATCGGCACGACGATCGAATTCTTCGATTTCTACATCTACGCGACCGCCGCGGTGCTGGTGTTCCCGAAGCTGTTCTTCCCGTCGGCCGATCCCGCATCGGCCACGCTCCAGTCACTGGCGACATTCGCGCTTGCGTTCTTCGCACGTCCCATCGGCTCGGCGGTGTTCGGCCATTACGGCGATCGCGTCGGCCGCAAGGCGACGCTGGTTGCGGCGCTGCTGACGATGGGCATCTCGACGGTCGTCATCGGCCTGCTGCCGACCTATGCGCAGATCGGTGTCGCCGCGCCGCTGCTGCTCGCGCTGTGCCGGTTCGGACAGGGCCTGGGCCTGGGCGGCGAGTGGGGCGGGGCAGTGCTGCTGGCCACCGAGAACGCGCCGCCCGGCAAACGGGCCTGGTACGGCATGTTTCCGCAGCTCGGTGCGCCGCTCGGGTTCTTCCTGTCGACGGCGATCTTCCTCGTGCTGACCGAGGTGATGAGCGACGACGCGTTCTTCGCCTGGGGCTGGCGCATTCCGTTCCTGGCCAGCGCGGTGCTGGTGCTCGTTGGCCTCTGGGTGCGCCTGCGCATCACCGAAACACCGGATTTCCAGAAGGTGCTCGACAAGGGCGCGCGCGTGCGCCTGCCGATGCAGGAAGTACTGGTCAACCAGTGGCGCGGCGTCGTCGCCGGCACGATGCTCGCATTGGCGACCTTCGTGCTGTTCTATCTGATGACGGTGTTCGCGCTGAGCTGGGGCACCTCGCAGCTCGGCTATTCCCGCGAGCATTTCCTGATGCTGCAACTCGCCGGCGTGGTCTGTTTCGCGGCGACGATCCCGATCTCCGCGCTGTATGCCGACCGCTTCGGCCGCCGCCGCGCGATGCTGATCGCCAGCGCCGGCATCGTGGTGTTCGGCCTGTGCTTCGCGCCGCTGTTCGTCGCCGACAGCCACATTGCGACGCTTGCCTTCCTGATGATCGGGCTTGGACTCATGGGCCTGACCTACGGCCCGGTCGGCACGCTGCTGGCCGAGCAATTCCCGACTGCGGTGCGCTATACCGGCGCGTCGCTGGCGTTCAATCTGGCTGGCATCTTCGGTGCATCGCTGGCGCCGTACATCGCGACCTGGCTGGGCGAGCGGCATGGGCTCGCATCAGTGGGTTGGTATCTCGCCGGCGCGGCGGTGCTGAGTTTCATCGCGCTGTGGACGCTGCCGCGCGATGACGCGCCGGGTGATGTGCCGGCCGGGCGCTAGACTGGCGCGTCTTTCGCCGCGGAGTCGCGCATGCATCACTGGCTGCTGCTGAGCATCGTCGTCGCCGTTCTGGTGGGCATGCTGCTGCCGTTGCAGGCGCTGCTCAACGCGCGCGTCGGTGCTTTGACCGAGGGCGCGCTGTTCGCGTCGTTCCTTTCGTTTGCGGTCGGCACATTCGCACTCGGCCTCGTGTTGCTGGTCACGCGCACGCAGTTGCCGTCGATGCGCACGCTGGCCACGTTGCCGCCCTGGCTCTGGTGCGGTGGACTGATCGGTGCGGTGTTCGTGTTCTGCGGCACGCTGCTGGTGCCGCGGCTCGGCGCGGCCGGCATGATCTGCCTGATCGTCGCCGGACAACTGGTCGGCTCGCTGCTGCTCGATCATTACGGCGTGCTGTCGCAGCCGCGACCCGTCGATGCGGTGCGACTGGCTGGCGCCGTGCTGGTCGGCATCGGCGCGCTGCTGGTCGTGCGTCCCTGGCAGGCGGGGTAAGTCATGTCGAATCCAGAAAGCACTGTGTTTCCGCTGCCGCCAGAGATGCAGGCCGCGCTCGAATCCGCCTACGCTACGCCGCCGCGGGCGTATCACAACCTCGGTCACGTCGAGACCCTGCTGCGGCATTTCGACGAGGTCGCGGCGCGCGACGGCTGGGCGCAGCCGGTCGAAGTGCGGCTGGCGATCCTCTATCACGATGCGATCTACGACGCGCGCGCGGGCGACAACGAAGCGCGTTCGGCGGAACTCGCGGTCGAGTCCATTGCCTGCTGGCTGCCCGATGCCGGCATCGACGCCGGGCGCGTCGCCGACCTCATCCGTCTGACCGCGCGTCATGGCCAACTGTCGGCGGACGATTTCGCCGACGATCCGCATGCCGATGACGCACGCCGTTTTCTCGATTGCGACATGGCGATCCTCGCTGCCGACGATGTCGCGTTCGATGCCTACGACCGCGGCATCGCCGCCGAATACCGCCACGTGCCACGGTGGCTGTATGCGGTGAACCGGCGGCGTTTCCTGAAATCCCTGCTGGCCCGGCCGCGCATCTATCTCGACGACGGCTTCCACGCGCGGCTCGACGCGCAGGCCCGGCACAACCTGCGCCGCGCGGTGACGACCAAACGCTGACGCGCCCGCGCGGCGCCGTGCCGGTATCATGGCCGCATGGCGAAAATGCTGCTCAATCTGCGTTACGTGCCCGACGATGAAGCCGCCGATGTCTGCGCGTTTCTCGACGAGGCCGGCATTCCCTGGTACCAGACCCGCCCGAGCCCGTTCGGCATCTCGCTGGGCGGGATCTGGCTGCGTGAGAACGACGATCTGCCGCGCGCGAAAGCGTTGATGGCCGAGTACCAGAAGGAACGACAGGCGCAGGCGAAATCCGTGCAGTCGCAGGCCGAGCGTGACGGCACCGCCGAAACCTTCGCTGACATCGTGCGCAACGATCCCAAGCGCGTCGTGCTGATCGTGATCGCGATCGTGTTCCTGATCGGCCTGATGGCAGTGCCCGGTTACATGCTGTCGCGCTGAGTCGCGCTGGCTGTCTGCGCCTGCATCACTTCGCGGCAACGATCGGCACGCGAGACTGCGTGCCTGTCCGTTACCGCTCGCGCCGGCGTCATGTCGCCGGGCGGGGGCGGGCAACCAGAGTCGAGCCCATGACCACGCCGAAAGATCGCTCGCATCCCAAGCCGAAGACGAAGCCGTGGACGCGGCCGAATCCGAAACCGCGCGCCGCGCGTGAGCCTTTGAGCGACGCGCAAAAGGACCGCGCCCGTCAGCGGGCCGATGAAGCCGGTCGCCGCTATCCGAATCTCGTCGACAACATGTGGGCGAGCAGCCATCTCGCGAAAGACGGTGCGTTGAAGGCTTAGCCGTCCCGTGATCGCGCTTCGCCGTTGAAGCGATCGCGATATCGAGTTTCTTGTCGTCGCACGCACGCGGTTTTTTCGCAGAGTCGACGAACGCATGACCCGTGCGGCTCTACATGCACTGCACGTGGTGAAGGGACCACGATGAACAGGCGAATCGCGGCGCGCGCATGACCATCGGCATGGCCTGGACCGTGTGTCGCTTGCTAAGGTCGACGGTTGCCCGCGTCCATGCGCGGTAGACCCCAGCCATTGCCCGGAGATTCCATGCGCTCACGCCGCACGCCCTTGCACACCCTGTTCGCCGCGCCGATCGTCCTGATCGTCGCATTGGCCGCGCTGCCTGCCGCCGCACAGCGCGAGATCCGCTTCGAGGCTGCCGAAGCCCCCGCCAGCGGCACGCTGGTGCTGGCAGTGCCGGAACTGGCGGACGGTGGCGCACGCGACGGTGCGTTCGCGCGTATCGATGCGGGCAGCCAGGGCGCGTTGACGCGTGCAATCACCGCGGCGGGTTTCAGCGGCAAGGCCGACAGCCAGCTGGATCTGCCGGGCATCGCCGGGTTCGATCGCGTGCTGCTGGTCGGCACCGGCAGTGGCACGCCCGATGCGCGTCGTATCGAAGATGTCGGCGGATTGATCGGCCGCTTCGCCGCGCGCAGCAAGGCGCCGCAGGTCGACGTGCTGTGGGAAGGCGCCGAAGCCGACGCCGCAGCGCAGCTTGCATTCGGCGCCGCGCTGGGCGAATACCGCTTCGACCAGTACCGCACCACTGGCAAACCGGACGATGCGGCCGGCACCGGCACGCTGGTCGTGCGCAGTCCGGCGGGCGCTGGCGCCGCCAGTGCCTGGAACGAGGACTGGAAGGCGGTCGCAGCCGGCGTGAAGTTCGCGCGTGATCTGGTCACCGAGCCGGCCAATGCGCTCGGACCGGAAGAGTTCGTGGCCCGCACGCGCGAAGCGTTCGCAGGCAAGCCGAACGTGAGCATCGAAGTGCTGGACGTGCCGGCGATGGAACGTCTCGGCATGGGCAGTCTGCTCGCCGTGGGGCAGGGCAGTGTGCGTCCGCCGCGGATGCTGGTCGTGCGCTACACCGGTGGCACGCGCGGTGAAGCGCCGATCGCGTTCGTCGGCAAGGGCATCACCTTTGATTCGGGCGGTATCTCGATCAAGCCCAGCGAGAACATGTGGCGCATGAAGTACGACATGACCGGCGCTGCGAGCGCGACCGGTGCCGTGCTCGCGCTCGCCGGCCGCAACGCCAAGGTCAACGCGGTGGCGGTCTCGGCGCTGGCCGAGAACATGCCGTCGGGTTCCGCCACGCGCCCGGGCGACGTGATCCGCACTGCGGCCGGCAAGACGTACGAAGTCATCAGCACCGACGCCGAGGGCCGCATGGTGCTGGTCGACGCGCTCTGGTACGTGCAGCGCCAGGACAATCCGCGCGTGATCGTCGATATCGCCACGCTGACCGGCGCCATCGTCACCGCGCTGGGCAACGACTATGCCGGCCTGTTCACCCGCGACGACGCGCTTGCCGCGCAGCTGGAGCGCGCGGGCGAGGCCGCCGGCGAGCCGGTGTGGCGCATGCCGATGCATCCGGGCTACGGCAAGCTGCTGGAATCGCCGATCGCCGACATGCGCAATGGTGGTGGTCGCCCGGGCTCGGGCACGGCGGCGCACTTCATTGGTGAATTCGTCGACGCCGGTCGTTCGTGGGCGCACCTCGATATCGCCGGCATGGCCTGGCGCGACGGCAACGAACTGTCGACGACGCCCGCAGGGGCGTCGGCGTATGGCGTGCGGCTGTTCGACCGGTTCGTGCGGGACAACTACGAGCGTTGATCCGTCTCTGCGCGAGGCGGTGCTACATGCACAGGACGGCTCCTTCCCCGCATGCGGGGGAAGGATGGGATGGGGGCGAAGTCCCCGATCGTCGCGTCTCCTTTTCGTGAGAAGTCCTTGAGTATTTGTGGCGAGCCTTGACCTGAAGGTTCGCCCCCACCCAACCCTCCCCCGCACGCGGGGGAAGGCTTCAAAGCAAAGGCCTGCTGCCGGCCCCGCTACAATTGCGCCCATGATCGACAACCTCGCCGCCTACCACTTCGTCGCCCTCGACGATCCGGATGCCGTCGCCGCGTGGCTGCACGCGTTGGCCGAGGCGGGCGAGCTGCGCGGCACGGTGCTGGTTGCGCCCGAGGGCATCAATCTCTTCCTCGCAGGCAGCATCGAAGCCATCGACACGCTGGTCGACACCGTGCGCGGCGATGCGCGCTTCGCGACGCTGCAGGTCAAGCGCAGCCGCAGTGACGCGCTGCCGTTCGCGCGACTCAAGGTCAAGGTCAAGCCGGAAATCATCAGCTTCCGCAAACCCGAAGCGATGCCGCTCGGCGCACCGGCGCGCGCGCCGGATGTAGCGCCGGAGACGCTGGCGCGCTGGATCGCGCAGGGCCACGACGATGCCGGCAAACGTCTCGTGCTGCTCGACACGCGCAATCGCGAGGAGTTCGGATTCGGTACGTTCGCCGATGCGCTGACCTTGCCGATCGACAACTTCACCGAACTGCCGGACGCGCTGGCCCCGCATCGCGAGGCATTGCGCGATGCGACGGTCGTGAGTTTCTGCACTGGCGGCATCCGCTGCGAGAAGGCCGCGCTGTGGATGCGCGCCGATGGCATGGACAACGTGCTGCAGCTCGATGGCGGCATCCTCGGCTACTTCGAGCAGGTCGGCGGATTCGGCTACGACGGACGCTGCTTCGTCTTCGACGACCGCGTCGCGCTGGATCCGCAACTGCGCCCGCTGCGCGATGGCGTGCCCGCATGACCTGGCTCGGCTTCGTCCTCGTGATTCTCGGCATCTGGCTGGCCTTCAAGGTCGCCGGCGTGGTGCTGCGGCTGATCGTCACGGTGCTGATCGTGATCGCCGCCTACTGGTGGCTCGCGCCGATATTCGGTTGGCCGACGCTGGGCGAGCTGTTCCATGTGCTGGGGCCTGAAGTGCGCCTGCCGGACATGCCGATGCCGGAACTCAAACTCCGGTAATCCCTGTCCGGGTTCCGCGTCCTGTGCCTCAGCCGAACTCGCGCGACGGCAACACGAAACGCCGGTCGGGACGGCCGATGAGATCGAGAAAATTGTTGAACACCGCTTCGGCCTGCGCCTGCATCGGGGCGATGTGGGTCTGCGTCAGTGCGCGGATCGCGGCGTCGTCGTGCGGGAGACCGGACGACGCAAGTTCGTCGCGGTAGGCGGGCGTGGCGAGCCAGCGTTCGATCAACGGCGGGTCCATCTCCAGATGGAACTGGAAGCCGTAGGCGTTGTCGCCGTAGCGGAAAGCCTGCTGCTCGCAGCTGTCGGTGCGTGCGAGATGCACCGCGGTCGACGGCACTTCGAAATGCCGGCCGTGCCACTGGAACACCGGCGACGCGGCGCCGAGCGGGGCGAGCACGGGATCGGCCTGGCCCGCTTCCGTCGTCAGCAGCGGATACCAGCCGATCTCCGGTCGTTCGATGCGCCGCACCGGTGCACCGAGGACATGCGCGAGCAGCTGTGCGCCGAGACAGATGCCGAGTACAGGCCGGCCGAGTTCGAGCATGCGTTCGATCGCACGCAGCTCCGTGAGCAGATGCGGACGCGACTCACGTTCCTCGACATTCATCGGCCCGCCGAGCACGACGAGGCCACGATAGCGATCCACGCTCGGCTGCGCGTCGGGTTCGCGTTCGAAATTGACGAAACGGATGCGATGCCCGCGCCGACGGATCAGCGGATCGAGCGTGCCCAGCGGTTCGGCGGCGACGTGCTGGAAGACAAGAATGCGGGACATGGGTCGATTCTAGTGGGCACGCTCGAGCGACGCGCCTACCGGACTCGATAATCCAGCCGACGCCTCGACAAGTCGGCCGTCGCCGGCCAATGGGCACCGTCATCCCGGCGGCTTTCAACAGACGCATGTCTGGTCACGCCGGGATCCATTTTGATGTAGAGCTTCGTCGTGGAAGATCAAAATGGGCCCCAGCGTTCGCTGGGGCGACGAGCGGCTCTACTGACGTCTTACAACCTCACGCCCTGACGGCTCCACTAAGCCTCAGCGCGGATCGCGACGCGGCGGCGGACCCTTGCGCGGGCCGCCCGGCTTGAAACCGCCCGGCTTGTGACCCGGCGGCTTCGCACCGAAGGGGCGCTTGGCGCGCGGCGGGGCCGCGGTCATGTCGGCGTCTTCGGCGCGGCGGATGCGGATCGGCTGGCCGCCGACGCGGACCTTCTTCAGGTGCTCCAGCAGTTCGCGCGGCATGCCTTCCGGCAGGTCGACCAGGCTGTAGTCGTCGCGGATGTCGATGCGGCCGATGAACTTGCTCTCGAGATCCGCTTCGTTGGCGATCGCGCCGACGATGTTGCCCGGCTGCACGCCGTGCACGTAACCGACTTCAATGCGGAAGGTCTCCATGCCGACGTCCGGATCACGCGGACCGGTGTCGGGACGCGGCGGACGCGCTTCGCGCGGCTCGCGGGCTTCACGCGGTTCGCGCGCGGTACGCGAGGCCTCGCGGCCACCCGGACGCTCGACGAACTCGCGCTCGAACGCAGGCTTCTCCGGCTTGCGTGGCGGCTCCAGCAGCAGCGGCGTGTCGCCCTGGACCACCTTGGCCAGCGCAGCGGCGATTTCGGCCGCCGGCACGTTGTGCTCGCGCTCGTAGCGTTCGATCAGCTCGCGGAACATGCCCAGCTCGCTGCTGCCCAGCGCGGTGGTGATCTTCTCGAGGAACTTCGCCACACGCGCTTCGTTGACGATATCGACGCTCGGCAGCTGCATCTGATCGATCTTCTGCCGCGTCGCACGTTCGATCGCGCCGAGCATGCCGCGCTCGCGCGGGGCCACGAACAGGATCGCCTCGCCACTGCGACCCGCGCGGCCGGTGCGGCCGATGCGGTGCACGTAGCTTTCGGTGTCGTAGGGAATGTCGTAGTTCAGCACGTGGCTGATGCGGTCGACGTCCAGGCCGCGCGCGGCGACGTCGGTCGCCACCAGCACGTCGAGACGGCCGTCCTTGAGGTTCTGGATCGCACGCTCGCGCTGCTTCTGGTCGAGATCGCCGTTGATCGCCGCGGCCGACAGGCCACGCGCCGACAGCTTCTGCGCCAGTTCCTCGGTCGCCAACTTGGTGCGCGCGAAGATGATCATCGCGTCGAAGGGCTCCGCCTCGAGGATGCGTGTCAGCGCGTCGAGCTTGTTGACGCCGCTGACCATCCAGTAGCGCTGGCGGATGTTGGCGGCGGTCGTCGTGGTCGCTTTGATCGCGATCTCGACGGGATTCTTCAGATAGGTCTGGGCAATGCGCTTGATCTGGCTCGGCATCGTCGCGGAGAACAGCGCGACCTGACGCGTTTCCGGCGTCTTCTTCAGCACGGCTTCGACGTCGTCGATGAAGCCCATGCGCAGCATTTCGTCGGCTTCGTCGAGCACCAGGGCGCGCAGCTCGGACAGATCCAGCGAGCCGCGCTCGAGGTGATCGATCACGCGGCCGGGCGTACCGACGATCACCTGCACGCCGCGCTTGAGCGCGCTCAGCTGCTGGGCGTAGCCCTGACCACCGTAGATCGGCAGCACGTGGAAGCCGGGCATGAACGCCGCGTACTTCTGGAAGGCTTCGGCAACCTGGATCGCCAGTTCGCGCGTCGGCGCGAGTACCAGCGCCTGCGGCTTGCGCTGCGCGGGATCGATGCGCGCCAGCACGGGCAGGGCAAATGCGGCCGTCTTGCCGGTACCGGTCTGCGCCTGGCCCAGCAGATCGCGGCCTTCGAGCAGCGGCGGAATGGTCGCGGCCTGGATCGGCGACGGCGACTCGTAACCGACCGCGGTCAGTGCGCGCAGCAGGGTCTCGGGCAGGGCGAGATCGGTGAACTTGGGGGTCTCGGCAGCGGTGATGGGCGACTCGGCGCTCATGGTTCGGTCTCTTAGCGCCGGCGCAGCCGGTCGGGGAACCGCATAGTGTAGCGGGCGGCCCGCGACGCCGCAGTCGCGCGAGTCGGGATTCCGCAGCGCCGATGGCTGGCGTTCACCTGCGGGAACAGATGCGGAAGAGGGTGCACCCGAACGCTTCGGTCCGGGCGATACCGCCCCCATCATGACGGGATTCCGCTTCGAGTTGCCCCCATGATCCGCGTGCACCACCTGAACAACTCGCGCTCCCAGCGCGTGCTCTGGCTGCTGGAAGAACTCGGCCAGCCCTATGAAGTGGTGCGCTACGCCCGCGATCCCAAGACCATGCTGGCGCCGCAGGCGCTGCGTGACGTGCATCCACTGGGCAAGTCGCCGGTGGTCGAGATGGACGGGCGTCGCCTGGTCGAATCCGGCGCGATCATCGAGGCGCTGGTCGAGCGTTTCGATCCCGATCACGCGCTGTCGCCGGCCCCGGATGACGAGGACGAACGCTTGCGCTATCGCCAGTGGCTGCACTACGCCGAAGGCTCCGCGATGCCGCCGCTGCTGCTGTCGCTGGTGTTCGGCCGCCTGCGCACAGCGCCGATGCCGTTCTTCGTGAAGCCGATCGCCCGGGGTATCGCCGACAAGGCCATGCAGAGCTTCGTCGGCCCGCAGCTGACGACGCATCTGCAGTACATCGAGCGCGAACTCGGCGCCTACCAGTGGTTCGCCAGCGACCGTTTCACCGCGGCGGACATCCAGATGAGTTTTCCGCTGGAAGCGGCCGTGGTGCGTGCCGCCGATCGCGTCGGGCCGAACATCCGCCGCTTCGTCGAGCGCATCCATGCGCGGCCGGCCTATCAGCAGGCGCTGGAAGCAGGCGGCCCGTTCGAGCTGGGGCGATGACCGAGACTGCCCCGGCGTCCGTGCCGCTCGCGCATGCGCTGACGTTCGACAACCGCTTCGTCCGCTCGCTGCCGGGTGATGCTGAAACCGGCGCTCGACGGCGGCAGGTCGAGGGCGCGTTGTGGTCGCCGGTACTGCCGACGCCGGTCGCAGCGCCCCGCCTGCTCGCGTACTCGGCGGAGGTGGCGGATGCGCTCGGCTTCAATGCGGGCACGGTCGCGTCACCGGAGTTCGCCGCGGTGTTCGGCGGCAACGCGCTGACGCCCGGCATGACGCCGTACGCCTCGAATTACGGCGGTCACCAGTTCGGCCACTGGGCCGGGCAGCTCGGCGACGGCCGCGCGATCACGCTGGGCGAGGGCGTCGCCGCCGACGGCCGTCGTTGGGAACTGCAGCTCAAGGGTGCTGGCCCGACGCCGTATTCGCGCACCGCCGACGGCCGTGCAGTGCTGCGATCGTCTGTTCGCGAATTCCTGTGCAGCGAGGCCATGCACCATCTGGGCGTGCCGACGACGCGGGCGCTGTCACTGGTGGGTACGGGCGACGCCGTGGTCCGCGACATGTTCTATGACGGCAACGCCGCGCCCGAACCGGGCGCGATCGTGTGCCGGGTCGCGCCGTCGTTCATCCGCTTCGGTCACTTCGAGCTGCCGTCCGCGCGTGGCGATACCACGCTGTTGCGGCAGCTGGTGGACTTCACGATCGCCCGCGATTTCCCGCATCTGACGGGCGAGGGCGAGGCCCTGTACGGCGACTGGTTCGCCGAGGTCTGCACGCGCACGGCGGCGATGATCGCCGGCTGGATGCGCGTCGGCTTCGTGCACGGCGTGATGAATACCGACAACATGTCCATCCTCGGATTGACGATCGACTACGGTCCCTACGGCTGGGTCGACGACTACGACGCGGATTGGACACCCAACACCACCGACGCGCAGGGGCGCCGCTACCGCTTCGGCTGGCAGCCGCGCGTCGCGCACTGGAATCTCGGACGTCTGGCGCAGGCACTGGCGCCGTTGTTCGGCGATGTCGCGCCCTTGCAGGCCGGACTGGATGCGTATGCGGCGACGTACGCGCAGCTGGATCGCGAGACCATCGCCGCGAAACTCGGCCTGCCCGAGTGCCGCGACGACGACGTCGAACGCATGCAGCGGCTGCACGGCCTGCTGCAGGCCGGCGAGGTCGACATGACGCTGTTCTTCCGCGGGCTCGCGGATCTCGACGCCGAGGCGCCGTCGATGGACGTCGTGGCGGATGCGTTCTACGACGATACAAAGCGCGCGCAGGTGCAGGACGAGTTCGACGCATGGCTGGCTGCCTACGCTGCGCGCTTGCGTGAAGCAGGCGAGTCCAGCGACACGCGCCGTGCCCGTATGCACGCGGCCAATCCGCGCTTCGTGATGCGCAACTATCTCGCACAGCAGGCGATCGACCGCGCCGAAACCGGCGATCCGTCCGGCATCGTCGAACTGCTGGATGTCATGCGTCGGCCGTATGACGAGCAACCCGGCTGCGAAGCGTTCGCCGGCAAGCGCCCGGACTGGGCGCGGACGAAGGCGGGGTGTTCGATGCTGTCGTGCAGTTCGTGATGAATTGACGTTCCGCCGCAAGGCGGAACGCGTGCGCCCCTCTCCCCCGGGGAGAGGGGAGGACCATCGGCGGATGCCGATGGTGGGGTGAGGGTTGAGGCCTTCCCAGGGGGCGCCTTTTTTCCGGTTGGCGAGTTGCGCGCGCTCCCTCACCCCAACCCCTCTCCCGGAGGGAGAGGGGCTCAGAGCGCCGCGCAAGTCCACAGCCGTCGCGCCGAACCCGCATCCGATCCACGCCGACCCGCTAGAATGGGCGGATGCCTTTGATGACCTTGAATGACGTCGACTACAGCGTCGGCGGACCCTTGCTGCTGGACGGTGTCGAGCTTTCGATCGAACGCGGCGAGCGGATTGCGCTGATCGGCCGCAATGGCGCCGGCAAGTCCACGCTGATGCGCCTGATCGATGGCGAGCTGAAACCCGACGACGGCGAAATCCGCCGCGAGCAGGGCGTGCGCGTCACGCGGCTCGAGCAGGAGGTGCCTGCGGGCGCGGACGGCAGCGTGTACGACGTCGTTGCAGGCGGGCTCGGCGATGCCGGCGCGGCGCTGGCCGAATACCACCGTCTGCTGCACGCGGAGGATTACGACGCGCTCGCCGATGTGCAGGCGCGGGTCGAGGCGCTCGATGGCTGGCGGATCGATCAGCGCGTGAGCGAAGTGCTCGAACGTCTGCAGCTCGACGGCGATGCGGCGTTCACCAAGCTTTCGGGCGGCATGAAACGTCGTGTGCTGCTGGCGCGTGCGGTCGTGTCGGCGCCCGACATCCTGCTGCTCGACGAGCCGACCAACCACCTCGACATCGCCGCGATCGACTGGCTCGAGGGTTTCCTCAAGCAGTGGCCGGGCGCGCTGGTGTTCGTGACCCATGACCGGCGCTTCCTGCGCGCACTCGCCACGCGGATCGTCGAGATCGAGCGCGGTGCGCTGACCAGCTGGCCCGGCGACTGGGACAACTACGTGCGTCGCCGCGAGGAGCGCCTGCACGCCGAAGCCCAGGAGCAACAGCGCTTCGACAAGATGCTGGCGCAGGAGGAGGTCTGGATCCGCCAGGGCATCAAGGCGCGCCGTGTCCGCGACGAAGGTCGCGTGCGACGGCTCAAGGCGATGCGCCTGGAGCGCAGCCAGCGTCGTGACCTGACGGGCAACGTACGCATGGCCGCCGCGTCGGCGAATGCGTCGGGCAAGAAGGTCGTCGAGATGCAGGACGTCTCGTTCTCGTTCGGCGAGCGCACGCTCATCGAAAACTTCTCGACGACGATCTTCCGCGGCGACCGCATCGGCCTGATCGGCGCCAACGGCACCGGCAAGACCACGCTGCTGAAACTGCTGCTCGGTGAGCTGCAGCCGCAGGCGGGCGAGGTCAAGACCGGCACCCAGCTGCAGATCGCGTACTTCGACCAGTACCGCGCGACGCTGCGCGAAGACTGGAATGCGCTGGAGAACGTTGCCGAAGGCCAGGATTTCGTCGAGATCAATGGCACGCGCAAACACGTGATCGGCTACTTGCAGGATTTCCTGTTCACGCCAGAACGCGCGCGTGCGCCGATCACCCGTCTGTCGGGCGGCGAGCGCAACCGTCTGCTGCTGGCCAAGCTGTTCGCGCAGCCGTCGAACCTGCTGGTGATGGACGAACCGACCAACGATCTCGACGTCGAAACGCTGGAGTTGCTCGAAGAACTGCTGGGCGACTACCCCGGCACGCTGCTGCTGGTCAGCCATGACCGCGACTTCCTCGACAACGTGGTGACATCGACGCTGGTGATGGAAGGCGAAGGCCGCGTCGGCGAATACATCGGCGGCTACGAGGACTGGCTGCGCCAGCGGCCGCAGCCGGGCGCTGCATTGCCGGGCACGACGCTCGCGCCGAAGGCCGCCGTCACGGCCGCGGCAACTGCTGCGCCGTCGACGCCGGCGCCGGTCGCCAAGCGCAAGCTGAGCTACAAGGATCAGCGCGAACTCGAACAGCTGCCGCTGCGCATCGAGCAGCTGGAAGGTGACATCGCGCGCATGACCGGTGAGATGAATACTCCTGCCTTCTATCAGCGCGACGCCGAGGCCATCGCGGCGCACGGGCAGCAGCTGCAGGACACGCAGACCTCACTCGATGCGGCCTACCTGCGCTGGACCGAACTCGACGCCTGATCGCTGCTGCCGCATAACGCGGCCCACTGGAAACGTCGCCGTGCTGATCACCTGTCCGCTGCCTGCCGAGACCGACCTGCTGGCGCTGCAACGCGCGGCGCCCGCGCGTCACCCGCTGCTGCTGCAGTCGGTCGCGCACGGCACTGCGCATGCGCGCTGGGATCTGTTGCTGGCGACGGATGGCACGCGCCTGCAGCTGGATGTCGATGGCATCACCCGGGATGCGACGGGCGCCAGCGTCGGTGGCGATTTCCTCGCGGCACTCGATGCTGCGTGGTCGGCTCTGCGCATGCCGCGTGACGAACCGCGCTGGCCGTTCCGCGGCGGCTGGGCGCTGTATCTGGGCTATGAGCTGGCGGGGCAGGTCGAGCCGGTGCTGGATCTTCCGGCCGCGGTCGGCAGCCTGCCGGTCTCGGTGGCCTGGCGTTGTCCGGCTGCGGTATTGCGTGATCACGCGACCGGCGAATGCATCGCCGTCGCCGAAGCCGGCGCGGATGCATTGCTCGCCGAGCTCGTCGCGGCTGCGGGCGCCACGGTAGCGTCGCCCTCGACGTGGTATCCGCCCGAAACGCTCGATGAAGACGTGCCCGCGCGCTTCACTGACGGCGTGCGCCGGGTGCTCGATTACCTCGCCGCCGGCGACGTGTTCCAGGCGAACCTGTCGCGCGGCTGGCAGGCGCGTTTCCACGGCGCGCTCGATCCTGCGGCGCTGTACGCACGCCTGCGCGAACACAATCCCGCGCCGTTCGCCGGCCTGCTGCAGGGCGACGGCTGGGCGGTGGCGAGTGCGTCGCCGGAACGGCTCGTTTCAGTGCGCGGCGATCTGGTCGAAACGCGCCCGATCGCCGGCACCCGTGCGCGCTTCGACGGCGATGACGATGCCGCGCGCGTGCAGGAGCTCGTCGGCCATCCGAAGGAACGCGCCGAGCACGTGATGCTGGTCGATCTCGAACGTAATGACTTGGGCCGTGTCTGCGTGCCGGGCAGTGTGGAGGTCGACGAACTGATGTGCGTGGAGAGCTACGCGCACGTGCATCACATCGTCAGCAACGTCCGCGGCCGCCTGCGCGCTGACGCGACGCCGGGCCGCACGATTGCCGCGGTGTTCCCGGGCGGCACGATCACCGGCTGTCCCAAGGTGCGCTGCATGCAGATCATCGCCGAGCTCGAAGGGCAGGGCCGCGGCGCTTATACGGGCGCAATGGGCTGGCTCAATCGCGACGGTGATCTCGACCTCAACATCCTGATCCGCAGCGCGGAAGTCGAAGGCGATGTCGCACGCTTCCGCACCGGCGCCGGCATCGTTGCCGACTCGGATCCGGACCGCGAGCTCGAAGAGACCCGCGCCAAGGCCCGCGGCACACTGTGGGCGCTCGGTTTTTCAGGCTGATCCGCGCCGACTTCGCGTCAGTCGCTCCGCGCCATCGCGCGCAGCCGCGGTTCGCCTTCGCCGACGCCTTCCGGGTCGGTCCGCAGGCCGTTCTCGTAACCGCCGCCGCTGCCCGAATACAGCAGCCACACCGGGCTCTCGTTGCGCAGCACGTCGAGCGCGTTGTGGAAATCGTCGAGGTGGTAATGCAATGACGGCGCGGCGCCCTGGATGGCGTCCTCGGGCAGCACTTCACCGTTGGCGTGGAAGACCAACTGGCCGATCGAGCCGTTGCCGCCGTGCAGCCAGATGCGCGGCGGGAAACGGTTGGCCGAATACATCACCTGGTAGCCGGTGATCCGGGTCTGCTGCATGGCGTACTCCGCATGGATGTGCTGTGTCTTTCACAGACGGCGTACGCCGCGCGCACCGGCCATGCCTTGCATGGTCTTCCGCCGGCCACGGTATCCTGCACGCCCCTCCCGCATCGACGGCCCACGCCGCCCATGACCGAATCCGCACCGCCACGTCCCCGTCGCCGCATCGGCAAGATCCTGCTGGGCGGGCTCGTGATCGTCGCGCTGCTGGCCGGTCTCACCGCCTGGTTCCTGCATGCGCGCTACAGCCGCTTCGCGGACGCGCCGCTGACTGGCCTGTCGACCGACGGCACGCTGGTGGTCGCACGCGGCGATTCGTTCCAGCGCGTGCTCGGTCGCCTGCGCGAGGCTGGTGCGGTGGAAGGGCACGAACTCGAATGGCGCCTGCTGGCGCACGAACTGGGCGCCGATGCGCGCATCCAGGTCGGCGAATATCCGCTCGACCCGGCCACCACGCCGCGCGATCTACTGGTACGCATGCGTGACGGCAAGGTCATCCATCACCGCTTCACCATCGTCGAAGGCTGGAACATCCGCGAGCTGCGCGCTGCACTCGGTCGCGCCACGCCGCTTGTGCAGACGCTGCAGGACATCGACGACGCCGCGCTGATGGACGCCCTCGGCAAGGCCGGCGTGCATCCCGAAGGCCGTTTCCTGCCCGAGACCTATCTCTACACCACCGGCGACAGCGACGTGGACCTGCTGCGCCGCGCGAATACCGCGCTGGAAGCCGCAGTCGAGCGCGCCTGGGAGTCGCGCGCGGACGGTCTGGAACTGCAGGACCGCGAGCAGGTGCTGGTGCTGGCCTCGATCATCGAGAAGGAAACCGGCATCGCTGAAGAGCGCCCGGCGATCTCCGGCGTGTTCAATCGCCGTCTGAAGATCGGCATGCGGCTGCAGACCGATCCGACCGTGATCTACGGAATGGGCACTGCCTACGACGGCAACATCCGTCGCAGCGATCTGCAGACCGACACGCCCTACAACACCTACACCCGCGACGGCCTGCCGCCGACGCCGATCGCGATGGCCGGTGCCGCCGCGATCCAGGCCGCGACGCATCCCGAAGACGGCGATGCGCTGTATTTCGTCGCGGTCGGCGACGGCAGCGGTCGCCATGTGTTCTCGCCGACCTACGCGGCGCACAACGTCGCGGTACGTGAGTACGTGCGCCGCTACCGTTCGAAGTTCGGCAGCGGCGACGCCAGCAGCGGCAATGCGGCCGAAGCAGCCGCGGGCGGTGAAGCCGCGCCGCCGAACGAGGTGGAAGTCGAAGCCGCCACGGGCGCAGCGGACGGCGACAAGTGAGCGCACTCCGTACGTTTCCGCGCTTCGTGACGATCGAAGGCGGCGAGGGCGCCGGCAAGACCACGGTGCTGCGCGCCCTGCGTGATGCGCTGGCGGCAGACGGCGATGAAGTGGTGTGCACGCGCGAGCCCGGCGGCACGCCGCTGGCCGAGCTGATCCGCGGCCTCTTGCTCGATCCCGGCCACGAACCCGCGCGCCCGGACACCGAACTGCTGCTGATGTTCGCGGCGCGTACCCAGCATGTGCAGGAGACGATCCTGCCCGCGCTCGAGCGCGGCGCCTGGGTGATCAGCGACCGCTTCACCGATTCCAGTTACGCCTATCAGGGCGGCGGCCGCGGCATCGATCCGGCGCGCATCGCCGCGCTCGAAACCGCGCACGTCGGCATCGCGCCTGCGATCACATTGCTTCTGGATCTGGGCGTGGCGCAGGGCCGCGAACGCGCGCGTGGCCGCGACGCGTTTCCGGACCGCATCGAGGCCGAACAGGACGCGTTCTTCGAGCGCGTGCGCAGCGCCTTCCTCGCGCGTGCACACGCCGAGCCGAACCGTATCCGCGTCATCGACGCGACCCGCAGCGCCGATGTCGTCGCCGCCGATGCGGTGCAGGCCCTGCGCGCGGCGCGGGCCGCGGCATGAGCGCGCAACCGGCATTCGCGCCGTGGCAGGCGCGCATCCATGACCAGGTGCGCAGCGCGCTCGACAGCGGCCGGCTCGGCCATGCGTTGCTGTTCTGCGGCCCGGCGCGTCTGGGCAAGCGCGCGGTCGCCGATGCACTGGCCGCGCACGTGCTCGGCCTCGATCGCGAAGTGCGCAGCGCGCAGCTGCTCGCGGCCGGCACGCATCCCGATTTCCACAGCGTCTCGTTCGTGCCGACCAAGGACGGCACCAAGCTGCGCACCGAGATCGTCATCGACCAGATCCGCGAGCTGTCGGCGAAGCTGTCGCTGACGCCGCAATACGGAAGCGCGCAGGTCGCGATCGTCGATCCCGCCGACGCGGTCAACACGTCCGCCTGCAACGCGCTGCTGAAGACGCTGGAAGAACCGCAGCCGGGGCGTCACCTGTGGCTGGTCGCAGCCAATCCGCTGCGCTTGCCGGCGACGATCCGCAGCCGTTGCCAGCGCATCGAGTTCCGCCTGCCGCCGCACGAGGAAGCGCTGGCCTGGCTTGCAGGGCGTGGCCATCGGGAGGTCGACGCGATCGAAGCGCTGGACGCCGCGCGCGGGCATCCGGGCCTCGCCGCCGAATGGCTCGACGGTGGCGGCATGGCGTTGCGTCGTGAGGTCGCCAAGGATCTCGCCGGTGTGGCGAAGGGTGATCTGCCGGTCGTCGCCACCGCGCAGCGCTGGGCGAGTGGCGACGATGCGTCCGAGCGCGTCGCGCATGCCGCCGATCTCGCACTCGCGCGTGCGTCCGGCTTGACCGATGTCACGGGAATCGGGAAGCTGGCCGCGTGGTTCGACGCTGCCAACCGCACCCGTGATCTGCTCAGGACCACGGTGCGCGCCGATCTCGCCATCGCCGAGCTGCTGCTGGCCTGGCGCGGCACTGTCGCCCGCAACTGACTTCTTCGCTGGAAACCGATCCATGAGCGCAACCGCTGCTGGGGCACGTCAGGGCATCCTTTCGCTCGCCGTCAAGGACAAGGCCGCGCTGTACAACGCGTACATGTCGTATCTCAAGCACGGCGGCATCTTCGTGCCGACGCCGAAGCGCTACTTCCTCGGCGATGAGGTGTTCCTGCTGCTGACGCTGCCCGAGTCCAGCGATCGCCTGCCGACCGCCGGCAAGGTGGTGTGGGTGACGCCAGCCGGCGCGCAGGGCAACCGCACCGCAGGTGTGGGCGTGCAGTTCGCCGATACGCCGGAAGGCGAGGCGGTCAAGAACCGGATCGAGACCTTGCTCGCCGGCACGCTGCAATCCGAGAAGTCGACCCACACGATGTAAGTCCGTCGCCCGCATCGCGCGGGCGACCTGTTGCGACGGATGCGCTCAGCGCGCGTCGTCGAGCATCGCGCGCAAGGCGGGATGCCGGATGTCCATGACATCGAACAGACCCGCTGCGCGCAGATACACCGCGCGGCGCAACAGCTCGTCTTCGTAACTGCGACGCAGGAGCTCGTCGTCCTCTTCTTCGATCGCCAGGCGCGCGAGTTCGGTGAACTCCTCGATCCAGCCCATCGCCGCGTAGGCATCCGGCACGGCCGGCTGCACCCGGGTCGGCGCGTGTCTCGACGGATTCGGAAGGGCATGCATGCGGGGAATCCTTCAGGTCAACTAAACCGGCTGGACGGTATAGTCTAGAATCTCCGCTCCTTCGTCAAGACGCGTGCCCATGACCACCCGCAAGCCCCGCAGCGACGCCCGCGCCCGCATCCTCGATGCGGCGCTCGCCGTGTCCGATCGCGTCGGTGCCGCGCACCTGACCCTCGACGCGGTGGCCGCGGAGGCGGGTGTCAGCAAGGGCGGCCTGCTGTACCACTTCGCGAGCAAGGACCTGCTGCTCAAGGGCGTGGTCGAGCACCACATGGATCAACACCATCGCGATCTGGAAATGGCGGAGACCATGTTCCCGGCCAATCCGGGCGGCTATCTGCAGGCCTTCGTGCATGCCCAGCGGCAGGGGCTCGAGGCCAAGCGGCTGCACGGCCCGAAGGCGACCCAGTCCTTCATCGCTGCGGCGGTCAACACGCCCGACCTGATGGATTCGCCGCGGCAGTACGCGGCCAAGCATGCGGGCCGCCTGCGCGAACTGGGCCCGGATTTCGTCGAAGCGCTGCTGGTCACGCTCGCGTTCGACGGCCTGTTCTTTGGCGACGCGTTTGAGATGCTCGACCTGACGGCCTCAGAGCGCGACGCGCTGATCGCCGCGCTGGAATCGCGCGCCGCGGGCTTGGCGACTCGGCACTCGGACTGAGCTTTTTTCTTAAGCGGATCGTCGCTGAAACGCGCGAACGCTACGGAAGCTGACGCGCAGCAGGCGGGATTCTTCAGACGCTGCGTATCCAACGACGCGAGCGCATAAGCGCATCGCTGCAGACGATCTACCCCCACATAGGCGCGACGTGCGTCGCGCCTGCGGATGCATCAGGCCGTACGCGGCACCGGCTGCAGCGCCGGATTGTCCCAGCCCGGACGCGGTGCGAAGCGGTCGCCGTGGCGTGCCTGCAAGGTGCGCAGGCGCTCGACGATGACGTCGGCGCCGGTTTCGCGGATGTACTGGATCGGACCACCACGGAACGGTGCGAAGCCGGTACCGAAGATCACGCCTGCATCGAGCAGATCCGCATCGGCGACCACGCCGTCGTGCAGCGCGGCGACGGCCTCGTTGAGCAACGGCAGGATCAGGCGGTCCTGCAGATCCTCCGGCGCCTTGTAGTCCTTCGGCAGTTCGGGCTTCTGCGCCTTGCCCTCGACCCAGGTGTAGAGACCCTGGCCGTCCTTCTTGCCGCGCTGGCCCGGTTCGGGCGGCGTGGCCAAGGAGGCGGGGATGCGCAGTCCGAGGAACGGTGCGAGTTCCTGGCCGACGCCGGAGGCGACATCCAGACCCACGGTGTCGATCAGTTCGATCGGGCCCATTGGCATGCCGAAGTCGACTGCAGCCTTGTCGATCGCCTTGCCCGGAATGCCTTCGGCGTAGGCGCTCGCGGCTTCGAGCATATAGGGGAACAGCAGGCGGTTGACCAAGAAGCCCGGCGTGCCAGCAACGGGAACGGGCAGCTTGTCGATGGCTTTGCAGAACGCGGCCAGACGCTGCGCGGTGACCTCGTCGACACCGTCGTGGTGGACGATTTCGACCAGCGGCATCGACGCGACCGGATTGAAGTAGTGCAGGCCGGCGAACTGGCCCGGGCGCTGCACGCCGGTGCACAGTTCGTCGAGCGGAATCGACGAGGTGTTCGTCGTCAGCAGCGCATCGGCCGGCAGACGCGGTTCGACATCGGCATAGAGGCTGCGCTTGGCCTCGGCATTCTCGACGATCGCCTCGATCACCAGATCGGCATCTGCAATGCCGTCGCCGGCGAGATCGGAGCGCAGGCGCGCAGCGACTTCGGGGCGCTTGGCGGGGTCCTTGACCTTCTTCTCGAACAGCGTCGCAGCGCGGGCCTGCGCCTTGTCGATGAACTGCTGCTCGCGGTCCTGCAGCGTGACGTCGAAGCCCTTGTAGGCCGACCACGCCGCGATGTCGCCGCCCATGACGCCGGCGCCGACCACGTGCACGCGCCGGATCGGTGCATGACCACTGGCGGCCTTGCCGCCGAGGCCCTTGAGGCGCTCCATCAGGAAGAACACGCGGGTGAGGTTGCGCGCGGTTGGCGTGCCGGCGAGCTTGACCACCGACTTGCGCTCTGCCGCCAGCAGGCTGCGCGTGTCGCCCGACGCGCGGCGCCAGGTTTCGATCATCGCGTAGGGCGCGGGGTAATGCTGCTTCTTCGCCTTGCGCGCGACCTGCTTGACCAGCACCGGTGCCAGCGCCTGACGCACTGGCCAGATGTTCGTCGCCCAACCCATGAAGCGCTGCTTGAACGGACGCGTCGTGCCCTTGCGCGCGAGTGCGATCGCCGCATCGACGAGCAGCGCCGGCTCGACCACCTTGTCGACCAGGCCGATGCTGCGCGCGGCCTTCGCCGACAACGCGCGACCGGTGAGCATCATGTCGAACGCGGCCGGCGCACCGACCAGTCGCGGCAGACGCACGCTGCCGCCCCAGCCCGGATAGATGCCGAGCTTCACTTCGGGCAGGCCGATCTTCGTCGAGGGATCGTCGCTGGCGACGCGGTAGTCGCAGGCCAGCGAAATTTCAGCGCCGCCGCCCATGCAGAAGCCGTGGATCGCGGCGACCGTGGGGCAGGGCAGCTCGGCCAGCCGCTGGAACGTCATCTGGCCGCGGCGGATCGAATCGCCGATCGTGCCCTTGGCGTCGAACGCCTGGAACTCGCGGATATCGGCGCCGGCGATGAAGCCCTTGGCCTTGGCCGAGCGGATGACCAGCGCCTTGGGCGGATCGAGCGCGAGGCGTTCGAGCAGGGCATCGAGTTCGATCAGCACGTCCTGGGCGAACGTATTGACCGATTCGTTTGCGCGGTCGAAGGACAGCACGAGCACACCGTCTTCCCGCGGCTCGGCTTGCCAATGACTGAAGCGAAGCCCGTCAAGGCCTGCAAACATACGGCACCATTCTTGAAGGTATGGGGGATCCGCCTATGATCCCGAGGTTGCTTCCACGCCGTCAAATCGGCGCTTGAAAGCGGCGTTTGAATCGATCGCCGCGTGCGGTGTCGAATGGAGGCGCCTCCACGACTTGCAGGGCGCAGGCGCCGCCCCAAGAACTGCAGCACGGTGACGCGGCGACGATGCCACACCGCCTGTGACGGAACTTTTCGCGCAGTGACCTGTCCTAACTACCCGAGCCAGGCCGGGTGTCCCTAAGGAGATCCGGCCGATGGTCGAAGAACACGACAGCCAGGAGCGGATTCAACTGGACGAGGAACTGGTCAAGCGGGTGCAGGCGGGCGACACCGCGGCGTTCGATCTTCTGGTACGCAAATACCAGCATCGGATCGCGGCGTTGATCGGGCGCTATGTGTCCGACTGGAGCGAAGTGCAGGACGTCGCCCAGGAAACCTTCATCCGCGCGTATCGCGCGTTGGGGAACTTCCGCGGCGATGCGCAGTTCTATACCTGGCTGCACCGGATTGCGGTCAACACCGCGAAGAACTATCTGGTGGCGCACAACCGCCGGCCCCCGACCGACGACATCGACATCGAGGACGCCGAGCATTTTGAAAGCGGTATCCGCTTGCGTGACAGCGATACGCCCGAGCGCGAACTGATGCGTCAGCAGCTGGAACAAACGGTGATGCGCGCGGTCGAAGCACTGCCCGAAGAACTCCGGGTCGCGATCAACCTGCGCGAGGTCGATGGCTTGAGCTACGACGAGATCGCCGAACGCATGGGCTGCCCGATCGGCACCGTCCGCTCCCGGATCTTCCGGGCGCGCGAAGCGATCGATCGCGAATTGCGACCTTTGATGGACAACGAAAGACAAGTGGAGCGCGTGACCCGATGAACACTGCCGACGACATCGATACCCTGCAGATCGGCCCGGACCCCGACAAGCTCGAGCGGTTCCACCGCCAGCAGCTGTCGACGATGCTCGATGGCGAGCTGTCGCAGGACCAGGCGCGTTTCCTGCGCCGCCGGCTCGAACACGATGCGGAACTGTCCGGCTGCTTCGAGCGCTGGCAGGTCTGCGGCGACGTACTGCGGGGCCGTCAGGTCTCGCTGCTGCCGCCCGATTTCGCCGACCGCATCGCGCGTGGCATCGCCGCAGGCGATGTGGTGATCGCGCCGGTCACGTCAGCGAAGCGCCCGCGTTTTCTGCGTTGGGGCGGTGGTGCCGCGCTGGCGGCATCGGTTGCACTGGTCGCGCTGTTCGTCGGCCGTCCGGGCGCGTCCTTCGACGATACGGACGATGTTCTGCCGATGGTCGCCGACGCCGCGCCTATCGCGCCGGCGATCCCCAGTGCCCATGACGCCACCGCGGATGCGTCCGCGCTCGTGGCGGCATCGCCGCTCGAAGCCACCGCTGCGGTGGCCGGCGCCGCCGCACTGGCAGTGGCTGAAGTGCCGCGTCGCGGCAACGGCGATCGCGCCTCGCGCGGCCAGTCGCAGCGCGCCGCATTGCGCAATACGCAGACGCGCCAAGTGTCGGAGGCGCGTATGGTCGCGTCCGCTGCGCCGCCGCGGCCTGCGGTGTCGAACGATGCCGCTGCGGCGCGTGCGCTGGCGTCCACATCGGCGATCGCGACCGGCTTGCCGGAAGCGCCTGCCGTGTCGCGTCCTTGGCCGAAGGCGTCTTCGCTGTCGGCCAACAGCAGCTTCTCGGTGCGCTATGGCGATGCGTTCGCCGCACCGTCGTGGGATGCGCCGCAGGCGTCGGGCAGCCACGTGCTGCCGAGCTTCCCGGTCGATCCCGCCGATGCCGCACGCCCGCAGCTGCGCGCGGTGCCCTGAGTCGTATCGGCACGCCTTCTGACCCAGTGCGCGGCCACGCGGTGGCCGCGACATCGTGTCGCAACGCATATCCCCCTCAGAGTCCGTCATGTCCTCGATGAAGAAATCCCTGCTCGCGGTGTCGCTCGTCGCCGTGCTTTCCGCCGGCACCACCGCGTTCCTCCTGCCAAACGCCACCGCCCAGTCCGGCGCGCAGACGCCGGCCGATGCGGCGGCCAGCGTGTCGTCGACGCCTGAAGCACCGCTGGTCTCGGGTCTGCCCGATTTCACGCGTCTGGTCGAGCGCGTAGCGCCGGCTGTGGTCAGCATCGAATCGACGATCGGCGCGCGACAGACGCGCGGCCAGCAGATGCCTGACGACGCGCAGATCCCCGAGATCTTCCGCCGCTTCTTCGGCCCCGGTTTCGAAATGCCGGGCGGTCCGGGTGGTCCCGGTCGTGGCGGCAGCGCGCCGCGCGGCACCTCGATGGGCACCGGTTTCATCATCTCGGCCGATGGCTATCTGCTGACCAACCACCACGTCGTCGACGGCGCGGAAGAGGTCAAGGTGCGGTTGTCGGACCGTCGCGAGTTCACAGCCAAGGTCGTCGGCAGTGATGCCGAATCCGACGTCGCGGTCCTGAAGATCGACGCGACCGGCCTGCCGACGCTGCGCTTCGGTAACGGCGCAAGCGTCAAGCCCGGCCAGTGGGCGGTCGCGATCGGCTCGCCCTTCGGTTTCGAGCAGTCGGTAACCGCCGGCATCGTCAGCGCCGTGGCGCGCGCCAACCAGTACGCCGACCAGCGCTATGTGCCTTTCATCCAGACCGACGTGCCGATCAACCAGGGCAACTCGGGCGGTCCGCTGCTCAACGTGGCGGGCGAGGTGATCGGCATCAACTCGCAGATCTTCAGCAACTCCGGCGGCTACATGGGTGTGAGTTTCGCGATTCCGATCGATCTGGCGGCCAATGTCGCCGAGCAGATCAAGAAGACCGGCAGCGTGCAGCGCGGCTCGCTCGGCGTGCAGGTCTCCAATGTGACGTCCGAAGTCGCAGCCGGTTTCAAGCTGCCCGACACCAAGGGTGCACTGGTGCAGGAAGTGCTGCCGGGCAGTCCCGCCCAGCGTGCCGGCATCGAGCCGGGTGACGTGATCCGTGCGGTCGACGGCACCGAGATCATCGCGTCGAGCGAATTGCCGCCGCTGGTGGGTGGCAAGACGCCGGGCACCAAGGTGCGCATGAGCATCCTGCGCGAAGGCCGCACGCGCGATTTCGAGGTCACGTTGACGGCGCTCGATTCGGCGACGGCGGGCGCGACCACGCGGGGCGAGCCGGCGCCGGCGTCCGCATCGTCTGCGAGCGGCAATCCGCTCGGTATCACCGGCCGCGATCTCGACGCCGCCCAGCGGCGCCAGTTCGGGCTCGCCGGCGATGAGGGTGTCCTCGTCGCCAGCGCCGGCCGTGGCGCGGCGGCGAATGCCGGAATCGCGCAGGGTGACGTGATCCTGCGTGTCGGCCGCACGCCGGTGGGCAGCGCGGCCGCGCTCGACCGGGCGCTGCAGAGCGTCAAGCCCGGCGACACGGTGATGTTGCTGGTCCGCGGACGCAGCGGCGCGACCCAGTACCGCGCGATCACCTTGTCGGAGACCGCAGAGCGCTGATCAATCGCGTCATTGCGACACCGACGGCCCGCGCACTCCGCGGGCCGTTTTCGTATGCGCGCCGGTCGTTGCGGTGAACGGCGCACCCGGCCCGATCCGCCGACCGCGTGCGACGCAGGCGCTGTGCGATAATCGCCCGTTACCTTTTCGACGACGGCCCGGCCGCCGCCCAATGACCCACGATCCGATGCGGAACATCCGCAACTTCTCCATCATCGCCCACGTCGACCACGGCAAGTCGACGCTCGCCGATCGCATCATCCAGATCTGTGGCGGCCTCCAGGCGCGCGAAATGGAAGCGCAGGTGCTCGACTCGAACCCGATCGAGCGCGAGCGCGGCATCACGATCAAGGCGCAGTCGGTCTCGCTGCCGTACAAGGCGCGCGACGGGCAGACCTACCATCTGAACTTCATCGACACGCCCGGCCACGTCGACTTCTCCTACGAGGTCAGCCGCTCGCTGGCGGCGTGCGAAGGCGCGTTGCTGGTCGTCGACGCGGCGCAGGGCGTGGAAGCGCAGTCGGTCGCCAACTGCTACACGGCGATCGAGCAGGGGCTGGAAGTGATCCCGGTGCTCAACAAGATCGATCTGCCGACGGCCGACATCGAAAAAGCCAAGGCCGAGATCGAAGCGGTGATCGGCATCGACGCCGAAGACGCGGTCGCGGTGAGCGCCAAGACAGGCCTCAACGTGGAAGAGGTGCTCGAGGCGATCGTGCATCGCATCCCGCCACCGAAGCCGCGCGATACCGATCGCCTGCAGGCGCTGATCATCGACTCCTGGTTCGACAACTACCTCGGCGTGGTGTCGCTCGTGCGCGTGATGCAGGGTGAGATCACGCCCAAGACCAAGATCCTGGTGATGTCGACCGGGCGTACGCACGACGTCGACAAGGTCGGCGTGTTCACGCCCAAGCGCAAGGAACTGCCGGCGCTGCGCGCGGGCGAAGTGGGCTGGATCACCGCGTCGATCAAGGACGTGCACGGCGCGCCGGTCGGCGACACGCTGACCCTCGCCGCGAAGCCCGCCGACAAGCCGCTGGCCGGCTTCCAGGAAATGCAGCCGCGCGTGTTCGCGGGTCTGTTCCCGGTCAATGCCGAGGACTATCCGGACCTGCGCGAAGCGCTGGACAAGCTGCGCCTCAATGACGCCGCGCTGCGCTTCGAACCTGAAAGTTCGGAAGCGATGGGCTTCGGCTTCCGGTGCGGCTTCCTCGGCATGCTGCACATGGAAATCGTGCAGGAGCGCTTGGAGCGCGAGTACGACCTTGACCTGATCAGCACCGCGCCGACGGTGATCTACGAGGTGCTCAAGACCGACGGCGAAGTGATGCCGCTCGACAATCCGGCCAAGCTGCCGCCGGCGAACCTGATCCAGGAAGTGCGCGAGCCGATCATCCGCGCCAACATCCTGACGCCCGAGGCCTACATCGGCGCGATCATCAAGCTGTGCGAAGACAAGCGCGGCGCGCAGATCGGCATCCAGTACCTCGCCAGTCAGGTGCAGATCAGCTACGAGCTGCCGATGGCCGAAGTGGTGCTCGACTTCTTCGACAAGCTGAAATCCGCCAGCCGTGGCTACGCCTCGCTGGACTACCACTTCGTGCGGTTCGACGCCGGTCCGTTCGTGCGCGTGGATACGCTGATCAATGGCGACAAAGTGGATGCGCTGTCGTTGATCGTGCATCGCAGCCACGCCGATCGCCGTGGCCGCGAGCTGACCGAGAAGATGAAGGAACTGATTCCGCGCCAGCAGTTCGACGTGGCGATCCAGGCCGCGATCGGCGCGCAGGTCATCGCCCGCACGACGGTCAAGGCGCTGCGCAAGAACGTGCTGGCCAAGTGCTACGGCGGCGACATCTCGCGCAAGAAGAAGCTTCTGGAAAAGCAGAAGGAAGGCAAGAAGCGCATGAAGCAGGTCGGCCGCGTGGAGATCCCGCAGGAAGCCTTCCTGGCGGTGCTGAGCACGTCGCGCGAGTCCTGATTCGTGTTTTCATAGCGGCGGCCCAGCGCGGCCGTCCGATCCCGTGTCCGAGGATGCTGCATGAAATGGTTTGAGACCGCCCTGGTCGTGCTGACGCTGCTCACCGGCGTCATCTGGCTGCTCGACAAGCTGGTGCTGGCCAAGGCGCGCGCGCGACGCGCCGGACTGCTCGAGGAAAAGGAACCGATCGTCGTCGATTACGCGAAGGCGTTCTTCCCGGTGCTGTTCGTCGTGCTGATCCTGCGCAGCTTCGTCTCGGAGCCGTTCCGCATTCCGTCTAGTTCGATGATGCCGACACTGCTGATCGGCGATTTCATCCTGGTCAACAAGTTCGCCTACGGCATCCGTCTGCCGATTACGAACAAGAAGATCATCGACATCGGCGAGCCCGTGCGTGGCGACGTGGTGGTGTTCCGCCCGCCGCAGCATCCCGACCAGGATTGGATCAAGCGTGTGATCGGTCTACCTGGCGACACGGTCGAGTTCCGCGACAACCAAGTCTTCGTCAACGGCACGCCATTCGAGTACCAGCGCGTCGGTACCTACGAGGGCGTGGGCCGTGGCGCGGAGATGACCGGCGCCTCGCTCATGACCGAGCAGATGCCGGACCGCAGCCACCAGATCCTGCACATCGACCAGGCCGCGCCGTTCCATCTGGGTGAGGGCACGTTCCACGTGCCGCAGGGCCATTATTTCGTCATGGGCGACAACCGCGACCGCAGCGATGACGGGCGCTTCTGGGGTACGCTTCCCGAGACCCAACTGCGCGGCAAGGCGTTCCTGATCTGGATGAACGTCGACACGGCTGCGCCGGGATGGGTCGACTGGGGAAGGATCGGTCAGGGCATCAAGTGACCAACGGCATCGGCTCGAGGGGACGTCCATGAAACGCACGCAACGCGGCATCACCCTGCTTGGATTCATCATCGTCCTGGCAGTCGTCGGCTTCTTTGCCTATGTCGGCATGAAGCTGTTTCCGATGTATTCGGAGTACTACAGCGTCAAGACCGCGCTCAAGGGACTGGCCAGCGAGCCGGGCACCGCCGCGTCCGATCCGGCCCGTATCCAGGACCTGTTCTTCCGCCGGCTGTACATCAGCTACTCGGAGAACGTGAAGCCCGAGAACGTGAAGATCCGCCGCGCCGACAACGGCTGGCAGATGGACGTGCAGTACGAAGTGCGTCGTCCGCTGGTCTTCAATCTCGACGTCGTGGGCAAGTTCCACGCGACGCAGACGCTGACCCGCGGTGGCGACGGAATTTGACCGTCAGCAGGGTCGGTTCGCCGGGCACGTCTTCCGTGATCCCGAGCTGCTGATCCAGGCGCTGACACATCGCAGTGCCGGCGCCCCGCACAACGAACGTCTGGAGTTCCTCGGCGACGCCGTGCTCGGCGCGCTGGTCGCCGAGTCGCTATACGCCCGCTGGCCGAATGCCGACGAAGGCACGTTGACCCGTGCCCGCGCGGAACTGGTGCGCGAGTCCTCGCTGGCCGCAGTCGCGCGCGAACTCGAGCTCGGCGCGCGGCTGGTACTGGGCGCGGGTGAACTCAAGTCCGGCGGTCATCGGCGCGATTCGATCCTGTCCGATGCGCTCGAAGCGGTGATCGCCGCGATCTATCTCGACGCGGGCCTCGACACCTGCCGCGAAGTGGTGCTGCCCCTCTTCGAGAAGACCATGGTCGCGCTGGCCAGTGGCCGCGTCGCCAAGGACGCCAAGACCCGTCTGCAGGAATGGCTGCAGGGGCGGCAGAAGGCGTTGCCGGTCTACGAACTGCTGTCGGAAAGTGGCGAGGAACATGCCAAGACCTTCCTCGTACGCTGCGCGCTCAACGACGCCAGCGTCGCTGCCGAAGGACAGGGCAGTTCGCGCCGTGCGGCCGAGCAGCAGGCCGCGGAAGCGGTGATGGGCCTGCTCGAAAGTCCGGGCTGAGCAGCCCGTAACGCCAGCCGAAGCGGTTTCCGCGTCGCGCCACCGGCATTTCCGTAGAATGCGGACATGACCGAACCCCACACCACGCCCCACCATGCCGGCTATGTCGCCGTCATTGGCCGACCCAACGTCGGCAAGTCCACCCTGGTCAACGCCCTCGTCGGCGCCAAGGTGAGCATCGTCTCCAACCGTCCGCAGACCACGCGCCATCGTCTGCTCGGCATCGCGACGTTCCCGGAAGGCCAGCTGCTGCTGGTCGACACCCCCGGCATCCATCACGAGCAGAAGCGCGCGATGAACCGGATCATGAACCGCGCGGCGCGCGGCGCGCTGGAAGGCGTCGATGTGGCCCTGCTGGTCGTCGTCGCCGGTCGCTGGGACGACGAGGACAGCCTGGCCTTCGATGCGCTGCACGAGGCCGGTGTGCCGGTGGTGCTGGTCGTCAATCAGGTCGACAAGATCAAGGACAAGACCCTGCTGCTGCCGTATCTGCAGAAGGTCACCGAAGGCCGTGACTTCGCCGGCGTCGTGCCGCTGTCGGCGCTCAAGCGCAAGGGGCTGGAGCAGCTGAAGTCGACCGTGCTCCCGCTCGTGCCGGAGCAGGACGCGCTGTTCGGCGAGGACGAGATCACCGACAAAAGCCAGCGCTTCCTGGCCGGTGAACTGGTGCGCGAGCAGCTGATGCGCCAGCTCGGCAACGAGCTGCCGTACGCGACCACGGTCGAGATCGAAAGCTTCGTGCTCGACGGCCGGATGCTGCGCATCGGTGCGGTGATCTGGGTGGAGCGCGAAGGCCAGAAGGCGATCGTCATCGGCAAGGCCGGCAGCCGGCTCAAGGACATGAGCACCAAGGCGCGCATGGGCATGGAGCGCCTGTTCGACGCCAAGGTGTTCCTGGAAACCTGGGTGCGCGTGCGTGAGGGCTGGTCCGACGACGAGGCCGCACTCAAGGCACTCGGCTACGGCGAATAAGAGACGCGCACGCATGAGCGAAGCCATCGACAGCGCCGACCGTCTGCACGGGCACTGCCTGTGCGACGGCGTCACGCTCAGCGTGCCGGCGACGGCGCACGCCGTGCACGCCTGCCACTGCGGCGCCTGTCGTCGCTGGCACGGCGGTCCGGCGATGGTGCTGCAGGCCGGCGACGATCTGCGCATCGAAACCGGCGATGCGCTGGTGCGCGCGTTCGCGTCATCGGAGTGGGCCGAGCGGGCGTTCTGCAGCACCTGTGGGAGCAGTCTGTACTTCTGCACGCCCGGTGACGGTCAGCATTACGTCGCTGCCGGTCTGTTCGATGCGATTCCCTGCGCGCGTTTCGAGGCCGAAATCTTCATTGACGCCAGGCCGGACTGGTATGCGCTCGCCGGTTCGGACGAGCAATTGACCGGCGAGGCGTTCCTGGCCCGTATCGGCGCCGGCTGACGCAGCCCGCGGGCCGACCGTGCGCATCGAGGATCAGCCCGCATTCGTGCTGCATGCACGACCGTGGCGCGAGACCAGTCTTCTGGTCGAGGTGCTGACCCTGGATCACGGCCGCCTGGGCCTGGTCGCGCGTGGCGTGCAGGGGCCGAAGAAGCACGTGCTCCGCGCCGCGCTGCAGCCGCTGCAGCACATCCGCCTGACCGCCGTGCTGCGCGGCGAACTCGCTCAGCTGCATTCCGCCGAAGCGCTCGATGCCGCGCCCCGGCTCACCGGCGACGCGATGCTCGCCGGCTTCTACATCAACGAACTGGTGTTGCGGCTCGCACCGCGACAGGATCCCGCGCCCGAACTCTACGAGGCATTCGCGAATGTGCGGCTGCGGCTGGCGCTCGACGGACTGGCGTGGACCCTGCGCCGGTTCGAGCGCGATCTGCTCGATGCGATCGGCCTGGGCTTCGCGTTCGATACCGATGGCGACGGCAACGAGATCGAACCGGCGGCGCGGTATCGACTCGATCCCGAACATGGTCCGCGTCGTCTGCAGCGCGATGGCGAAGCGGCGGATCGCAGCGCCGCGGCTACCGGGCATGCGCTGCTGGCGCTGGCCGCCGATATCGCGCCTGAGGCTGCCGACATGGCCAGCCTGCGGCGCGCACTCCGTGCGGTGCTGTCGCATCACCTCGGCCCGCGTGGGCTGAAATCCTGGGAACTGGCCGCGAACCTGTCGCGGCGCTGAGCCTCAAGCGTTCGCCAGCGCGTTCGCGCTCGTGCGGGTGGCGTCGAGTGTGTCGAGGAACGCCTTCAGCGCGCTCGCCGATGTCGGATCGACATGGAGCACGCGTGCCGCCAGTCCGAGGCGTTCGGCGCCGACGAAGCCGCAACCCGCACGCAGGCGGTGCAGATCGCCACGGACCGCAGTCCCGTCGCCGGCCGTGGAGGCGGCGGCGATGCGTGCACGCGTGCCGTCGAGCTCGCCGACGAACAGCTCGCGCAGGCCGCGCACGTTGCGACTGTCTCCGCCGACCGCGGCCAGCGCGGTTTCGCCATTCCACAGCGGCGCCTCGCCACTGCGGCGGGCGTCGGGCAGCGGCATCAGCGGCGCTGGGCGTGCACCCGAACGTCGCACCAGCACGCGCCGGATCGCGCCCCGCCAGACATCGGCGGCCACCGGCTTGCTGACCGCGATGTCGAAGCCCTCGGCGCGCAGGGCGTCGAGTTCCCGGCGTTCGCGCGCGGCGGTGTGGGCAATCGCAGGCGTCGTCCGGCCGTCCGCACGCAGGCGGGCGAGCAGAGCGCCGCCGGTGCCGTCGGGCAGGTTGGCGTCGATCAGCCAGGCGTCGTAGGCGTTTACTGTGGCCAGTGCGTAGGCGGCTTCCACCGAGTCGGCAATATCGACTTCGGCGGGCAGTGCGGCACTTGCGGCTTGCAGAAAACTGCGGCTTGTGGGGTCGTCCTCGACCAGCAGCAATCGATTCATCGCGTCCTCGATGTCACGGGTATCCTGCGGCGATGCCGCGCCCCGTTCTGTCGATCCTACCCCTGTTTCTCGCCTGTGTGCCGATTGCGGTGCAGGCGCAGTCGATCCAGGCCCGGATTTCGAAGGTGGAAGCGGCCGGTGCGACCCTGCATGACGTGCGCCTGACGCTGGACTGGCCGTCCACGGCGCCGGATGGCCAGCTGCGTCTCCGCGCTGGCGATATCGACGCCGGTGCGCTGGGGTGGCGCTTCGAGAATGTCGACTGGCGCTGCCCGCTGCGCCGCGAGACCTTGGGCGACGACACCCGCTGGCGCTGCGACGGCCCGCTGCGCACCGGCCGGGGCGCGCCGTTGCAGCTGTCGCTGGTGCTGGATGCCGCCACCACGACAGCCGCGCTGTCGGGCGGTGGCGCGCGTGTCGGCCTATCGCGCAACGCGGCGGCGCCCGATGCCACACGCATTGACCTGCGACGCGTGCCGGCGGCCTGGGTCGATGCGCTGGTCCGCGCGGGCTGGAGCTCCGCGCGGTTGACCGGCGGCACGCTGGACGGTGACGTCCGGATCGCGACGCCGGCTGGCCGGCCGATGCGTGTGGACGCGGACCTCGCGATCGCGGGACTGGCCCTCGAAACCGAAGACGGCAGCGTCGCCGCCGGCGATGTCGATGGCGATCTCAAAGTGCGTCTGACGTTTCCTGATGACGCATTGCAGGCGCGCGTCGAAGGCAGCCTGCTCGGCGGCGAGCTGCTGTTCGGTAACGCCTATGTATCGCTGCCGGAGACGCCGGTCGGTGTCGGCGTGGACATGACCCGTGTCGGCGACGGCGACTGGACGCTGCCTCGGCTGCAGTGGCGCGACGGCGATACCCTGCACGTCGACGGCCATGCACGCCTGACGCCGGACTTCGACATCGGTGCACTCGCGCTCACACTGGCCAGCGACGACACCACGGCGCTGCCGGCCCGCTATCTGTCCGGTTGGCTGGGCCCGGCCGGCGTGCCGGGTCTGTCGCTGTCGGGCGGCTTCCGTGCCGGGCTCGAACTGGACGGCGCGACGCTGCGCAGCGCCTACATCGCGCTGCGCCGGCTCGACATCGGCGACGCCGGCGGCCGCTTCCGGCTCGATCGTCTCGACGGCGCGGTGCGCTACTCGGCGTCGGCTCCTGTGCGTAGCGCCTTCGCCTGGCGTGGGGGTGCGCTGTACGGCATGCCCTTCGATGCGGCGGCGTGGAGCCTGGAAAGCGGCGCCGGCCTGTTGCGCCTGCGCGAGCCGGTGGCGTTCTCGTTCCTCGGGGGCGAGATCGGCTTCGAATCGTTGCAGCTGCAGCCGCCCGCTGGCGACACCGGCCTGCGCATGCAGACCGAACTGCGGCTCGATGCACTCGATATCGGCGTGCTGGCGAAGTCGCTCGACTGGCCTGCCTTCGAAGGCACGCTTGCCGGTCGCATCCCGACGGTGCGTTATGCCGACAACCGCATCGATTTCGATGGCGGCCTGTCGATGGAACTGTTCGACGGTCGTATCGACGTGTCGTCGTTGGCGATCGAGCGGCCGTTCGGCGTGCTGCCGACGGTTACCGGCGATCTCGCGTTGTCGGCGCTCGATCTGCATGCGCTGACCGGTGTGTTCGGCTTCGGCAGCATCGAGGGCAAGCTGCACGGGCGCATCGACGGACTGCGACTGGTCGACTGGAATGCGACCGCCTTCGATGCGGAATTGCACACCGAGGCCGCGCGCGGCGTGCGCCAGCGCATCAGCCAGCGCGCGGTGCAGGACATCTCCAGCGTCGGCGACGCCTCGTTCGTGACCACGTTGCAGGGCAGGGCGATCGCGCTGTTCGACGACTTCGGCTATCGCGGGATCGGCATCTCGTGCCGCCTGCGCAACGCCGTCTGCCGGATGGGCGGCCTGCGTTCAGAGGGCAACGCCTTTACTATCGTCGAAGGTGCCGGCCTGCCGCGGCTCGATGTCGTGGGATTCAATCGCGACGTCGACTGGCCCACATTGGTCGAGCGTCTGGCGGCCGCCGCAGGTGGTGATGTCGCGCCGGTGATCGAATGACCGGCGCCCCGAATTTCTGACAGGAGAGTGTCGATGGCGCGTTGGATGGGTTTGCCGGCCGTGGCCGCACTGGCGTTGACCGCCTGCGTGACGATCAATGTGTATTTTCCCGCCGCCGAAGCAAAGGAAGCGGCGCGCGAGTTCGTCGAGAACGTGATCGGCGACCAGGCGCCTGCCACCGACACGCCACCTGCGACCGTGCCCGGCGGCGGCATGGCGCAGACGTCGACGCGCTTCGACCCGTGGATGCTGATCGGCATCGGCAGCGCGCAGGCGCAGACGCCCGACATCAGCATTCGCACGCCCGCTATCCAGGCGATCCAGGCGCGCATGGAGCAGCGCTTCAACGGCACGCTGCGTCCGCATTTCGATTCCGGCGCGCTGGGTTTCGGCGGCAATGGCTCGATCGTCGTGCGCGATGCCTCACAGCTCCCGATCAAGGACCGCGTCGCGGTGAACTCGGCTGTCGCCGACGACAACCGCGACCGCCAGGCGGTGTACCGCGAGATCGCGGTCGCGAACGGACACCCCGAGTGGGAATCGCAGATCCGCGACGTGTTCGCGCGGCAGTGGATTTCGAGCGCACGCGCCGGCTGGTGGTACCAGCAGGGCGGGAGCTGGACGCAGAAGTAACGCGCATCGTGGATGCAAGCGGAGGCCGCCTGCGGGCGGCCTTTTGCGTTCCGGGCCGGGCAGCCCGCGCGCCGCTTCTGCGACAATACGCGGCCCTTCTGCCCGCAGCCTTCGCCACGTGGCCCGTAAACGTCTCGATCAGACCCCTTTCGAGGTCGATGTCCTCAATCTCACTCACGACGGCCGTGGCGTCGCCCGATTGCCCGATGGCAAGGCGCTGTTCGTCACCGGCGCGCTGCCGGGTGAGCGGGTCTTCGCCCAGCGCTTCGCGCGTTCGCGCAGTTTCGACGAGGCGGTGACGCTCGACGTCCTGCGCGCGTCCGAACATCGCATCACGCCGCGCTGCCCGCATTTCGGTACCTGCGGCGGCTGCGTGCTGCAGCATCTCGATGCCGAGCAGCAGATCATCGCCAAGGACCGCGTGCTGCGCGAGAATTTCGAGCGCATCGGTCATGTCACGCCGAAACGCTGGATGGCGCCGCTGGTCGATCACGCCTGGGGCTACCGCCGCAAGGGCCGGTTCTCGGTGAAGCGCGTGGAGAAGAAGGAGAAGACGCTGGTGGGCTTTCGCGAGCGCGATCCGCGCTTCGTCGCCGAGTTGCAGGAATGCCACACGGTGATCGAGCCGATCGCCGCGATCATTCCAGCGCTGGCGCAGCTCATCGACGGCATGGAAGCGCGCAGCACGATCCCGCAGATCGAGTTCATCGCGGGCGATCCGCGTCCCGAGTTCGATGGCATCGCGCTGGTGTTCCGCCACCTGCAGCCGCTGATCGAATCCGATGTGGCGGCGCTGCTCGCGTTCGGGCAGCAGCACCGCATGGCGATCTTCCTGCAGCCCGGCGGCAACGACAGCGTGCATGCGCTGTGGCCGGACGCGCCCGCACTGTCGTTCCGTCTCGAGGACTGGGACATCGAACTGAAGTTCCGGCCGCTGGATTTCATCCAGGTCAATGCGGGCCTCAACCGCACGATGATCGCGCGCACGCTCGAGCTGCTCGACGTGCAGCCCGAAGACCGCGTGCTCGACCTGTTCTGCGGACTCGGCAATTTCACCCTGCCGCTGGCGCGCCGCGTGCGCGAGGTGGTCGGCGTGGAAGGCGAGGCCGGACTGGTGGCGCGGGCGAAGGAAAACGCGGCGCACAACGGGCTGGCGAACGCGCAGTTCCACGCCGCCGATCTGATCCAGGACCAGCGCAGCGCATCCTGGATGCGTCAGGGTTTCGACAAATTGCTACTCGATCCCCCGCGCTCCGGCGCGATCGACGTGCTGCGCCAGCTGCCGTTAGAGCGCTTCAAGCGCATCGTCTACGTCAGCTGCCATCCGGCTTCGCTGGCGCGCGATGCGGGCTATCTGGTCAACGAACGCGGCTGGACGCTGGCCGACGCCGGGGTCATGGACATGTTTCCGCAGACCGCGCACGTCGAATCCATCGCCCTGTTCGAGAAGCGCTGAGGACCGGATGGGTATCGAGATCGAACGCAAGTTCCTCGTCGCAAGCGACGCCTGGCGCGCCGCTGCGCATGCGGTCGTGCCGATGGCCCAGGGCTATCTCAACGATGCGGCGTCGATCGCCAGCGGCGCGCAGAACGCGTCGGTGCGCGTGCGCATCGAGGGCGATGTCGCCTTCCTCAACATCAAGTCGCGCGAGGCAGGCACCACGCGGCAGGAGTTCGAACTGCCGCTGCCGGTCGACGACGCGCAGGCGCTGCTGAAGCTGTGTGTCGGCGGCCTGGTCGAGAAGCGCCGACACCTCGTGCGTCATGGCGCGCATTTGTGGGAAGTCGACGAATTCCTCGGCGACAACGCCGGGCTCGTGGTGGCCGAGATCGAGCTGGACGCCGCCGACGAAGTCTTCGCACATCCCGACTGGCTCGGCGCCGAGGTCACTGCGCACCAGCGCTATTTCAACCTCGCGCTCGCGGCGCGGCCGTTCTCGCGCTGGGACGCTGCGGAACGCGGCTGAGGTCTCCGCGCGCACGCATCGGGTGCATGATCCGCGCATGAGAATCGACATCTGGTCCGACGTGGTCTGCCCCTGGTGCTGGATCGGCAAGCGCCGGCTGCAGGCCGGTATCGAACTGCTGGGCGATGACGCGCCGGCGTTCGAGATCCACTGGCATCCCTATCAGCTTGACCCGGATGCCGACGCCACACCGGTGCCGTTGCGCGAGGTGTATGCGAAGAAGTTCGGCGGCGCCGAGCGCACCGCGCAGATGCTGGCGCAGACGCAGGCCACCGCACGCGCCGAGGGCCTGCCCTTCGATTTCGATCGCGACCAGGTCCGGGTCACGACGCTGCCGGCGCATCGCCTGCTGATGCTGGCCGCACGCGAGGGCGATGCCGATGCGGTAGGCGAGGCGCTGTTTCACGCGCATTTTGCCGAAGGCCGCAATCTCGCCGATCCAGAGGTGCTCGTCGCAGCTGGCGCTGCCGGCGGTCTGGACGCCAAGCGCGTTCTCGCGATGATCGACAACAAAGAGTTCGACGCCGAGGTCCGTGCGGAGATCGCGCAGGCACAGGCGATGGGCATCCGCGCCGTGCCGACGTTCGTCATCGACGGGCGATTGGCGGTGCAGGGCGCGCAAACGCCCGACGCGATGGCCGATGCATTGCGCCAGGCGTTGGGCAGCGCTGCGCCGAGCGCTGCGTCCGCGCCTGCGTGCGGCCCGTCGGGCTGCGACTGAACACGCCGCGCCGCCTGACGGCACGCGCGGCCGCATCTGCGACAATGCCCGTCCGCGCCATGGGGCGTGTTCGATGGAGAGGTCCGCAATGCTCGTGATCGGCGTCGCCGGCACCGAACTCACCGCGCAGGAGCGCGACTGGCTGCAGCACGATGCCTGCGCTGGCGTGATCCTGTTCAAGCGCAACTTCGCCTCGCGCGCGCAGATCGCCGAGTTGTCGGCCGCGATCCGCGATGCCGCGCCGCGTCCGCAGCTGGTCTGTGTGGACCAGGAAGGCGGCCGCGTGCAGCGCTTCCAGGACGGCTATTCCGAGTTGCCGTCGCTGGCCGGTTTCGGCGCGCAGTACCTCGCCGATCCGGATGCCGCGATGGCGGCCTCGCGCGCGCATGCGCGGTTGATGGCGCAGGAAGTGCGCGCCAGTGGTGTCGACCTGAGCTTCGCGCCGGTGGTCGATGTCGGTCACGGCAATCTCGCGATCGGCGATCGCGCGTTTTCCGAAGATCCTCGAATCGTCGCCGCGCTCACGAGCGCCTACGTCGAAGGCATGCACGAGGCCGGCATGGCGGCGACGCTCAAGCATTTCCCGGGTCACGGCTCGGTGCGCGAGGACACGCATTTCGACGATGCCGTCGACAACCGCAGTCTCGACGCCATCCGCGCGCACGATCTGGTGCCGTTCGTCGCCGGTATCGATGCCGGCGCCGATGCGGTGATGCTCGCGCACGTGGTCTACCCGCAGGTCGCGCCGGAACCTGCCGGCTATTCGCCGCTGTGGATCAACACGATCCTGCGCGAGCAGATGGGCTTCCGCGGCGTGGTGTTCTCCGATGACATCGGCATGGCCGCGGCATTCTCTGCTGGCGGCATCAAGGCGCGGGTCGACGCACACCTCGACGCCGGTTGCGATGTCGTCCTTGTCTGTCATCCCGAACTGGTCGCCGAATCGTTGGCCGCAGTCGAAGGCCGCACTCTCAACACCATGGCGCTGACCGGCCTGATCGGACGCGGTCCGCTCGGCTGGGACGGCGCGCTCGCCGGTGACGCGTCCACCCCCCGCACCGGAGACATCGCATGAACGTCCCACGCCTCGACGACGTGATCGACACCGCCGACCTGCTGTTCGACCGCGATGCGCTCGAAGACGCCATCGAATCGATGGCCGAAGAGATCGCCGACGAATACGGCGACGACGACGTGCCGCCGGTGTACATCACGATCATGCACGGCGGCATGCCGTTCGCTACGCAGCTCGCGTTCGCGATCGGCGAGAACGAAGTCGACCTCGAGTTCGACTATCTGCACGCCACCCGCTACCGCGGCAACACCACCGGCTCGGGCCTCGCCTGGCTGCACCGCCCCGCGACCCCGCTGCAGGGACGCCGCGTGCTGCTGGTCGACGACATCCTCGACGAAGGCCACACCCTGAAGGCTGTGCGCCAGTGGGTCGAAGACCAGGGTGCGGCCGACGTCCGCGTGGCCGTACTCGCGGTCAAGGTGCACGACCGCGGCGTGGACGGTGTCGAAGCCGATTACGTCGGCGTGGAAGTGCCGGATCGTTATGTGTTCGGTTATGGCATGGATTTCCACGAGCAGGGGCGGAATCTGCCCGGGATCTACGCGCTCGCGGAGTGATTCCGTTCCCGGTGTTGCCTGCCGTGACGCTTTGGGCGAATTGGCAGGCTTCCGGGTGAGTGTTGCGGCGTCGCGCAGGCGGCTTCAGATGCGTTTCGCCCCAATCGGCCCACCCGCGCGTCCGGCTGCCGTTTCAAGGCGCGTCATCGGACAATAGCGAACCGCTCCCGTCCCCATCGCGAGAAACCCTCATGCACCTCGACATCGACCTCGCCGTCATCGGCGGCACCGGCCTCTACCAGCTGGCCGACCTGCAGGACGTGGAGCCGCATCAGCCGGTCACGCGCTATGGCGCGCTGTCGGGGCCGGTGCGGGTGGGCACGCTCGACGGCAAGCGGGTGGCGTTTCTGGCGCGGCATGGTGAGGGGCACTCGGTGCCGCCGCACCGGGTGAATTACCGGGCCAATCTGTCGGCGCTGCAGGCGCTGGGCGCGACGCGGGTGCTGGCGCTCAATACCGTCGGTGGCATCACCGAGCGCTTCGGGCCGCGCGTGCTGGCGTGTCCGGACCAGTTGATCGATTACACCTGGGGTCGCGTGTCGACCTATTGCGAGGAAGAGGGGACCGACGTGCTGCACGTGGACTTCGGCGATCCCTACACGCCGACGCTGCGCAGGCGCGTGCTCGATGCGGCAGCAGCGGCTGGCGTGACGCTGGTCGATGGCGGCTGCTACGGCGCGACACAGGGTCCGCGGCTGGAGACGCGCGCGGAGATCGCGCGCATGCGCCGCGATGGTTGCGATCTGGTCGGCATGACCGGCATGCCGGAAGCCGGGCTCGCGCGTGAGCTCGGGCTCGACTACGCGTGTCTGGCGATCGTCGCGAACTGGGCGGCCGGTGCAGGCCCGCAGGTCGACGAGGTGATCACGTTCGAGGACGTGCTCGACAATGTGGCGGCGGCTTCTTCGGGAATTCCGCAACTGCTACGCGCGATGCTGGCGGTCTGATCGAAGGTCAAAAAAAAAAGCCCCGCGGAAGCGGGGCTTTTCCATTGATCAGCGCGTGACCGGCGACCAGCGCAGCGCCAGGCCGTACTCGCGACCGGGCTGGTAGTACCAGTTCACGGTCTCGTAGTTCTTGTCGAGCACGTTGGTCGCGCGGGCTTCCAGCGTCCAGTCGGGGTTGAACGCCCACGCGGCGCGCAGGTCCAGCGTGCCGTGGCCGGCGACGCGCACCGTATTGGCGGCGTTGTCGTAGCGGCTGCTGCTGGCGCGCAGCGTGGTGCCGACACGGAACTCGCCGAAGCTGCGGTCGATGTCGAGACGTCCGCTGTTGCGCGCGCGACGGGCGAGCAGATTGCCGTTGTTAGCATTGTTGCTGCGGTCGCGCGGATCGACGTGGCTCAGTTCGGTCGACAGATCGAAGCCCGCCAGCGTGGTCGCGAACGTCAGCTCGGCGCCGCGGATGCGCGCTTCCTGGATGTTCTGCGGCACGAAGTTGCGGTCGAGGAAGATCAGATCATCGACGCGGCTTTCGAACACGTTGATCGACCAGTTCCACGCATCGGCGTACTGGGACAGGCCGAGATTGGCCGTCTTTGCGCGCTCGGGCTCGAGATCCGGATTGCCGCTGCCGAACGGGAAATACAGATCGTTGAACGTCGGCGCCTTGAAGCTGGTCGCGGCGCTGGCGTTGAGGCGCAGCCCGTGGTCGAGGTCGAGGCCCCAGCCGAGGCTGCCGGTGGTGTGGCCGCCGAACTGTTCGTTGTCGTCGTGACGCACGCCGGCCTGCACGCGGTGTGCGCCGAAACGCGCCGTGTAATCGGAGAACACGGCGAAGTTGTTGCGCGAGGTCGACGCATAGTCGGTGTCGCTCTCGACGTTGTCGGACATCCAGTCGAAGCCGAGCGAGAAGCGCTGGGTCGGCGCCAGACCGAAATCGGCCTGTACCGAAGCGGTGTCGCGACGCGTGTCGATCTGGCCGACATCGACGCGTGTGCCGGCATCGATGTCGCGGAAGTAGGTCGTCGACTCGTCGTAGTTGCGGCCGGCCCGCGCGGTCAGCGTGACGACGTCCGACGGTGCATAGGTCAGCTTGCCGCCGGCGACCTGCTGCACGTTGTCGGCCTCGTTGCCGCCGAACACGCTGCCGTCGTACTCGTTGAAGGCTTCGGCGCGCAGGGCGTTGGCTTCGAACGTGAGTCCTTCCGCAAGCTCCACGCCGCCACGCAGGTTGAGCGAACGGTTGCGGTAGCCGTCACGGTCGGGCTCTTCGACGCCGCAGCCGCCAAAGGGAACGCTGGAACCACGGCAGCTGTCGATGCCGTCGGTGCGCTGGAACGCGGCATCGACACCGAACCAGCCGCGGCCGGCGCGGCCACCGATGCCCGCGCTGGCTTCGCGCAGGTCGTGGCTGCCCACGCCGATGCGTGCGTGCGGGCTGATCGCGCCGGTGTTGCGACGGGTGAAGATCTGGATGACACCGCCGATGGCTTCCGATCCGTACAGGCTCGAGCGCGGGCCGCGGACGATTTCGACACGCTCGATCTGGTCGACCGGAATGTCCTGGAATGCGGCCAGGCCAGCGGTCGCCGAGCCGATGCGCACGCCGTCAACCAGCACCAGCACGTGATCGGATTCGCTGCCGCGCATGAAGATCGAGGTTAGCTTGCCGGGACCACCGGAGTTGCCGATCTGGATGCCGGCGCGGCCGCGCAGCAGTTCGGGCAGATCACGTGCCTGGGTGCGTTCGATCTCGGCGCGGTCGATGACCTGGGCCGGCACGATGGTGTCGCCGAGCGTGCTTTCGCCACGGTTGGCGGTGACGAGCACGGTGTCGAGATCGCGCGCATCGGCGGCGGTCGCGGCAGCGGCGAATGGCGAAGCGAGAGCGGCGACGATCGCCACGGTCAGAGTACGGAACGGCATTGCAGTCTCCTTGTCGCGTGCGCCCACGCACGCGGGGTGTCGGGAGATCGCGAGGACGGACACGGCCGCCGACCGGACGCGCGCAAGGCCGTCCGGAACGCCGCCGCAATGCCCGCCGCATCGCAATCGAGGAAGACTTCGTGGCCGGTCTCCGGACTCGCGCGTGGGAGGACTCCCGGGCGTCGCGCCTTCCCGTGCATGAGCACAGTGGCGGATGCGATGCCTTGAACACGCTTACCGTTGCGGGGGCAGTGCCGGGCTGGCGCCTGAGCGCGTCACCGGCTTCCCGTTTCAACCCGGACGGCGATGCGCCGGCGGGTCACCATGAAGCTGGCGCGGATTGTACGTGAGCGCGGGGCTGCGGGCGCGGGCAGGGCGCGCCGGCGGTGCGGTCAGTCGTCGCGGCGGTCGAACAGGCGATCGAAGGGCGATTCGGACTCGACGGGTTCGGTCACCGTCGTCGTCACCGGGCCGGCGGCCTGGCGCGAGCGCGGATCGGGCAACAGGGCGGTCGCGGCCTCGGCGGCTTCGACCAGTTGCAGGCGGCGCGCCTCGGGCACGTCCTGCCAGTGGCAGTCGAGCAACGCGCCTTCCAGCGAATACAGCAGATTGAGGCTGGGCTTGAAACCGGCGCGGCGCACCTTGACGAACGCATCCACCGCGCCCGCCGCTTCCAGATCCTCGCGCGTGCGCAGACCCACCTGACGCAGCCAGGCCGCGGACTTGGGTCCGATGTTGCGCAGCTTGAGCGGCGTCGGTGCGGTCATTGCAGTGATTCGAGATAGAGGGCGGCGAGGGACTCGATGCCTGCCTGGTCTTCAACGTCGAAACGCGCCGGCACCGGACTGTCGATGTCGAACACGCCGATCAGGCGCTCGCCGATGTGCAGCGGCACGACGATTTCCGAGCGCGAGGCGCTGTCGCAGGCGATGTGGCCCGGGAACGCATGGACGTCGTCGACGCGCTGCGTCGTGCGCGTGCGCGCAGCCGCGCCGCACACGCCTTTTTCTAGAGGAATGCGCACGCAGGCCGGCAGACCCTGGAACGGGCCGACCACGAGTTCGGTGCCGTCGAAGAGATAGAAGCCGACCCAGTTGAGATCCGTCAGCGCGTGATAGACCAGCGCCGAGAGGTTCGCCGCATTGGCGATCGCATCGCGTTCGCCGTGCAGCAGCGCCCGTGCCTGTGCCGCCAGCGCGGCATACTGTTCGGCCTTGGAGCCGGTCAGGGGAGATGAAGTGAACATGCCGAGGAGTGTAGCAGCGGCCCCGCAGGGGCTCGGGGGACAGGACGCGTGGCCGCGCGATGCGGACGGATTCCGCTTGCGTGGTACGCAGGCCTCGCGTCTGGAAACTTTCGTCGACGCCGCATTCGCGTTCGCGGTGACACTGCTGGTCGTGTCGTTCGACGCGATGCCGGCAAGCGTGTCCGAACTGCATGAGGCGCTGCGGCGCGCACCGGCGTTTCTCGCCGGATTCGCGATCCTGGCGATGTTCTGGGCCACGCATCACCGCTTCAGCCGTCGCACCGGACTGAGCGACGCCCGGGTGACCACGCTCGGCCTGCTGCTGATCGCCGTCGCACTGCTTTACGTGTATCCGCTGCGCCTGATCATGGGCGTCGGCCTGCATTTCCTGACGTTCGGCTGGGCGCCGTCGCCGATTCCGATCGGCTTTGCTGCCGGCGAGTTCCGCAGCCTGTACGTGATCTATGGACTCGGTTTCGCCGCGATGTGCATCACGATGCTGCTGCTCAATCGCCACGGCCTTGCACGCGCCGAAGCGCTCGGACTCGATCCGGTCGAGCGTTGCCTGCTGAAGCAGGAAGCCGGCGCGATGGTGTGGCTGCTGATTCCGACGGTCGCCTCGATCGTGCTCGCGCTGCTGCCGATGCCGCCGCGCACGCTGTTCCAGGGGCTGCCGGGCATCGTCTACTGCACGCTGGCGGTGTTGATGCCGTGGTATGGCGTGCGCAGCGCGCGCGAGCTCGCGCGCGTTCGCGCCGAAATGGACGCTGCATGAGCGCCCGCAGCTTTCTGGTGACCGGCACCGATACCGGCATCGGCAAGACCCATTCGAGCGTGGCCCTGCTGCACGCACTGCGCGCGAGTGGTCTGAGCGCGGTCGGGATGAAGCCGATCGCCAGTGGCTGCGACTGGATCGACGGCCGCTGGCGCAACGAAGATGCGCTGGCGTTGCAGGCGGCCAGTGATCCGCGGCCGGAGTACGCCGACATCAATCCGGTCGCGTTGCCCGAACCCACGGCGCCGACCTTGGCGGCGATCACGGCGGGTGTGACGGTCGACATCGCGGCGCTGTATGCCGCGCATGCGCGGCTCGCATCGAATGCGGATGTGGTGCTCGTCGAAGGCGCTGGCGGCTGGGATGCGCCGCTGGCCGAAGGACTCGAACACAGGGATCTCGCGCGGCAGCTCGGCGGCGCCGTGGTGCTGGTGATTGGATTGAAGCTCGGTTGCCTGAGTCATGCGCGGCTGACCGCGCGTGCGATCGAAGCGGACGGCTGTCGGCTGGTCGGGTGGATCGGCAATCGCATCGATCCGGCGTTCGCGCGGGCGGACGACTACGTCGGCCTGCTGACGGCCGCGTTGCCGGCGCCGTGTCTAGGGGTGTTGCCGTTCGTTGCGGAGAAGAGCGATCTGCCCGCGAGGTTGTCGCTCGATGCTGAGTGGATCGCGACCCTTTAGCGAGCTGCGCGATGGGTTTCGCTGCGCTCTACCCATCCTAAGAACGCGCCGGCACGCCCAACGTAAGATGGGTAGAGCGCAGCGAAACCCATCATCACAATCTGATCGAGCGGATAACCCCCAGAAGAAAAGGCGCGACCGAAGTCGCGCCTTTTTCATTTCACTGCTCGCCGAGACTCAATGCCCCTGCGGCGCCGGCGTCAGATCGTCGTCGTCGCGACGGTCCGCGTTCTTTGCTTCGGTCGCTTCGCGATCGTGGCTTTGGTCGCGGGCCAGCAGCAAGTAGAACGCCGGCAGCACGAACAGGGTGAACGCAGTGCCGATCGACATGCCGGCAGCGATCACCAGACCCATCGAGAAGCGTGCGGCCGCACCAGGACCGCTGGCGATCAGCAGCGGCACCATCGCGAACACGAGCGCGGCGGTCGTCATCAGCACCGGACGCAGGCGGATCGCGGCGGCGCGTTCGATGGCTTCTGCTTTCGACACGCCTTCGTTGACCTGCAGCTTGTTCGCGAATTCCACGATCAGGATGCCGTGCTTGGAGATCACGCCGACCAGCGTCACCAGACCCACCTGCGTGTAGATGTTGATCGACATGCCGGGGAAGGCTTCGATGCCGGCGAACTGCAGCACACCCGACAACAACGCCAGCGCGTTGAGCACCAGCAGCGCGCCACTGATTGCCATCGGCACCGTGGCCAGCATGATCACCGCATCGCGGAAGCTCTCGAACTGCGCGGCCAGCACCAGGAAGATGATCACCAGCGCGAAGGCGAGGGTGATCAGCATCGTCGTGCCTTCCTGCTTGAACTGCCGCGACTCGCCGGCGTAGTCCACGCTGTAGCCCTGCGGCAGCACCTCGGCCGCGATCTCGTCGAGCACGCGCAGCGCCTCGCCCTTGGTCACGCCGGGGCGCGGCGCGAAGGTGATGCCCACTGCGTTGAGCTGCTGGAAGCGCTTGAGCGATTGCGGCTGCGCGCTTTCCTTGAACGAGATCACCGTCGACAACGGAATCAGGTCGCCGTCGCGGGTGCGGGTGTAGTAGTTGCCCAGCTGCTCGGCATTGAGCCGGTCGCTGCGCTGCACCTGCGGGATCACGCGATAGGAGCGGTTCTGCATCGCGAAGCGGTTGACGTAGCCGCCGGCCAGCAGCGCACTCATGTCGGCCGCGAGCGTGCGCATGTCGATGCCGAGCAACGCCGCCTTGTCGCGGTCGATCTGCACTTCCACGCGCGGCTTGTCGATCTTCAGATCCTTGTCGAGGAAGATGAAGCGACTGCTGGCCTGCGCACGCGCCACGACTTCGTCTGCGATCTCCGACAGCTGTTCCAGCGAGCCGATGCCGCCGATCAGGAACTCGCCACCACCATCACCACCGGCAGATGGCAGCGACGGCGGTACCAGCGCGAAGATGTTGAGACCGGTGATCTCGGCGAGCTTGGGCTGCAGATCCTGCTGCAGAATCTGGTTGGTCGAGCGCTCGCGCTGGCTCCACGGCTTCATGACGAAGCCGCCCATCGCGCTGTTGCTGCCGCCCATGCCGCCCATGCCGCCGTTGAACAGGAAGAAGTCGTTGATCTCGGGGATCTGCTCGACCACCGCGGTCATCTCTTCGGTGTAGCCCTCGACGTAATCGAGCGTACTCGCCGCATCGGCGCTGCCGATCGCGAACACGAAGCCTTCGTCCTCCGGCGGCGCCGGTTCCTTGGGCGCGCCGATGTAGAGGAACACGCACGAGACCAGCACGATGGCACCGAAGGTGAGGATCACCGCGCGGGTCTGCAGCGCGCCGTGCAGCCTGCGCTGGTAGCCGCGCTCGACCGAATCGAAGCGACGGTCGAGCCACTTCTCCAGTTTGCTCTTGCTGTGCTCACCATGCGGCTTGAGGATCTTCGCGCACATCATCGGCGTGAGCGTCAGCGCGATGATGCCCGACAGGAACACCGCGCCGGCGAGCGTGAACGCGAACTCGGTGAACAGCACGCCGGTCAGACCGCCCTGGAAACCGATCGGCAGGTACACCGCGATCAGCGTCGTGGTCATCGCGACCACCGGCCATGCGAGTTCGCGCGCGCCGCGGATCGACGCGTCGTAAGGCGTCATGCCTTCTTCGATGTGGCGGTGGATGTTCTCGAGCACGATGATCGCGTCGTCGACCACGATGCCGATCGCCAGCACCATCGCCAGCAGCGTCAGCAGATTGATCGTGAAGCCCATCAACAGCATCAGGAACAGCGCACCGACCAGCGACAGCGGCACCGTGACGGCCGGAATCAGCACGCTGCGGAACGAGCCGAGGAACAGGTAGATCACCACGATCACGATGATCACCGCTTCGATGATCGTGCGGATGACCTCGTTGATGCCGTCCTGGATCGACTCGGTGCTGTCGTAGGGGATCGTCGCTTCGATGCCTTCCGGAAGCTGCGGCACGATCTCCTCGTCCCAGGCCTTGCGCACCTCGGCGATGACATCGAGCGCGTTCGCGTCCGGTGACACATAGATGCCCATAAATGTCGCCGCGGCGCCGTTGATGCGCACCGACGAACCGTAGTTCTCCGAACCCAGCACGACATCGGCGATGTCGCCGAGCCGCACGATCGCACCATCGGCCTCACGCACGACGAGCGCGCGGAATTCCTCGGGCGTGCGCAGGTCGGTGCGCGCGGTCAGATCAACCGAGACCATCTGGCCCTTGGTCGAGCCCAGTGCGGACAGCACGTTGTTGGACTGCAGCGCGGTCGACACGTCGCTCGCGGTGACGCCGAGCGCGGTCATGCGATCGGGTTTGAGCCACACGCGCATCGCGAACGAACCCGGGCCCATGATCTCGGCACGCTGCACGCCCGGAATCGTCGCGATCGTCGGTTCGACGGCGCGGGTCAGGTAGTCGGTGATCTGATTGTCGTTGAGCGCGTCGCTGGCGAACGAGACGTACATCGCCGCGACCTGCTGGCCCTGCTGCAGATCGATGACCGGATCTTCCGACTCGGCCGGCAGTTCGCTGCGCAGCTTGTTGACCTTGGCCGCGATCTGCGTGAGCGCTTCGTTCGGGTCGTAGTCCAGACGGATGTAGGCCTGGATCACGCTGACGCCGGCCGAACTGGTCGAGGTCAGATAGTCGATGCCCTCGGCGCTCGCGACCTCGCGTTCCAGCGGGGTCGTGATGAAGCCCTGGATCAGATCGGCGTCGGCGCCGAAGTAGGTCGTGCTGATGTTGACGACCGCATTCTGCAGCTCGGGATACTGACGCACGTTGAGCTCGGAGAACGCGCGCAGGCCGAACAGCAGGATGAAGAGGCTGACGACCATCGCCAGCACGGGTTTGCGGATGAAGATGTCGGTGAATTTCATCTCGGTCTCCCCCGCACGGTGGCGCGCGGGTCAGGGAGCGGGGCGGGCGCAGGGCGCCCGGACACATCGATCAGGCAGCGCCGATCGCGATCAGCGGCGCACGCTCATCGGTTTTCGGGCGTCGGTGCGGCATCCGCGCTCGGCTGCACCTTGTTGTTGATCGTCACGACGGCGTCGTTGCGCAGCTTGAGCAGGCCGCTGGTCGCCACGCGCTCGCCGGGCTTGAGGCCGTCGGTGACCGCGATCAGATCGCCGCGGGTCGCGCCGGTCTTGATGAAGCGCTGGCGCACGATCAGGGTCGGGCCCTGCTGCGCGTCTTCGCCTTCGGCCTTGGGGGCTTCGGGATCGACCGGCTTCTCGGACACCACGTACACCGCGTTGCCGTAGGGATTGAAGGTCACCGCGGTCTGCGGGATCACCACCACGCTCTGCTCGCCGCCGACCGCGAGGCCGACGCGCGCGAACGCACCCGGGCGCAGCTTGCCGTCGGGATTGGCCAGCGTGGCCTGCACCATGAAGTTGCGCGTGCCGGCATCGACGGACGGCTCGATCGCGGTGATCGTGCCTTCGAACTGCTCACCCGGCAGCGAGTCGACGACTGCCTGCAGCGCCGCGCCGGTCTCGATCAGCGGCAACTGCTGCTCGGGCAGGGTGAAGTCGAGGAAGATCGGATCGAGCTGCTGCAGGCCGACGATCGGCGTGCCCGGCGAGATGAACTGGCCGAGGTTGACTTTGCGGATGCCGAGCACGCCGTCGAACGGTGCGCGGATGGTCTTCTGCGCGATCAGGGCGCGCTGCGCCTCGACCTGCGCGATCGACGTCGCCGCCTGCGTCGCGCGTTCCTCGACCTCGGCCTTCGAGACCAGCTGCGTCTCGCCGAGTTCGCGCCAGCGATCGCGCTGCACGACGGCGAGCTTCGCCGCCGCTTCGCTCGATCGCAGCACCGCGAGTTCGTTGTCGGTGTTGAGTTCGACCAGCACCGTGCCGGCCTTGACCGGCTGGCCGGGTTCGAACGACAGCTTGCGGACCACGCCACCGGCTTCGGTCGTGACATCGGTGCCGTTGACCGCGACCAGCGTGCCGACCGCTTCGAGCGGCGTCGACCACGACTGCTGCGCGGCATCGAAGGTCGTGATCGCGACCGGCGGCTGCGGCATGTTGTCGAAGAAGTCGTTCATGCCCTTGCCCATCAGGGCCTTGGCCAGAAAGACACCGCCGAAGATCACGGCGACGAGGATCAGCATCACGATCATCCGCAAACGGGGACGCGGTTTGCGCGGCGTGGACGGGGTTTCGGTCCTGGACATGGCGGTTTCCGTCAGGAAGGAGGAAGGGGAGGCGGCAGGTCGGGCGCGATGCTCGACCAGTCGGTATCGAAGACGTCACGGCTGACGCGGGCGATCAGCGCATCGAGCGCGGCATCGTCCTCGGCGTCGAAGATCGGTTGCCAGGCGTAGCCGTTGAACAGGTACTGCAGTTGGCGGATCAGCAGGCGATAGGGATCGCCGGTCACGGCGGTATCGACCAGACCCTGCTGCTGCACGAGCGCGTGCATGCCGACGGTCATTGTCCAGGGGCCCATCATCAAAGCCCCCACCGGCAACACCGATGCCGGCAGTTCGCCGCGTGCCCGGCCCTCGGCGGCGATGCCGTCGATCAGTGTGCTCAACGGCTCGCAGGCTTCGAGCGCGCGGCGGCGGCTTTCGTTCGACGCCGCGCCCCAGACCACATCGGTCCAGACGAACTGGGCGAGGCGGAAGTGCTCGGGCTGCTCGCGGAGGATCAGCATGTCGGCGAGCGCGACGGCGAGCATGCGTTCGCGGGTCGGGCCGTTCCATTTCGCGGCGCGTTCGAACAGCTCCACACGATCGAGGCTGTTGCGCGTGGCCAGTGCCACCAGCAGGTCTTCCTTGCTGGCGAAATGCTTGTACAGCGTGCCGATGGCATAGCCGCATTCCTCGGCCACGCGCGCCATCTGCAGCGACAACAGTCCGTCGCGCTGGATCTGCGCCTGCGCGGTGTCGAGCAGCGTGCGTTCGCGCGCAGCGATCTCGCGCTGGCGACGTGCAACGGCGGGGGGCAGGGGCGGCATGGAAACCTGAATGGATCGGAAGCGGCGCGGATTATGAACTTGATTCATTCTGTGAGCAAGGTTCGATTTCACCGGCTTCGCACCGCGTGCAACGCAGCATCGCGCCGGAATCGCGCCAATGACTTCCTTCACGGTGCGAACCGCAATCTGAATTAGCTATACTGGCCGGTATAGTAAATCCCGTCCCACCTCTCCCAGGTCTCTCCCCCATGCGCCGACTCCTCTCCATTGCCGTGCTCGCTGCGGCACTTTCCGCCTGCGGTCAACAAGAGGAGCAGGCCGCGCCGCCACCGCCCGAAGTCGGTGTGTTGACCGTCCAGCCCACGAGCATCGCGCTGGAACAGGAACTGGTGGGCCGTCTGGCACCGTTCCGCAGCGCCGACGTCCGCGCCCGCGTGCCGGGTGTGCTCGAAAGCCGGGTGTATCAGGAAGGCAGCGACGTCAGCGAAGGCGACGTGTTGTTCCGCATCGATCCCGCGCAGCTGCAGGCCGCGCTCGGCACCGCGCAGGGTTCGCAGGCACAGGCGCAGGCCAATGCGATCAACGCCAAGAGCGCCGCGGATCGCGCGCGCCAGCTGGCGCCGACCAACTTTATCTCCAAGTCGGATCTCGACAACGCGCTCGCTGCCGAGCGCAGTGCGGAGGCCGCGCTGCAGGCCGCGCGCGCGTCGACCCAGACCGCGCAGATCAATCTCGGCTACGCCACCGTGCGCGCGCCGATCTCCGGCCGCGCCGGCAAGCAGCAGGTGACCGAAGGCGCGCTGGTCGGGCAGGGTGATTCCACGCTGCTGACCACCGTCGACCAGATCGATCCGCTGTACATCAACTTCTCGATGAGCGCCGGCGAGTTCGCCCGCATCCGCGCACTGCCGCTCGACCGCGACGCCGGTGGTGGTCAGGTCGAGATCGTCCTCGGCGACGGCACGGTGCACGACCAGCGGGCGACGCTGGACTTCTCCGGCGACGTGGTCGACCCGGCCTCGGGCGCGATCCAGCTGCGCGCGACGCTGCCCAATCCCGATCGTCGTCTGCTGCCCGGCGTCTACGTGACGCTGCGCGCGAACATGGGCCAGCAGAGCGGCGTGTTCCTGGTGCCGCAGGCCGCGGTGCTGCGCGACGCCAACACCGCCTACGTGCTGGTGGCAGGCGAAGGCGACAAGGTCGTCCGCAAGTCGGTCCGCACCGATCGCGCGCAGGGTGGCCAGTGGGTGATCACCGACGGCCTGGTGGCCGGCGACCGCGTGATCGTCAGCGGCGTGCCGAAGGCGCGTCCCGACGCGGTGGTCTCGCCCAAGCCGTGGACGCCCGAGCAGGCCCAGGCGCAGGCTGCTCCAGGCGCAGCGCCCGCGGCGCAGCCCGCAGGCGAGGCCGCTGCACCCGCGACGCCCGGCGACGCGGCAGCGGCACCGACGCAGGAAGCCGCCGGCCAGGCGCCCGCTGCGAACGACACGCAGGACTGATCCGCCATGCCCAAGTTTTTCATCAACCACCCGGTCTTCGCCTGGGTCGTATCCATTCTGATCTCGCTCGCGGGCGTGATCTCGCTGCTGAACATGGGCGTGGAGTCGTACCCGAGCGTCGCACCCCCGCAGGTCACCGTCTCGGCGACCTATCCCGGCGCCAGCGCCGACACCACCGAACGCGCGGTCACACAGGTCATCGAGCAGCAGCTCACCGGTATCGACAACCTGCTGTACTTCAGTTCGACGTCCAGTTCTTCCGGCCGCGCCAGCGTCACGTTGACCTTCGAAACCGGTACCGACGCGGACATCGCGCAGGTGCAGGTCCAGAACAAGGTCTCGCTGGCCACGCCGCGTCTGCCCAGTGAAGTGGTGCAGCAGGGCGTCGTCGTGGCCAAGGCCAACGCCGGCTTTCTGATGGTCGTGGGTCTGCGCTCGGAAGACACGACGGTCACCCGCAACCAGCTCAACGATCTCATCGGTTCGCGCGTGCTCGAGCAGATCGCGCGCGTGCCCGGCGTCGGCAGCACGCAGCAGTTCGGTTCCGAGTACGCCATGAACATCTGGCTCAACCCGGACCAGTTGCAGGGCTACGGCATGTCGGCGACCGAGGTCATGGCCGCGGTGCGTGGACAGAACGTGCAGTTCGCCGCGGGTTCGGTCGGTTCTGACCCGGCACCGGAAGGCCAGGGCTTCACCGCGACCGTCTCGGCGGAAGGCCGCTTCAGCACGCCCGAACAGTTCGAGAACATCATCCTGCGCGCCGACAACGACGGCGCCACCGTGCGCCTGAAGGACGTCGCGCGCGTGGAGATCGGCGCGTCGGGTTACGGCTTCGACACCAAGTACAACGGCCAGGCCACCGGTGCGTTCGCGATCCAGTTGCTGCCCGGCGCGAACGCGCTGACGGTGGCCACGGCGGTCGAATCACGCATGGACGAGCTGCAGCCCTCGTTCCCGCAGGGCATCGAGTGGTTCAAGCCCTACGACACCACCACGTTCGTGACGCTGTCGATCAAGGAGGTCATCAAGACCTTGATCGAGGCGGTGATCCTCGTCTTCCTGGTGATGCTGCTGTTCCTGCAGAACCTGCGCGCGACGATCATCCCGACGCTGGTCATTCCGATCGCGCTGCTCGGCACGTTCCTGGGCCTGAGCATGCTCGGCTACACGATCAACCAGCTGACATTGTTCGCGATGGTGCTGGCGATCGGCATCGTGGTCGACGACGCGATCGTGGTGATCGAGAACGTCGAACGCATCATGGCGGAGGAACACCTGCCGCCACGCGAAGCGACGATGAAGGCGATGGACCAGATCACCGGCGCCGTCGTCGCGATCACCGTCGTGCTGGCCGCGGTGTTCATCCCCAGCGCGCTGCAGGGCGGCGCCTCGGGCGAGATCTACAAGCAGTTCGCGATCACGATCGCGGTCGCGATGGGCTTCTCGGCCTTCCTCGCGCTCGGCTTCACGCCGGCGCTGTGCGCGACCTTCCTCAAGCAGCACGCACCGCCGGGCGAGCGCAAGGACAACGTCGTCGTCCGCACGTTCAACAAGTACTACGACAAGGTCAACGCGACCTACGTCGGCCACATCGGCAGCGCCGTGAAGCATGCGCCGCGCTGGATGGCGGTGTTCGCGGTGCTGTGCGTGGTCTGCGCGTTCCTGTACATCCGGTTGCCGTCGAGCTTCGTGCCCGACGAGGACCAGGGCTATGCGCTGGCGATCGTGCAGCTGCCGCCGGGCTCGACCCTGCAGCGGACCAACGCCGTGTTCGAGGACGTGCGTGCGCGTCTGGAGCAGAACCCGTCGTACGAGGCGATGCTGCAGGTCGCGGGCTTCAGCTTCGTCGGCCAGGGCGAGAACGTCGGCATGGGCTTCATCAAGCTCAAGGACTGGGGCGAGCGCGACGTCGACATCAACGGCTTCCTCGGCGAGGCCAACGGCGCGCTGCAGGGCGTGCAGGACGCGACGATCTTCGTCGTGAACCTGCCGACCGTGCAGGGTCTGGGCCAGTTCGGCGGCTTCGACATGTATCTGCAGGACCGCACCGGCGCCGGTAACGCGGCGCTGCAGCAGGCACGCAACCAGCTGCTGGGCGCGGCCGCGCAGAAGACCGACGTGCTGCAGGGCGTGCGCCCGAACACGCTGGAAGACGCGCCGCAGCTGCAGCTGCACGTCGACCGCGTGCAGGCGCAGTCGATGGGCCTGTCGGTGACCGACATCTACGGCGCGATCCAGCTGATGCTGGCGCCGGTCTACGTCAACGACTACGTGTCCGACGGCCGCATCAAGCGCGTCAACATGCAGGCCGATGCGCAGTACCGCACCGAGCCGGGTTCGATCGGCCGCTTCTACACGCCGAGCACCGCGTCGACGAATGCCGACGGCACGCCGACGATGATTCCGCTGAGCACCGTGGTGAAGCCGGAGTGGGGCGCGAGCACGCCGTCGCTGACGCGCTACAACGGCTATTCGGCGATCAACATCGTCGGTTCGCAGGCACCCGGTCGCAGCACCGGTGAAGCGATGGCCGCGATGGAGGAGATCGTCGAGAACGAACTGCCGGAAGGCTTCGGCTACGACTGGGCGGGCATGTCCTACCAGGAGATCATCGCGGGCAACACGGCGACGCTGCTGTTGCTGCTGTCGGTGGTGGTGGTGTTCCTGTGTCTGGCCGCGCTCTACGAGAGCTGGTCGATTCCGGTCGCGGTGCTGCTGGTGGTGCCGCTGGGCATCCTCGGCGCGGTGGTCTTCACGATGCTGCGTCCGGGCCTGTCGAACGACATCTTCTTTAAGATCGGCATGGTGACGGTGATCGGTCTGGCGGCGAAGAACGCCATCCTGATCGTCGAGTTCGCTGTGCAGCAGTACAAGGAAGGCAAGACGCTGCGCGATGCGACGATCGAAGCGGCGAACCTGCGCTTCCGCCCGATCCTGATGACTTCGTTCGCCTTCATCATGGGCGTCACGCCGATGGCGCTGTCGAGCGGCGCGGGTTCCAGCGCACGCCACGCACTGGCCACCGGCGTCATCGGCGGCATGCTGTTCGCGACGTTCCTCGGTCTGCTGCTGATCCCGGTGTTCTTCATCATCGTGCGGCGCGTGCTGGGCGACAAACTCGACGAGCCGGATCCGCGTTTGGAAGCGGCACGCGAGCGTGATCGCCAGCTGTAACACGACGGCGACGAACGACCGGCGCACTGACCGCACGTTCGTCCGATCGACGAGGGCCGCCTTGGCAACAGGGCGGCCCTTTTTTATGGCGCGCGATGCATGTGGCTGCCGGAATCCGCAACGCGCCGGATATGCTGGCCGCCCTGCCGCGGAGCCGTCATGACGTCATTGCGTATCGCCATCGTCGGTTACGGCACGGCCGGCCAGGCCGCAGCGGTGTTGCTGGCACGCGACGGGCATCGCATCGAGGTCTTCGAACGTGCGCCCGAGCCGGGCCCGGTCGGTGCGGGCTTCCTGCTGCAGCCCACCGGTCTGCAGGTGCTGTGGCGCATGGGACTGCTCGACCAGGTGCTCGCGCATGGCGCGCGTGTCGATCGGCTGTACGGCGAGGCGCCCTGCGGCCGCGCGGTCATGGACATGCGTTACGCCGGGCTCGACGCGCGCCTGTGCGGCGTCGGCCTGCAGCGCGGCGCGCTGTTCTCGATCCTCGACCAGGCGCGCGACGACACTGTGCGCCTGCATGCCGGCATCACTATCGAAGGGCCGGACGACACGGACGATCGCTGGCTGTGCAATGCCGATGGCGGACGGCATGGCCCGTTCGATCTGGTGCTCGCCGCCGACGGTGCCGCCTCGCGTCTGCGTGGCCGGCTCGGTGGCGTGCGGCGCGACGCGGTGTATCCCTGGGGCGCGTTGTGGTGCCTGATCGATGCCGACGACTGGCCGCATGTGAACGAGCTCCGCCAACGCTACGTCGCCGCGCGCCGGATGATCGGCCTGCTGCCGGTCGGCACGCGCCCGGGCGATGCGACACAGCGCCTGAGCTTCTTCTGGAGCCTGCCGATCGCCGCCTTCGACGGCTGGCAGTCCGCCGCGCTCGATGACTGGCGCGACACGGTCACCGCGATCTGGCCCGAAGCGGCGCGACTGCTCAAAGCCACGACGACGCACGCACACCTCGCACGCGCGACCTATCGCGACGTCACGCTGACGCAGTGGCATCGCGGCCGCTGGGTGCTGCTCGGCGACGCCGCGCACGCGATGAGCCCGCAGCTGGGGCAGGGCGTCAACATGGCCCTGCTCGATGCCGAGGCCTTGCGTGATGCCTTGCGAGGGCAGGCAGTGTCCGATGCGTTGGCCACGTATGCGCGCGTCAGGCGCCGACATGTGGCGATCTACCAGTTCTGGAGCCGCTGGCTGACGCCGGTGTTCCAGTCCGAGCGCGACGTGATCGCGAAGGCGCGCGATGTCGCATTCCGGCCGATGGGGAATCTGCCGGGTGGGCGTGGGCATATGTTGCGGGTGCTGAGTGGTACGCAGCACGGGGTGTTCGGGTCGATGGCGTTGGCGCCAGAGTTTGTGGATGCGTTGGGGGCATTTCGGGTATCCGGGGTTTCGACGAAGTAGTTGCGCCTCTGCCTGGTTTTCGTTGTTGCTCAGGTTTCTGGTTTCTGGTTTCTGGTTTCTGGTTTCTGGTTTCTGGCTTCTGGCTTCTGGCTTCCTGCTTTCCGCTTTGGATTTGTTCTTCGGCTCTTGCTCTAGCTCTAGCTCTAGCTTTGGCTTTGGATTTGGATTTGGATTTGGCTTTCGACTTCAATCGAGCCGTAGAGCGAGCCGAGCACCGGAGCCTGACGTGGCCGAAGAGCAGCCCATGTCTGAGCGCAGCGAGTTTGGGCTGCGTGCCGCGTCAGGCGAGGAGCGGAGGGGACCGATGCGGCTTCATCGCATCGGCTCGCGTCCGGCGAAGACGGTTTGACTCACGCCTTCGGCGCTCGCCCTTCGGGCCGGCTTCGCCGTTCGCCAGCGCATTCGCACGTCGTGCTTACTTTTGCCAAGACAAAAGTAAGCCGCGCGACAGCGCGGAAGCCCTGTCCTTGATTTCTGCTCTTGCGATTGATCCTTCTTCCGAAATATCAAAGTCGCAAAGCGACGAGCAAAGAAGCTCAGGCAAGTGCAGAGCTTTCGCCCGCTACGCGTGCGAGTTCCTTTTTGACGGGCCAAAAAGGGAACCAAAAACCCCCTTCGCCGGACGCGATCCGACACGGCTGCGCCGTGCCGGTTCCCTGCGCTTCTCGGACGACGGGGCACGCAGCCCAAACTCGCTGCGCTCAGACATGGGCTGCTCTTCGACCCCGCCGCCCTGCGATGCTCGGCTCGCTTTACGGCTCGATTGAGATCAAAAGCTCGAAGCCAAGGCCACAGCCACAGCTAAAAGCACAGTCAGAGCAAAGCTACAGCCACAGCTGCAGCCAAACGGCCGCAGCCGTACCTCATCCCGGAGGGCAGTCAACGCAGGCAGCGCAAGCCGGCGCTCGACAGCTCGCAGCCTGACGCCGATCCCAGCGGCGCCGCCGCCAGCGCGCATCGAACAGACTTGACACCCCACCATCAACGGAGTAATTAATTAGGTAATTAGTTAACTGGATGCCGCCATGGAACGGGTCTTTGAAGCCCTTGCATCGACGCCGCGCCGCCAGATCCTGGCCTACCTCAATGCTGGCGAACTCACTGCGGGCGAGATCGGTGCGCGGTTTGAGTTCAGCAAGCCGGCGCTGTCCGGGCACCTGCGGGTGCTGGAAGAGGCCGGTCTGATCGAACGCGAAAAACGTGGCCAGTTCGTGTTTTTCCGGCTGGTGCCCGACCGGCTGGCGAACACGATTTTTGCGTGGGCGGCGGAGGTGTGTCCGGTGGGGCGTCCGCTCAAGCGGGAGCGTCGCAAGGCGGGTGCGGGTTGAACACGGTGAGCGGCGACGCGCTGCGGGCTGAATCGACTGCGCGCGCGGGCTTCACCGCAATCCGAGCGTCGTCGACGTTTCCGTCGGTGCGTCTGCCGTCGCACTGCGGTGGACTGCCGGTCGAAGTCACGCTGATCGCGCAGTTCGCGCCGGGGCAGGGGGATGTCGCGATCGGCGATGCGCTGCGTCGGCAACGGGCCCATCCGGCTTTCGTCGATGCGTTGGACGAGCCGTCGACGCGACTCGGTGCGATGGATCTCGCGCGTGGCGATCCCTCTTCGTTGTACACCTTCGGCGTCGGCGCGAACGGGCACCCGTTCCATCGCCACGCCGGCAACCGCATGTTCACCGCGGTGTCCGGCAGCGCTGGCGCGCATTTGCGGTTCTCGACCGCATCGCAGGCGCAGATCGATGCCGATCCGCGCGCGTTTCTCGATGCATTGCATGTGGTCGAAGTGCCACCGGATTGCCTGTTCTCGGTACGCTTCGGCGGCGGCACCTGGCACCAGTTCATCGCAGCGCGTCCGGGCGGTCCGCATCCCACCTTGTTCGCGCTGTCCTGCCATCCCGATGAGACCGCCGGCGGTCTCGATGCCGCGACACAGGCACGCGTGCTCGGCAATAGGGCAGACATTCCCGCGCTGACCGAAGTGCTGACGCCCGGCGTGCAGGTGCTGCTCGACGCGGCATGGCGCAACCCGGCATCGATCGCGACCACGGCGCTGTCGTTGCATGCACCGCCGGCGTCGATCGCCGCGCGCTTCTGTGCCGGGGTGCGCGGCGCGATGGGGCGTCTGCGGGCGGGCATCGCGCAGCGCCGCGCCGCTGCGGGCTTCCGCGCGGACAATGGCGGCGGACGCGATGTCGTCGCGAGTGGCGTGGACGCGGATTCGCTGCTGCAATCGCAATTGCCGGGCCGTATCGCACACGAGGACCAGGTCGCGCTGCGGCTCGATGCGGCGCAGATCCACAACGCGACACCCGCACGCGTCATGGATCATCTGCTGGCCGGCTTCGTCGAGAATCCGCCCGATGGCGTGTCGCGATTGATGGCGCTGCGCAATGTGCTGGTGCGGCCCGCGGGCCTGCGCACCTCGCCACTCGGATGTCCTGCATCCTCGCTGCTGTCACCCGATGCGCCGCTGAAGTTCGCCGGCCGTCATCCGGTGGTGTCCGAGCGCCGCAGTGACGACGGGCGCCGCGTCGAAGTCATCCTCGGCGCCGACGACAGACATCTGATGTTCCGCACCTGCGTCGGCGTGCGCATCGAGGCCGATGGCGCGGTCGTCTGCACGATGGCGACGCGCGTGCGCACGCGCAATACGTTCGGGCGTTTCTACATGGCCGCGATCAGCGGCGTGCATCGCAGCTACATCGCGCCGGCGATGTTGCGGCATGCAGCGGATCACGCGGTGCGATCGCTGCGCGGCGTGGACGCCGTCGGCACGGCACTGCTCACGCGGAACGGGTAGCGCGAAGCGAGACCCGTCGAAGGGCGACTCGCGCGCAACCTCAGTCGATGAACTGCAACCGCGCCAATTCCGCGTAGAGCCCGCCCTGCGCCAGCAGATCCGCGTGCGTGCCCTGGGCGACGATGCGACCGCGGTCCATGACCACGATACGGTCGGCCTTGAGGATGGTCGCCAGCCGATGCGCGATGACCAGCGTCGTGCGGCCTTCCATCAGCCGCGCCAGCGCTTCCTGTACCGCGAATTCGCTCTGCGCATCGAGCGCGGAGGTCGCTTCGTCGAGCAGCAGAACCGGCGCGTCGCGGAGCAGGGCGCGGGCGATCGCGATGCGCTGCTGCTGACCGCCGGACAGACGCGCGCCGCGCTCACCGAGCTGGGCGTCGTAGCCGTCGGGCAGTTCGCGGATGAAGGCATCGGCCTCGGCTGCGCGCGCCGCCGCTTCGATGTCGGCATCGCTGGCATCGAGCCGTCCGTAGCGGATGTTCTCGCGGGCGCTCGTGGCGAAGATGGTCGGCGACTGCGGCACCAGCGCGAGATGGTCGCGCAGCGCGGCGGGATCGAGGCCGCGGATGTCGACGCCATCGATCGAGACCGCACCTTCGGCCGGATCATGGAAGCGCAACAGCAGCGACAGCACGGTGCTCTTGCCGGCGCCTGACGGCCCGACCAGCGCGACCGTCTCGCCGGGCGCGACATGCAGGCTGAAATGCTCCAGCGCGGGCGCGTCCGGGCGCGACGGATAATGGAAGCGCATGTCCTCGAAGCGCAGCTCGCCACGCACAGGCACTGGCAACGTGGCGGGTGCGTCCGGTGCGCGGATGCCGGGACGCTCGACCAGCAGTTCGCCGATCCGGCCCATGCCGCCGGCGGCGCGTTGCAGCTCGTTCCAGACTTCCGCCAGCGCGCCGACCGAGCCTGCGCCGAACAGCGCATAGAGCACGAACTGGCCCAGCGTGCCGGCGGTCATGCGGCCTTCGATGACGTCGTGCGCGCCCGACCACAGCACGACGACGACGGCGCCGAAGATGAGTGTGATCGCGACCGCGGTGATGATCGACTGCAAACCGATGCGTCGGCGCGCGGTGGCGACCGACTGCGCGACCGCATCGCCGAAGCGTCCGCGCTCCCACGGCTCGCGCGCATGCGCCTGCACGGTGCGGATCGCAGTCAGTGTCTCGTTGGCGAGTGCGTTGGCATCGGCCACGCGGTCCTGGCTCTGGCGTGAGATCTTCGCCAGCTTGCGGCCGCCCAGCACCAGCGGCAGCACGAACAGCGGAATGCCGATCAGGGTGAACGCCGCGAGCCGCGGGCTGGTGACGACCAGCATCGCGACACTGCCGATCACCATCACCGTGCTGCGCAGCGCGACCGACATCGTCGAGCCGACGACCGCGCGCAGCAGTTCGGTGTCCGCGCTCAGGCGCGAGACCAGATCGCCGCTGCGGGTCTGCTCGAAGAAGGTCTGGTCGAGATCAAGCAGATGGCCGTAGAGCCGGTTGCGCAGATCGGCGACGACGCGCTCGCCCAGCAGCGAGACGAAGAAGAACCGCGCTGCGGTGAATACCGCCAGCGCGATCGCGACGAGCAGCAGCAGCGCGAATGCGCGGTCGATCTGGTCGCCGCCGGTGAACCCGTGATCGATCATCTGCTTGACCGCCAGCGGCAGGCTCAGCGTCGCCGCCGACGACAGCGCGAGCGCGACCATCCAGGCCGTGAACAGACCGCGCTGGCGCATCACGAACGGCCACAGGGTCTTGAGCACGCTGATGCGCGCCTTGGGTTCGCCGGCGTCAGGCGTCGTGCGGGGGGATTGGAATGCCATCAGCCATTGTCGTCGATGCGGACCCGGTCACGGGTGGCATCGCGCAGACGGGTTTTCAAGTCGTCGACACGGTCGGCCGGCAGGTCCAGCACCACGGACACGCCGTGGGTGTCGAAGGTTTCTTCGCGCTTGACCGCCAGTGCGCCCGGCAGCGCGGCGTGCACGCTGCCGATCGCATCGAACGGTGCATGCAGCCGCAGCGTCGCCATCTCGACCAGCGCGACGCGCGGCGTGGTGCGCAGGCATTCGGCTGCGCAGCCGCCATAGGCGCGGACCAGGCCGCCGGCGCCGAGCTTGATGCCGCCGTACCAGCGCACGACGACGACCGCGATGCGATCGAAGCCCTGGCCATCGATCGCGGCGAGGATCGGTCGACCGGCGGTACCGGCCGGTTCGCCATCGTCGCTGGACCGGTACTGGTCACCGATGCGCCAGGCCCAGCAATTGTGCGTGGCATCGGCCACGTGCACCTGCTGCATGAAAGCGGCGGCGCCGTCGGCATCGTCGACCGGCGCCGCGTGCGCGATGAAGCGGCTGTGCTTGACCTCGAGCGTGTGATCGACCGGTCCGGCCAGGGTATCGAGCGGCATCAGTCCAGCAACGCGCGCAGGTCCGGCGGCAGTTCGGCCTGCGGATGGCGACGATGGAACTCGGCCAGGCTGGCCTTGGCCTCGCCGATGCGGCCGGCATCGAGCAGTTCGCGGACGCGCGCCAGCCACGCGGCGCGCACTTCGGGTGCATCGGCCGACGCGGGCGGATCACCGTCGTCGGGACCGTCGTCGATCGAGTCGAGCATCAGCGCCTGCGACTCCGCGCGTGTCTGGCGTGCTGCGGCAGGCGCGGGCGCTGCCGGCGCCGCGCGACGCGCCGCTGACTCAGCGGGCGCCTGCATCGGCGCGGGCGCGGGCGGCGAGGGTGGGGCCGGCGGCGGTGCGCGTGCAGGTGCTGGAGGTGCGGGCACAGACTGGGCGGCGGCGGGGATCGCAGGCGGAGGCGGCGGTGCAGCGGCCGGATGCATCTCCGCGCCGAACGCGGTCGGTCGCTCGACCGGTGTCTGCACGTTCGCAGCCGCAGCCGAAGCCGCGTTGTCCGCGGACTCGGCGGCCACCGTCTCCTTGCGTGTCGATGCAGCAGCCGGCGTTGCGTCTGCGGCCGGAGCCGCAGGCGCCGGTGCGTCAGTGACGGCTTGCGCGGGCGGCGGTGCAGGTTCGGCGGGCGGCGGTGCCGGGACCTCACGGGAACGCATCATTTCGGGCGCTGGCGCGATGTCTGCCGCGGGTGCAGCCGCGGGTGCAGCCGCGGGCATCTCGGACGCTGTTCGCATCTCGGTATCGGGTACTGGACGCAACTGCCACGCGATGCCGACCGCCAATGCCAGCGATGCGGCGATGCCGGCGGCGAACGGCCAACGACGGCGACGCGCGGCCACCCGTCGATGCGCGACCGCGGGTTGCGCCTGCACGGGCGCTGCACCTGCGGCTTCGCGCGCGGCGCCGAGGATCGCCGCGTCCAGCGCAGCCGACGGAGACGCAGCACTGCCGTCGCGTGCCAGGCGGTCGGCCAGCATGCGTTCTTCGGGCGTCAGCGGTTCGTGGTCGGGTCGGTTCATGGGTTCAGCAACGTGCGCAGTTTGTCCATCGCGTAGCGCAGTCGCGATTTCACAGTTTCGCGGCCGACGCCGGTGATCTCGCCGATCTCCTCCAGCGTCAGGTCCTGTTCCAGCCGCAGCAGCACCACTTCGCGCTGCTCTTCGGGCAAGGACTCCAGCGCGAGCTGCAGCTGGCGACGCTGCTCGAACTCGGAGAGCTGCCGTTCGGGCGAATCGGGATCGACGATCCGCGCGGTGCGCAGGTCCGCATCTTCGGGCGGCGGCGGCCGATGTTGCGCAGCGCGCCAGTGATCGGCGAGGCGATTGTGGGCGATGCGGTAGAGCCAGGTGGTGAACATCGCGTCCGGTTTCCAGTCGGCGCGCGCGGCGATCACGCGCTGCCAGATGTCCTGGAACACCTCGTCGGCCAGCGCGCCATTGCGCAGCTGGCGGACGAGAAACCGGTAGAGCTTGTCGCGATGCCGGCGGTAAAGCGTTTCGAATGCCGCGACATCGCCCGCGACCCATGCCTGCATCAGGGCATCGTCGCCGGGCGGCTCCTGCTGGCTGGCGATGTCGGGCATGGCCTGCAGGTTACGTGCTGCGGACGTGGCCGGGAAGACCGGACGGATCGGAAACGCGGGAGCGGCGTGCGCGTGCATGGACGGTCGAACGTGCGGATGTCGCAGATGGGGTCGCGGGCACGGATCGATGTGACGATTTGGTTATGCTCGCGTCAGCCAACGCCCGCCAAGTTCCCGTGTCCGATCGTCACCTCCTGGAGTCGCCCGCCCAGCCGTCCGCCGACGCGGCTGCACGTGCGCGGGAGATTCTCGACACCGCGCCTGGCGGGCTGGCGCTCGCGATCGCCTGGCGTTGCCCGTATGGCGGCCGCGGCGCGATCCACGCGCGTGAAGCATCCCGTGCATTGGCGGATGCCGCGCAGAACGCGCTCGATGACGATGGGGCCGCCGAAGACGCGCGCATCCTTAGCGCCTCACGCGGTGGCGCGCGTGTCGCTGTCGCCATCGATGCCGGGCATGACGATGCGATGTGCGCGTCCTGGGCCCGCCTTGCGGCGAACAGCCTGCTGGCCGCGCTCGATGCACTGGCCACCGATCACATCGTCGCGACCCTGCAGCGCTCCGAGCGGCTGCAGCAGGCGCTTTATGAGATCGCCGACCTGGCCGGTTCGTCGCTGGAAATGGGCGAGGTGCTGGCGCGCATCCATGGCGTCGTCGGCGGGCTGATGACCGCCGAGAATTTCTACATCGTGCTGTACGACGATCTCAGCGAGACACTACGGTTCCTGTATTTCGTCGACGCGCTCGATCCATGGGTTGCCGATCCCGAGCAGGAACTGCATGTCAGCGACATGCCCAACAGTCTGACCATCGCGCTGCTGCGCGGGGGACAGCCGATGCTGGGGCCGTCGGCGCAGCTGCGGCGTGCTTACGGTGTCGACGACGGCGACCTGCTTCACGGTCCTGACAGCGCCGACTGGTTGGGCGTGCCGCTGCGGCGCGACGGTCGTGTCGCAGGGGCCATCGTCGTGCAGAGCTACGACCGGCCGGACCGCTACAGCCAGGACGACCGGGCGCTGCTCGAATTCGTGGCCCAGCACATTCTGACCGCGCTCGACCGCAAGCAGGCGCACGCCGAACTGGAACGCCGCGTCGACTCGCGTACCCAGGAGTTGCAGGAAGCGAACTTCGGCCTGCAGGCGCAGATCGCCGAACGTGCACGCGCGGAACGCCTGCAGCGGGCGCTGTACCGGATCAGCGAACTGTCGGTCGCCGCCGGCAGCGTCGAACGCTTCTATGCCGACCTGCACGCGATCGTTGGCGAGCTGCTGTACGCGCGGAATTTCTACATCGCGATGCTGAGCCAGGACGGCCAGCGTCTTGAATTCCCGTACTCGGTCGACGAACGCGACGTCGCGCGGCGACCGCGCCAACGGGCCAATGGCCTGACCGAATACGTGATCGACAGTGGCGAACCGCTGCTCGCGCGGCGCGAGAGCATCGTGCTGCTGGAGGCCAGCGGCGAACTGCAGAGCCGCGGCACCCAGGCGCAGTGCTGGCTGGGCGTGCCGCTGAGTCGCGATGGCCGGCCGGTCGGCGCGATCGCGGTGCAGAGCTACGACCCCGAGATCAGCTTTGCGCACAGCGACCAGGCGCTGCTGACCTTCGTCGCCCATCACATCGACAGCGCGCTGGAGCGCAAACGTGCGCAGGAAGCGTTGAAGGCGGCGCACACCGAGCTCGAATTCCGCGTCGATGCGCGCACGCGCGAACTGGAAGAAGCCAACCGCGAACTGCGTGCGCAGATCGGCGAGCGCGTGCGTGCGCAGCAGCGGCTGGTGCACCAGGCGCGTCACGATCCGCTGACCGGGCTGCCGAACCGCGTGCAGCTGCTCGAACGTCTCAATGCCGCGCTGGCCTCGTCGGAAAGCCGCCAGGAACCGTTCGCGGTGCTGTTCCTGGATCTCGACCGCTTCAAGCTGGTCAACGACAGCGTCGGTCATGCGGCCGGCGACGCGATGCTGGTCGAGATCGCGCAACGCATCTCCGCGCTGCTCGGTCCGCAGGACATGGCCGCGCGGCTCGGCGGCGATGAGTTCGCGCTGGTGTTGGGCGGCGTCGACGACGCCATCGTTGCCGACACGATGGCGGCCGCGCTGCTGGCGACGCTGTCGCGGCCGATGTGGGTGGCCGGTCGCGAGCTGTATCCCTCGGGCAGCATCGGCATCGCGATGTCGCATGCGGGCGCCGATGGAGACGGTCTGCTGCGCGACGCGGACGCGGCGATGTACCGCGCCAAGGCCTGCGGCCGCGACCGCAGCGAACGTTTCGACGAAGCGATGCGCGCCGAGGCGACGCGCCTGCTCGATCTCGAAGCGGATCTGCGCCGCGCGATCCTGCAGGACGCATTCGAACCATTCTTCCAGCCGATCGTGCGCCTGACCGACGGCGCGGTCATCGGCCACGAAGCCCTGCTGCGTTGGCGCCACGAACTGCACGGCATCCTGCCGCCTGCCGACTTTATCGGCGTGGGCGAGGACAGCGGTCTGATCGAGCAGGTCGACTGGCTGATGTACCGCAAGGTCATCGGCATCATGGCGAGTTCGAACGCGCCGGGTTACGTGTCGATCAACGTCTCGCCGCGGCATTTCCGCTCCGACGATTTCGTCGAGCGCCTACTGTTCCTGCTCGAAAGCGCCGGCGCCGATCCCGGGCGTCTGCGCATCGAGATCACCGAGGTCGCGCTGCTCGACGATGCGCCGCGTGCGCTGCGCATGCTCAGCCAGCTGCGCGAGCGCGGCGTGCTCGCCTTGCTCGACGATTTCGGTACCGGTTTCTCGGCGCTGTCGTATCTGCACCGGTTCCCGATCCACGCACTGAAGATCGACCAGAGCTTCGTGCAGGGGCTGGGCAGCGATCTCCACGCCGAAAGCTTAGCGCTGGTGCGCGCGATCCTCGCGCTCGCCGGCACGCTCGGCATCGACACGATCGCCGAGGGCATCAAAACCCAGGCGCAGCGCGACATGCTCGACGAACTCGGCTGCCAGTACGGGCAGGGCTATCTTTACGGACGGCCTGCGCCGGTCTGAGCCTGCGGTTCCGGTACGCGATGCTAGAGTGCCCGCGATTTTTCCAGCGCCGGAGCACGTCATGCAGCAGACCCCGTTCTATCCGATCGGCACCCCCGGCCAGCCCTGGGGCGACGCCGAACGCGCGGCCTGGCGGGCCCGTCAGGTGCGACAGCGCAGCCACGCCGACGATGTCGTGACGCGCGTCGATGCGCTGCGCGATCGTTTCGACATCGAGACCTATGACACGCTCGATTACAGCCGGCGCGAAGGCGGCGGTCGTTATCCGCTGCTCGCGATCCGCAGCCGTGACTGGAACCCGGACCTGCCGGTCGGCGTGATCACCGGTGGCGTGCACGGCTACGAGACCAGCGGCATCGAAGGGGCATTGGACTTCGTCGAGCACGCTGCCGCCGGTTACGCAGGCCGAATCAATCTGCTGGTCGTGCCCTGCGTCAGCCCTTGGGGCTACGAGCACATCCAGCGCTGGAACTTCGACGCAATCGACCCAAACCGCTCGTTCCGCGCCGGCAGCCCGGCGCAGGAGTCGGCGGCGCTGGTCGCGCTGCTCGCGCCGCTGCGGGGCACCGTGCTGGTGCATGTGGATCTGCACGAGACCACCGATACCGACGAATCCGAATTCCGTCCTGCCCTTGCTGCGCGCGACGGCGTGCCGTTCGAGCCGGGCGGGATTCCCGACGGCTTCTATCTGGTCGACGACAGCGTGCGTCCGCAGCCCGCATTCCAACAGGCGGTCATCGCCGCGGTGGAGCAGGTCACGCACATCGCGCCGGCCGATGCCGACGGCGAGATGATCGGTTCGCCCGTCGTCGCGCACGGCGTGATCGAGTATCCGGTCGAAGAACTCGGCCTGTGCGCCGGCATCACCGGCGCGCAGTATGTGACCACGACCGAGGTCTATCCCGACAGCCCGCGCACCACGCCGGTCGAATGCAACGCCGCCCAGGTGGCGTCGATCGTCTCCGCACTGGATTACGCTCTGGCGCATCGCTGACCACGCTGTCTGCGCGGAAAAAAAAGGCCACCGCAAGCGGTGGCCTTTTCCATGTTGCCTTCGCAGCCGGACTCAGAAATCCGCGCGCAGTCCCAGCGAAAGGCGGCGGCCCGACAGTTCGTACATCGTCGGGAACGACGGATCCATGGTGTAGCCGGTCGTCGCCTCGTCGGTCATGTTGATGCCCTTGAGGCTCAGCTTGAGGTTGTCGGCCAGACGCAGGCCGATCGACACATCGAGCTGGCCGTAACCGTCGCGGTAGATCGGATACATGTTGTAGCCGATCGATTCCACGTACTCGCTCTTGTGGTTGTAGGACACGCGGGCGTCGAAGCGCGCGTTCTCGTAGTACGCGGTGAGGTTCCAGGTCTTCTCGGCCAGGCCGGGCATCGGCGTCTGGATACCGAGGTCCGATTCGCCAGCCAGCGAGCTGTCGAGCATCGTGTAGTTGGCGTTGATGCCGAACCCTTCCAGCGCCGGATGCAGCATCGTCAGCGGCAGCTGCGCGATCAGCTCGATGCCGTCGACCTCGTAGGCGCCCGCCGCATTGACCGGCTGGTAGACGTCGAAATCGAAGATGCCGTTAAGCGTGCCGTTGGCGTTGTAGACCGGCACGTCCTCGACCACGCCGGTCAGCGCGTTGATCACCACGCCGTCGATCTTCTTGCGGAAGTAGGACGCGGCGAGCAGGCCGCCGTTGTCGAGATACTGCTCCAGGCCCACCTCCCACTGGTCGGCATAGGTCGGCTTGAGCGCCGGGTTGCCATCGGTAAAGCGGTAGGAGCTCCAGCTCGCTGTGCGCTTGTAGGCGATGTCGGTCATCGCCGGGCGGATCAGCGTCTGCGACGCAGCGGCGCGCAGCAGCAGGCCGTCGCGCAGTTCGGCGGTGAGGTTGAGGCTGGGCAGCACGTCGCTGTAGTCGCCGTCCATCGACACAGGCGTGTCGGTATAGCCGGTGCTGCCGTCCGGATTCTGCACCGGGTGATAGCCGAACGAAGTCACCGAAGTATCGACGTAGCGCACGCCGGCGTTGATGTCGACCGGCACGCGGCCCATATCGAACGCCACGTCCGCCATCGCGTACAGCGCCGTCGCCTGTTCGTCGACGCGGTAGTACTGGGCGTCGTCGAACAGGGTGGAGAAGCCTGCATAGCGGAAGGTGTCGCGCGCGTAGTCGTTGCCGACCATCTGCCAGTCGAGATCGCGCGCGGTGTAGGCGCCGCCGGGCACGATGCTGCCGATCGGCTGCAACTGGCTGTCGGCCAGCGTGCGCGTGTTGACCCATCTGTTGTTGCCGGCCGAGGGGCCACCGATCTTGGCCTCGCCGTACTGGCGTTCCTTGGACTTGTCGGTGTGCCGCGCGCCGAAGCGGATGCTGCGCAGCGCCGGCAGGAACGCGAGGTCCAGCGTCTTGCCCACGTTGACCTGCGCGGCGTACTTGTCGTCGCTGATGTGCTCGAGCGTCGTCTCGTAGGCTTCGAACAGGTAGCGCTCCGGCGAGGCGTACATGTCGAAGCCGTTCGACGACGCGCTCGGAATCGTCTCGCCGCCGCGATCGGTCCAGCGCGTGCGCGAGGGCGCGTAGGCCACATGCTTGAGGTTGGCGTAGTCGAGGGTCTTCTTCGCGCCCGAGTAGCCGAGCAGGGCATCGACGGTCCAGCTGTCGCCGCGCCAGTCGAGCGCCGCGCTGTACTGGCGGAAGTCGGTTTCGTTGCGGCGTTCCTTGCTCAGGAACTCGTGCTGCGTGGCGGTGTACGACACGTCGCGCAGCACCAGGATGCCGTGCTCGGCCAGTGTGGTGTCGTCGTAGGCGTGGATGGTCTCGAGGGTGCTGCGGCTCGATGCGGAGTACGCAGCGGCGTCGTACTCGTCTTCGGTCGAGTCGTAGCCGCCGACCAGCGCGTCGAAGGTGAGGCTGAAGTCATTGCTGGGCTTGAACTGCAGCGACGCGGTCGCGCCCCACTTGTCCTGTTCGTTGAGGAACACGCGGTCACCGACCTTGTCCTGGAACACGATCAGGTTCGATTCGGCCGTGTTCGCGCGATTGCCGATCTGGCGACCGGTATCGCGTTCGATCACGGCCTCGGCCTGCGACCCGCGCACGCCCGATGCGCCGAGAAAGCGCGACATCGGGCGGAAGTTGATGCCCGACGTGCCGTCGGTACGGTTGGTGCGCTTGGCCTTGGAAAACGACACCAGCGCGCCCCAGTCACCCCAGGTGTCGGAAGCGAGGAAAGACACCTTCGGATCGGTCTCTTCGGAGATCGAGTTGTGTGCGCCTTCGACCGAGCCGACCAGCTGGCGCGTGCTGTAGTCGAACGGGCGCGCGGTGGAAATCTTCACCGAGCCGGCGATGCCGCCTTCCTCATCCGCCGCGGTCGGCGACTTCTGCACCGTGACCTGCTGGATGATCTCGGACGCGAAGATGTCGAATTCCACTTCACGGCCGCCGCTGCCCGAGGCCGTCGCGAGATCGTTGATCGACACATGCGTGTAGTCGGACGGCAGGCCGCGCACGTTGACGCGCGAGCCCAGGCCCTTGTTGCGTTCGATGGTGACGCCGGGCATGCGCTGCAGCGCTTCGGCGAGATTCTGCTCGGGGAAATCCGCCACGTCGGTGGCGACGATCGAATCGGAGAAGCCCACGTTGTCGCGCTTCAGATCGACGGCCTGCTCGAGGCTGCGACTGTAGCTGCCGGTGACCGAGACGGCGTCCAATGCCTGGATGTCGTCGGCTGCCGGCGCGTCCTGCGCGAGGGCGAGCGTCGGAATGGCGACCATGCCGCCGACGAGAAGGGAATGGATGCTGCGGCTCAGGCAGCGCGGGCGCGGCCCGGACGCGCGGCGCGCCGGGTGGTAGGACTTCATGCCAGGTGTTCCCCTTGGAGACGGATGGACGAGCGCGCCGTGCGCTTGCACGCGACGCGATGGGCCGACGTGCGACCGGGGCCGGAGGCTAACGACGATGTATTGAAGTTTTGTTGCGGTGCAACGCGGCGTTGCGGCGGCCGCACGCCGCACGTCACGCGCGGCGATTACCATCGAGGCCCGATCCGCCGCAGGAGCACGTTATGGCTACACCGCCGAAGCAGACCGCACGCGATTTCGATCCCGACGTCCTCGCGTTGTTCGACGACTATGTGCACGGCGCGATCGATCGCCGCGGCTTCCTGACGCGCGCGGGCCGTATCGCCGGCGCCGCGGGCGCGGTCGGACTGTTGGCCGCACTGAGCCCGCAGTTCGCGAGCGCGCAGCAGATCGCGCCGGACGATGCGCGTCTGCAGACGCGGCACGTGGAATTCGATTCGCCAAAGGGCAATGGCCGCGGCCGTGGCTATCTCGCGCAGCCGGCCGGGACGAGCGGTCCTCTGCCGATGGTGCTGGTGGTGCACGAGAACCGCGGCCTCAATCCGCATATCGAGGACGTCGCGCGGCGCATCGCGCTCGAGGGCTACATCGCGTTCGCGCCGGATGCACTGTTCCCGAAGGGTGGCTATCCGGGTGAGGAAGACGCCGCGCGTGCGCTGTTCGCCACGCTGGACCAGGACACGGCTCGGCAGGACTTCGTCGCCGCTGCAGGCTGGTTGCAGAAGACCGAGGGCGGCAACGGACGTCTCGGCGTCGTCGGCTTCTGCTACGGCGGCGGCATGGCCAACTGGCTGGCGACGCAGCTGCCGACGCTGCGCGCCGCGGTGCCGTTCTACGGACCTGCTGCGCCGCTGGAGGACGTGCCTAAGATCACGGCGGAACTGCTGGTGGTGCTCGCGTCCAACGACGCGCGCGTCAATGCGCAATGGCCGGACTACGAAGCTGCACTAAAGGCGGCCGGCAAGACGTTCGCGCTGTACCAGCCGGCCGATACCGAACACGGCTTCAACAACGACACCACGCCGCGCTACGACGAAGCCGCCGCCAGGGAAGCCTGGACGAAGATGCTGGCGCTGTTCGCACGCACGCTGAAAGTCCCGGCCTGACGATGCTGCGCGGCCTCCACCATGTCGCGGTGATCTGCGGCGACTACGCGGTGTCGAAAGCGTTCTACGTCGAGACGCTCGGGCTGCGGGTGCTGGACGAGCATTACCGCGAAGAACGGCAGTCATGGAAGCTCGATCTCGCCCTGCCGGACGGCGGGCAGGTCGAGCTGTTCTCATTCCCGGATGCACCGGCGCGACCGTCGTGGCCGGAAGCGCGTGGTTTGCGCCATCTCGCCTTCGCCGTCGAAGACACCGACGCGGCCTGCGCACGTCTGACCGCGCGTGGCGTCGTGCTGCAACCGGTGCGTGTCGACCCGTATACCGGCCAGCGCTTCGTGTTCTTCGCCGATCCCGACGGCCTGCCGCTGGAACTCTACGAGATCGCCGCGGCAGGATGAGCGTTCACATGGCCCGTCGCGATGCGGGCGCAGCATCCGGGCGTTGAATCCCACGAGACGGTCATGCACGTCGAACTGCGATGCCGCTGCGGACAGTTGCGCGGCGAAGTGGACAACGCCCACGCCTACGGACATGCGCGATGCTACTGCCGCGATTGCCGCGCCTATGCACGCTTTCTGGGCGCCGACGAAGTCCTCGATGCGCACGACGGCACCGCGATCGTCGCCGTGCCACCGGACGCGATCCGGTTCACCACCGGGGAAGCGCGACTGGCCTGTCTGTCGCTGTCGGACAGGGGTCTGCTGCGCTGGTACGCCGACTGCTGCAAGGCGCCGATCGCCAACACGGCGCGCGATGCGCGTGTTGCCTATGTCGGTGTAATCGCCGACGCGCTGGAACCGCAGGATCGCGATGCGGCGTTCGGCCCGCCGCGCTTCGTACTCAACCAAGCGTCGGCCGAAGGACATGTGCCGGGCACGCCCCTCGCGACCGCGATCGGCGGCGGCCGCATCTTCCTGCGCCTGCTCGCAGCGAGACTGCGCGGCCTGCGCAACCGGGCCTTCTTCAATGCCGACGGTGCGCCGGTGCGCACACCGCAGGTCGTCGACGCACCACGCGGCGCCTGACTCAGAACGGCGCCGGAAACGCGAGTTCGGGACCCACCGGCACGATGCCGGTCGGATTGATCTGGCGATGGCTCTGGTAGTAGTGGCGACGGATGTGGTCGAAGTTCACCGTCGGCGCGACCGCCGGTTCGGCGTACAGCCGTTGCGTGTATGCCGACAGCACCGGGTAGTCCTTGAGCTGCCGCAGATTGCATTTGAAGTGGCCGTGATAGATCGCGTCGAATCGGAGCAGGGTGGTGAACAGCCGCCAGTCGGCTTCAGTCTGCACATCGCCGCACAGCCAGGTGCGTCCGGACAGATGCGATTCGAGCCAGTCGAGTGTCTCGAATACGCCGCGCACCGCATCGTCGTAGGCAGACTGTCGGGTTGCGAAGCCGGCCTTGTACACACCGTTGTTGAGGCCGTCGTAGATGCGCGCGTTGAGGGCGTCGATCTCGCCGAGCAGCGCCGCGGGCGCGTAGTCGCCGGGCGTCGCACCGACACCATCGAACGCGCGGTTGAACATGCGGATGATGTCGGCCGATTCGTTGCTGACGATGGTCTCGCGCTGCGTGTCCCACAGCACCGGCACGGTCACGCGGCCGGTGTAGTGGGGATCGGCGCGCACATAGAGCTGCCAGACCGTCCCGGCGCCGTACAGCGGATCGGCGATCACGCCGGGGCCGGTGGCGAACGTCCAGCCGTCGTCGGCCATCAGCCAGTGGGTGACCGACAGTCCGATCATCGCCTGCAGGCCCTTGAGTTCGCGGAACAGCGTCGCGCGATGCGCCCAGGGACAGGCGCGCGCCACGTAGAGGTGATAGCGGCCGGGCTCGGCGGCGAATCCACCTTCGCCGGTCGGACCAGGCGCGACATCGGGCGTGATCCAGTTGCGGAACGCCGAGTCGGGCCGTTGCAACGTGCCGTCCTCGCGGACGAGCTTGTCGTCGTCGGATTCCCAGCGGCCTTCGATCAGCATGCCCATGCGTTCAATGTCCTGTGCGGTTGCGGCGCGGTGCGCGCGGGGGCCAAGCCTGGCCGATGCCGGGTCAAGACCACGTCCCCGGGGGAGTGGTCAGTCGTACAGGCAGCACATTCGGGAGACGCGTACACCGGAATCCCGGCTGCAGCAGGCCGTCGCCCGGCTCGACTGAAAACGGTTACGCTCCCGGTCGCGACGGCCCACGTGCCGGCGTCGCGACCCTGGGGAGGGCGTGCGAAGACAGGGCAGGTGCGCGATGCGGAACCGGATGCGGTGGCTGTGTGGTGTGGTGTGTGCGCTGGTCGGCGCGTCTGCGTTCGCGCAAGACAGCCTGCCGCCGCGTGCGTCGTGGACGGCGACGAGTTCGTCGGCGCAGGTGCAGGCCGAGGCGATCGATCATCTGATCGACGGCGATCCGGCCACGAAGACCGGCGGCGCCTTCAGCGCCGGCCACTGGTTCCAGGTCGATCTGGGGCGCGCGGCCGAAATCGGTGGCGTGCGTATCCGTTGGGATCTCGCCAATCCCGAAGGCTTCGTGCTGCAGGCGGCCGAGCGCGAAGGCGACTGGCGCGACGTGCACGTGCAGGCGGATTCGCTCGGCGGCGTCGAGACGCTGTTCTTCGCGCCGGTGCGTGCGCGCTGGCTACGGCTGGCGGCGCTTCCGAAAACCTCGGACTGGGGCGTGTCGATCTTCGAGTTCGAACCGTTGCCGGTCGCCGAGGCGCCGCGTATCGCAGGCCTGGACGATCCGGAAAACGCACGCGTGTGGCGCAAAGACGAGTCGCCGGTGCCGGTCGAGATGGACGGCGATTCGGGACGCATTGCGCTGTCGTTCGCATCGCCGCAGCCCACTGCCGGGTTGCGCGTCGAATGGGCCGGTACGCGCAGCGGCGCGATGCTCGAAGCACGCGACGCCGCCGGCGACTGGCAGATCGTGGCGCGCGATCCGTTCCCCGGCGACGGCGGCATGTCGACGCTGGCAAGTCCGGTCGCGCTGGAAGCGCGCGAGCTGCGTGTTCGCGTCTCCGCCGCCGACGGTGCGCCACCCGCTGTCGCACGCCTGCGTCTGCTCGGGCCAGGCGACGTGCTTACGCCGATGCGCGCCTATCAGGCGGCTGCGGCGCGCGGCACCGCGGCGCTGTTTCCGCCCTCGCTGCGCATGCAGCAGACCTACTGGACAGTCGTCGGCGTGCACGGCGGCCTGCAGAAATCGATCTTTGACGAGTGGGGCAATCTCGAAGCCTTTAAGGGCGCGCCGCTGGTGCAGGCGATCTGGCGCGATGCGCGCGGCGCGGCCAGCGCGTCAACCGGTACGCCGGTGCACACACTGCGCGAGCGCTGGATGCCGATGCCGGCCGTCGAGTGGACGGCGACGCCGGACATAGCAGTGCGCAGCGAGACCTTCACTGCGACGCTCGACGGTCAGCCGGTCACGTTGCTGCGGCATCGCGTGACCAATCACGGCGCGACTGCGATCGACGGCACGCTGTCGCTGCTGGTGCGACCGATGCAGATGAATCCGCCATGGCAGAACGGCGGGCTGTCGCCGATACGCGAGATCGCGATCGTTGCCGATCCACTCGGCACCGCGGTCCGCGTCAACGACCGCATGTTGCTGACATCGCTGACCCCGCCGACGCACCAGGGCGCGGCACCGTTCGGCGAAGACGGCGCGAGCGAACTCACGCCGCATGCCGCAGCCGGCACCGCGCCGGATGCGCAGGCCGCGCACGACGATGCGGGCCTCGCCGCATCGCTGCTCGGCTACCGCATGCGGCTCGCGCCCGGCACCAGCGAATCGGTGGTCGTCGCGTTTCCGCTAGGCATCACGCGCACGGACCGCGGTCATGGCCCCTTGCCCGAAGCGCCGGCGCTGGTGCCGGCGTCGCTGCGCGTCGCGGGCACACCCGATACGAGTTTCGATGCGCTGGCCGCGGACGTTGCCGACGACTGGCGCGCGCGCTTCGGTGATGTGCACATCGCATTGCCCGATGCCGACATGGTCGACGCGCTGCGCACGCAGGCGGCCTACATGCTGATCAATCGCACCGGCCAGGCGATGCAGCCGGGGCCGCGCAACTACGACCGCTCCTTCATCCGCGATGGCGCGGCAACCGCCGCTGTGCTGCTGCGCATGGGCCAGGCCGACGTGGCCCGCGATTTCCTGCGCTGGTACACCGATCACGCGGTGCGCGAATCGGGTCTGGTGTCGCCGATCATCAACGACGACGGCACGCTGTTCACCGGCTTCGGCTCCGACATCGAGTTCGATGCACAAGGACAGTACATCGCACTGGTGGCCGATGTCGCGCGCCTCGACGGCGGGCCGGAAACCGTCCGCGACTACCTGCCGCAGGTGACGTCGGCGATGCGGTTCCTGCAGACGCTGCGCGAACGCACGCTCGTCCCGGGCTACATGGCCGATGCGCCGGCACCCGAGCGCTTCCGCGGCATCATCGCGCCGTCGATCAGCCACGAAGGCTATTCAAGCCCGACGCACAGCTACTGGGATGACTACTGGGCGCTCAAGGGCTGGCACGATGGCGCGTGGCTCGCCGAACAACTGGGCGATGCGGAAACCGCCAGCTGGGCGCGGGCGCAATACGACGCGCTACGCACCGACGTGGCCGCGTCGATCCGCGCGACCATGGCCTGGAGCGGCCAGGACACCGTGCCCGCGGCTGCCGATCTCGGTGGCAACGACCCCACCAGCGTCTCGATCGCGCTCGACCCGACCGGGCAGCAGGACCTGTTGCCCGCCGATGCGCTGCGCAACACCTTCGATCGTTATCTCGCCGACTTCCGCCGCAACGGCGCGCCCGACGCGCTGTATGCGTACTCGCCCTATGAACTGCGCAACGTGCTGACGTTCGTCCATCTGGACCAGCCCGATGCCGCATGGGAGATGCTCTCGCGCATGCTCGACGACCGGCGCCCGCAGCCCTGGCACGTCTGGGGCGAGGTCGTGCATTCGCGGCTGCGCTTCCCGCGCTATCTCGGCGACATGCCGCACACCTGGATCGGCGCCGAATACGCGCGTGCGGTGTTCGGCATGCTGATGCGCGAGGAAGACACCGTGCTGCAGCTGCTGCCCGGCACGCCGACCGACTGGCTGGCGGGCGAGGGCCTGCGACTCGATGCGCTGCCGACGGCGTACGGGCCGCTGACCCTGCACGCGCGTGGCGATGCCGCGCGCCTCGATCTCGCACTCGGCGACGGATTGCGTGCGGGCAGCACCGTGCATCTCGCATGGCCGCAGCGCACGCGGCCGCAGCGGGTGCGCGTCGACGGCGTGGAGGCACGCGACTACGACGCGCACGGCATCACCCTGCCAACATCGTTCCGCACACTCGAAGCGGACTGGTCCAAGGACTGAGGCCGTGCTGGCGTGACCGGATGGTCACGCCTTCGACGCCATGCTGCGGAGCCGGCACTTCCGCCGGTCCCCAGCCGAGGCGTCATGCGCAGTCCCCCGCAGAATCCGCACGATCTGAGCCGCCACGATCTGCAGGACATCCTGAAGACGATCCACGCGGAGGTCCGAGAACGCTTCGACGCGCAGAAGGGCAAGGTCGCCGATTACATTCCTGCGCTTGCGTCCGTGCCGCGCGACACCTTCGGCATGGCGGTGGCGACGCTCGACGGCGATGTCTACACGGTGGGCGAGGCGCATGCGCCGTTCTCGATTCAGAGCATCTCCAAGGTGCACACGCTGACCCTGGCGCTCGACAAGGCTGGCGACGATCTGTGGAAGCGGGTGGGGCGCGAGCCCTCGGGCGATCCGTTCAATTCGCTGATCCAGCTCGAGCACGAGGCCGGCATTCCGCGCAATCCCTTCATCAATGCCGGCGCGATCGTTGTCGCCGACGTCATCCTCTCGCACTACGACGACCCGGAAGCCGCGCTGCTGCAGTTCATGCGCGAACGCACGGGCAATCCGGACATCGGACGCGACGACGAGATCTGGGAATCGGAACGCAAGAGCGGCTACCGCAACGTGGCGCTCGCCAACTTCATCCGCAGCTTCGGCAACATCAAGAACGACGTGCAGGCGGTGCTGGATTTCTACTACTTCCAGTGCGCCTTGAAGATGAACTGCATCGACCTCGCACGCAGCCTGCAGTTCCTGTCCGACCGCGGCAAATGCCCCTCTTCGGGCGCGCAGGTCACCAGTATCGAGCGCGCCAAGCGCATCAACGCGGTGATGATGACCTGCGGCACCTACGACGCCGCTGGCGAGTTCGCGTTCCACGTCGGCCTGCCGGCCAAGAGCGGCGTCGGTGGCGGCATCGTTGCGGTGGTACCGCACGTGCTGAACCTCTGCGTCTGGTCGCCGGCGCTGGACGAGAAGGGCAATTCGCTGCTTGGCGGCTACGCGCTGCATCGCTTCACGCGCATGACCGGCCTGTCGGTCTTCTAGAACCGGGCGCGGCGCGCCGCGCCCGGTCCCGTGGTCACGGACTCTGGTAGTAGACGTTGTCGATGACCAGTTCGACGTCCTGCGCCGGCGGATCGGCGACGACCATGAACATCTGTTTCACCGCGTGCAGGTCGAGATCGTAGAAGGCGCTGAAGGGGATCGTGACCTGGTGCCACTGCCCGTCGCGCACCAGCCCGTAGTTCGGCCCGCCAGAGGCGAAGTCGACCCAGCTGTCACCGAACGACGTATTGATGCCGATCTTGAACGTCGACGACGTGGTCGTGCGCATGTGGAACTTCAGCGCACCGCCAGCATAAGCACTCATGTTGCGGTAGTCGGTCAGGATGCCGAGACCGAACCACTGCCCGGCGCTCGCACGGAACGCCATCGCCTCGTTGCCTTCGAATGGCGCGGCGCTGATCGGGGCGAGGTTGTTCCACACGAACAGATCGGCGTCGCTGCCGAAATCCAGTGCGCCAGCCAGGCCGCCCTGTTCGGAATAGACCCCGAAGCGACCGGCCGGCACCGCGCTGTCGCCGCCGATCTGCAGTTCGCTGTCGGGATGGTCCTGGTACAGACGGATCCAGTCGACGAGCATCCTGCCCGGCAGCGGCGCGGTGACGCCGTTTGGATTGGAAATGCCGGTGTAAGTGCCGCCGACTGCGAGATTGAGCAGCAGGAAATGCGGCGCGTGGAATTCGTGCAGCGAGGCGCCCGCGATGTCGGAGATCGCCATTTCGAAGTACTGAAGCCCGTCGACGGTGACGCGGATGAAGTCCGGATCCCAGGTCATGCGATAGGTGCGGTAGTCGTCGTGCAGATTGCTCGGGAAGTCCGCGTAATCGGCATGGCTGGCGTGGCCGCCGCCGTAGTTCCAGTGCACGGCGCCGCCGACGCGGCGATTACCCATGCCTGCAGCGATGCCGTCGACGTGACCGATCTCCATGATGTCGATCTCGCCGCGGTCGGGCCACACACCGATCGCGCCGAGCATCCAGTACGCCGGCCAGATGCCGTTGCCGGCTTCGGGCGTCTTGATGCGTGCTTCGAGCGTGCCGTACTTGAAGTGCACGCGGCCTTCGGTCTTCAGGCGCGCGGACGTGAAAGGGCTGCCTTCGAAGGTCTCGCGACGCGCTTCGATGACGAGATTGCCGTTCTCGACGCGCGCGTTCTCCGGGCGGCTGGTGTAGTACTGCAGCTCGTTGTTGCCCCAGCCGCAGATGCCGATCTGGCAACCGGTGCCGACGTCGAATGTCCAGGTGTTGCCGTCGATCGTTGTGCCGTTGAAGTTCTCTTCCCAGACCGGCGTCTGTGCCTGCGCAGCTGCGGGCAGGGCGAGGGCGGCGAGGCCAACGCATGCGGCGATCGGAAGGGCGATGAGGGATGTGCGATCCATGTGGGCTCCTTGCGTGATGGTGTTGGGCCCACCCCCTGCGCTGGACCGGCATCGACGCTGCCGCCAATTGACAACGCTGTCAAAAGCGCGCCGCGCGTATGTCTCGTTCGGCGCACGAGGTCACGGAATTGCGTTCGGATCCTGTGAAACGACGCGCATACACACGCCGCCGATGCTGCGCGTGCAGCATCGGCGGGCGAGTGCGAAGCGCTTCCAGCGAAGCGCGATGAAGGCGGATGGACGCGATTACCGCGCGGTGTCGACCAGCACCAGTTCCGCGTCTTCCAGCGCAGTCACGCGGATGACCGCCTCGTCGCGGATCGCCGCGCCATCACGTGTATCGATGCGCGTGCCGTTGATCTCGACCGCGCCCGAGGCCGGCACCAGATAGCCGAGACGTCCATCTGCAAACGTGTACTCGGCGGTGTCGCCGGCCTTGAGCGTTGCGCCGAGGACGCGCGCCGCGGCGCGGATCGGCAGCGCATCGTCATCGCCGTCGAAACCGCTGGCGAGTGCGATGAAATCACCGCTGCGCCCGTCCTTCGGGAACGGCTTGGTGCCCCAGGCCGGTGCGCCACCGGGCGCATCGGGAATGATCCAGATCTGGAAGATCCGGGTCTGCTCGCCTTCCATGTTGTATTCGGCATGCTGGATGCCGGTGCCCGCGCTCATCACCTGCACATCGCCGGCGGTGGTGCGGCCGGCGTTGCCGAGATTGTCCTTGTGGCTGATCGCCCCCTCGCGGACGTAGGTGATGATCTCCATGTCGGAATGCGAATGCGGCGGAAAACCGGTACGCGGTGCGATCAGGTCGTCGTTCCAGACGCGCAACGCGCCCCAACCCATGCGCGCCGGCTCGTGATAGCTGGCGAACGAGAAGTGGTGGTGCGCATCGAGCCAGCCGTGGTTGGCGGCGCCAAGTGTGTCGAATGGGCGGCGTTCGATCATGTCGTTCTCCAATATGTGTCGGGAATGGCGCCACGTTACGCCTTGCGTCCCATGTGGGGAACGGAAAGAATGGAACACCATCCATTCCATTTATGACGCCATGAAGCTTCCCGATCTCGAAGCCTGGGCGATCTTCGCGCGCGTCGCGGAGCTCGGCTCGTTCGCCTCGACCGCCGAGGCGCTGGGCATCACCCAGCCGACGGTGTCGAAAGCGATTGCCCGGCTGGAGAAGCGCATCGGCACGCCGCTGCTGCATCGCACCTCGCGCCGGATGACCTTGACCGCGGCAGGCGAGGACGCCGTCGACCGTGCGAGCCGTCTGCTGACCGAGGGCGAAGCGGTCGAGGCGTCCGTGACCGCGCAGGCGGTCAGTCCGCGTGGCCACGTGCGCATGGCCGCGCCGATGTCGTTCGGCGTCGCCCATGTCGCGCCGCTGCTGCCGGCCTTCATGGCGAAGTTTCCGGACGTGACCCTCGAACTCGCGCTCAGCGACGAGACCGTCGACATCGTCGGCGGCGGCTTCGATCTCGCGCTGCGCATCGGCACGCTGGAGGATTCCAGCCTCGTCGCGCGCCGGCTGTGCGGCGTGCGCATCCTGCTGGTCGGCGCGCCGGTGTATTTCGAACGATTCGGTCGACCGAAACATCCGCGCGATCTGGGCACGCATCGCGGCCTGACCTACGCCTACGCGCGCTCGGGCGCCGCGTGGCGCTTCCACCACGCGCGGCACGGTGACTATTCGGTGGGTGTGCCGTCGGTGCTGCGCGCGAACAACGCCGAAGCCCTGACGCCGGCGCTGCTGGCCGGCGCCGGGCTCGCCTTGCAGCCGGAGTTTCTGGTGTGGCGCGAGCTGCGCCGCGGCGCGCTCGAAGTCGCATTGCCGGGCTGGCAACCGCCGGAGATTGCGGTCCACGTGGTCATGCCGCCGGGGCGCGGCCGACCCGCGCGCGTGCAGGCGCTGGTCGACCATCTGGCCCGCAAGCTCGCGCAGGCGCCGTGGGCCTCGGGCGAATGACGCTGCGGCGTTAGCGGCCTGCGCTGTGGTCGTGCACGTGGTCGCCGCGCAGCGCGAGCGCGCGATAGGCGGTCCGCTCCGCATCATCGAACACTGCAGCCGCGCCACGCGGACGGTCAGGACCCGAGGCGGCGTCGAGCACCAGCGTCGCGCCCAGACCCGCGTAGAGATAGCGATCGCCATAAGCGCGCTGCAGGGCGGCGAATGTCGCCTCGCCGGTGCAATGCCCGGGTGCGATGAAGTCGATGTCGTACGGAGCCAGCGCCTCGACGACGCCGGCGATCGCCGCGTCATCGGCATTGACGTAGTGGAAGCCGCCGATGACGAGGTGGATGTCCGGATCGAGCTTCGCCGCTTCGGCGACGATCACCGGCAGCCCCGGATGCGAGCAGCCGACGACCAACAAGAGGCCTTCGGGCGTGCGCACGGCCAGCGACAGCTCGCGTAGTTCGCGTGTGCCCGGCACGTCAGACACCGTTGCGATCGCCCAGACGCCCGGCGCGATTTCCGTGGTCTGCGCGACGGGCTGCAGCTTCGCGCCGGACCAGGCGCTGCCGAACTGCAGGGTCTCCGGAGGCGCGCCATCGAAGTAGCGCATACGCGCGGGCAGGGCAGCATCCTTGCGGTAGAAGCTCGACGGCAGCGAGGAGCCGTAGATGCCGAAACCTTCCTGCGGCGCGTGGATCACGACGTCGGGATTCGCTTCGAGCACCACGGACAGACCGGCCATGTGGTCGGCGTGGCGATGCGACATCACCACCATGTCGAGATCGGCCAGGTCTACGCCTTTCGCCGCGACATTGCGACGGAATGTTTCTGCATCATTGCCGGTGTCGAACAGGATGCGCTGGCCGTCGACCTCGATCAGCGCAGCGAATCCCCAGTCCTTCTCGAGCGTGGGGTCGTCGCCGAAGGCGTCGTAGAGCACGGTGATCTTCGGTGCGTCGTCCTTCGCGAAGGCGGGCAGGGCGATGGACAGCAGCAGGCTCAACAGCAGCAGAGGGCGCAATGTCATGGCAGTGGCTCGACGTGACCGGACCTGCAGCTTAGAACCTATTCAATGTCCTGCTGCGCTTGCCAGCTGGCGCGCGTGCGGTGCTCGGAATGCTCACGTACCACCCGTACGCTGCGCTTCCTGCGCTCCACCACGCGCCATCTGGCGGCGCTCGCGACGGACCTTGAACAGGTTCTGAGCTCGCGCGGAGGACACGCGACGCGTCGATTCCGGCACACCGTGTTGCCGCATCCGCGATGCTGGCCGCGCGTCGTGCGTTACCCTGCGCCGGTTTCCCACGAGCCCTGCCATGCACCGTGCCATCCGCCTGCCGCTGCCCTGCCTGATTGCCGCGCTCGCCGGCTGTGCTGCGGGCCTGCCGAACACCACGCTTCCGAAGACCGATGCCATGACCGAATCCGCAGCCTTCACCGAAACCCGTTTCACCACACCCGCGCGCTACGCGGACGAAGTCACCGCTGCCGGCGCGCCGGTTACAGCGACTGCTGCGCCGGACGTGGATGGCGTGCGGATCGGCACGTTCGCCGGCTATCCGGCGGTGCTGGTCGAAACCGCCGACGCGCGTGCGGCGATCGCACTGCATGGCGGGCATCTGCTGTCGTATGTGCCGACCGGTGGCGAGGACCTGCTGTGGCTGTCGCCGCGCCTGGCCGATGCGCCGGCTGCGATCCGCGGTGGCGTGCCGGTGGTGTGGCCGTTCTTCGGCCGTCAGGGCCAGAGCAACGATGTGCCCTCGCATGGCTTCGTGCGCACGGTGCGCTGGCAGCTCGTCGAGGCCACGCGCGACGCCGAGGGCAGCGTGTCGCTGACACTCGCGCCGCCGCACTACGCCGATCTCGGCCTGGACTTGCGCATGCATCTGCGCATTGGCAAGACGCTCGAGCAGACGCTCGAAACCACGAATACCGGCGACGCGCCCGTCGCGTTCACCCAGGCGCTGCACAGCTATTTCCACGTGTCCGATGTCGCCAACGTGCGCGTCGAAGGACTCGACGGGCTGCGTTTTCGCGACAAGAACGACGGCTACGCCGCGCATGCGCAGACCGGCGACTGGGTGCTGGACGATGCGCGCGATCCGGGCCGCAGCGATTACATCTATGCCGATGCCGGCGGGCGCTATCTGCTGGACGATCCCGGTCTCGACCGCCGCATCGAACTCGAGACCTCGGGCAGCCGTTCGCTGGTGGTGTGGAATCCGGGCGAGACCGCAGCGGAACGCAGCAGCGACATGAACGACGGCAGCTGGCGCGGTTTCCTGTGCCTCGAAGCGGCGAATGCGGGTCCGGACATCGTCCGTCTCGCACCCGGTCAGACGCATGTTCTGACGCAGCGTGTCCGCGTGCTGCCGCGCGACTGAGTCACCGGTCATTCGCCTCGGCTTCCGGAATTCGCGCGTTTCTTCCGCGATTTCCAACACCGCGAGTGCCATTCGTTGGGTCCGGATCAGGACGGCGTGCACGCCCGGGCCGGTATGCTGGGCGCCCGGTTTCGCGTGCAACCGCGCGGCCGGACCCGAACGAATTCCCGGAGATCGACTTTGAAGAAGACCCTGCTGTCCGCGGCCACGGCCGTCGCGCTGACGATGGCGGCCTCGTCCGCCATCGCCCACGACCACGAGCACGCCTGCCTCGACGACCTGTGCCAGCTGCAGTCGCTGTTCCAGGCCGATACCTCCGCCGGCGGCAGCGCCGAAGCGACGGTCGCCGCCAAGCGCATGGGCACCTGGGGCATCGACACCGCCGGCATGGACACCAGCGTGCGTCCGGGCGAAGACTTCTTCCGCTACGTCAGCGGCAACTGGGCCCAGAACACCGAGATCCCATCCGACAAGTCGAGCTATGGCGCGTTCCTCGTGCTGCGCGATCTGTCCGAAGCGCGCGTACGCCAGCTGGTCGAAGGCTATCCGACCGGCGATCCCGCGACCGACGGCGACCAGGCCAAGGTCGCCGCGCTGTATGCCGGTTTCATGGACGAGTCGGCGATCGAAGCGCTCGGCGCCAAGCCGCTCGCACCGAAGCTGGCCGCGATCCGCGCCGCCGACAGCCGTGAGGCGCTCGCGACCCTGATGGGCGAGAGCCAGGGCGACTTCGGCCGCAGCTTTTTCGGTCTGGGCGTGTCCGACGACCAGCGCGATCCCGATCGCTACACGCTGTACATGAGCCAGTCGGGCCTCGGCCTCGGCGATCGCGAAATGTACCTGCGCGAGAACTTCGCGCCGCAGCGCGAGCGCTACCAGGCCTACATCGCGCAGATGCTCGAGCTCGGCGGCTGGGACAACCCGCAGCAGAACGCCGAAGCCATCCTCGCGCTGGAGACCAAGATCGCCGAGGCGCACTGGACCCGTGCCGAGAGCCGCGACCGTGACAAGACCTACAACCCGGTCGAGCTGTCCGCGTTCGAGACCACCGCACCGGGCTTCCCGTGGGCCACGTATTTTGCCGCGGCCGGTGTGCCGCAGGCGCCGCGCGCCGTCGTGCGCCAGAGCACCGCGATTCCGAAGCTCGCGGCGATCTTCGGTGAGACCGACATCGCTACGCTGCAGGCCTGGCAGGCGTTCGGCACCATCGACAGCGCCTCGCCGCTGCTGTCGAAGGCGTTCTCCGATGCCCGCTTCGAGTTCCGCAACAAGTTCCTGTCGGGCCAGCCCGAGGAGCAGGAGCGCTGGAAGCGCGGCGTGTCCTTCGCCGAGAACACGATGGGCGAGGCGATCGGCCGCGACTACGTGCAGCTGTATTTCCCGGCCGACTCCAAGGCCAAGATGGACGAGCTGGTCGCCAACGTGAAGGTGGCGATGGGCGCGCGTCTCGACCAGCTCGACTGGATGGGCGCCGAGACCAAGGCCGAGGCGCACAAGAAGCTGGAAGGCTTTGGCCTGAAGATCGGTCACCCGGACACCTGGCGTGACTACAGCGGCCTGCAGGTCGCGCGCGGCGACGTGTTCGGCAATGCCGAGCGCTCGATGGCGTTCGAGTGGGACTACCGCCGCAACCGTCTTGGCCAGCAGGTCGACAAGGGCGAGTGGGGCATGACCCCGCAGACCGTCAACGCCTACTACAACTCGGTCAAGAACGAGATCGTGTTCCCGGCCGCGATCCTGCAGCCGCCGTTCTTCGATCCCGATGCCGATCCGGCGGTCAATTACGGCGCCATCGGCGGCGTGATCGGCCACGAGATCATCCACGGCTTCGACGACCAGGGCCGCAAGTCCGACGGTGAAGGCGTGCTGCGTGACTGGTGGACGGCCGAAGACGCGGCGAAGTTCGAGGCCCAGGCCGCCAAGCTCGGCGCCCAGTACGAGGCCTATGAATTCCCGCAGCTGCCGGGCATGCACATCAACGGCAAGGTGGCGATGGGCGAGAACATCGGCGATCTGGGCGGCATCACGATCGCGCTCGAAGCCTACCGTCGTTCGCTCGACGGCAAGCCCGCGCCGGAGCTCGACGGCTTCAGCGGCGAGCAGCGTCTGTTCATGGGCTGGGCGCAGGTGTGGCGCACCTTGTGGCGCGACGATGCGCTGCGTCAGCAACTGGTCAACGGCACGCATTCGCCGGGCCACATCCGCGCGTTCGCGCCGCTGCGCAACGTCGACGCCTGGTACGACGCGTTCGACATCACCGCGCAGGACACACTGTGGATCGCACCGGAAGACCGCGTCCGCATCTGGTGATCCAGCGGATCGATGATTGAAGAAGGGGTCGGGATTTCCCGGCCCTTTTTATTGCTGGAGTAATGCGGTCGCTTATGTCGACGCCCAAAAGATCGTCATTCCCGCGAAGGCGGGAATCCAGAGGCTTTCAAGCCATCGAGAGAAAACGCACTGGATTGATCAGCCATTTGGCTGTGGAGAAGCGCATCCGATTCCACGGGAATGAAGAACAAGAACAGATTTTGAGGGTGTTCCCCTAGACAGGGGGGGTGCTGTGGGCTCAACCCTTCAGCGCGCTCGACGACGTGGAAATCGGCGCCGTCGGTACGGGCCGAGAGTCGGGCGCGCGGTGTGCTCATGCTGTGGACTCCGATGATTCGTCTGTGTGGCCCGGCGCCGCCTAGCTGGCGCTGGCGGCGTCTGCAATGAAGGCATCCACTTCGCGCTCCAGCAGTTCGAGCGGCACCACGCCGGTCAGCAGCACGCGGTTGTGGAAGGCCCGCGGGTCGAAGCGGTCGCCGAGTGCATCGCGGGCCTTGTCGCGCAGACGCACGATTTCGAGCTGGCCGATCATGTAGGACGTCGCCTGTCCGGGCATGACGACATAGCGGTCCACTTCGGAGGCGGGAATGCCGTAGTCGATCGTCTGCTGGCGGGTCCACCGCATCGCGTGCAGGCCGGTGTCGGCGACCAGGCGACGCGCGCGGAACAGTTCGGCGTCGAGCTGGCCGAGGCGGCCTTCCGGATCGCCTTCGTACCAGCCTTCCTCTGCGGCGAGACGTTCGGCGTACAGCGCCCAGCCTTCACTGAAGGCGGAGATGCCGCCGAGCGCGCGGGTCTGGCGGAACTTCGGCAGCGCAGTGTTCTCGACCGACAGCGCGACCTGGAAGTGATGGCCGGGCACGGTCTCGTGGTAGACCAGCGTGCGCAGGCCGAAGCGGGTCAGGCGGTCCTTACGCAACGGCATCTGGTAGACGCCCGGGCGCGAGCCGTCGAGCGGCGGCGCGGTATAGCTCGCGGCGGCGCTGTCCCAGCGATATTCGGGGTAGGGCTGGGCGATCACCGCCGAGCGCGGACGGATGTCGAAGAGTGCATCGCTGCGACGCTCGGCGTCGCGCATCATCGTGTCGATGTCGGCCATGATCGCGGCGCGGCCGGCATCGTCGTCGGGATACGCGAGGTCGATGCGCAGCTGTTTCAGTCGCGCTTCCACGCTGCCGTCGGTGCGACCGATGGCACGCAGGATGGTGTCCATCTCGGCTTCGATGCGCGCGACTTCGCGCAGACCGATCGCATGGATCTCCTCTGCACTCAACGCGGTCGACGTGAAACGCCGCAGCTGGAATGCGTAGGCCTCCGCGCCATCGGGGAAGCGCCACAGACCGGCATCGTCGGTCGTGCGCGGCAGCTGACGTTCGAGTTCGGCAATGGCGCGCGACCATGCGGGATAGACGCCGCTTTCGACGACCTGTGTCGCCCTGTCGACGAGCGCCGCACGTGCGGACGCATCGATGGCGTCAACGGTCTGCAGTCGCGTGTCGAACGTCGCCACCAGCGGATTGCGCGCGGGCGCATCGGCGATGAAGCGACGCATCTGCGCGATCGTCGCTTCGACGATGAAGCGCGGCGGCAGCACGTCGCGCGCCGCGAGTTCGGATGCACGGGCGGTGGACTCGTCCATGCGCGCTTCGAACTGCGACAGGCGCGCGAGATAGCTGTCGGCGTCCGCGGCGGTGCGCAGCGGATGCACGACCGTCATCAGGTTCGGCAGGTTGACGTTGGCGCCGCTGAACTGCTGCAAAGGAAAGCCGTAGTCATCGAAGCGGTCGCCTTCGATGAGGCTGCGCAGCTGCCAGTCCATCAACGCGGCGGATACGCGGTCGGTGTCGCCCATCGACGCACGGTCGAGCGCGGACAGTTCGGTCAGGCCGCGCTGCGCGAGCGCGATCGTCTCCGCGCGGAACGCTTGGGTCTGCGAGGTGAGTTCGCGATCCATGCGCGCCTGCTCGGCGTCGCCGAAGTAGCGGCTCGCAGTCGAGGCCGACGGCTGGCGCCGCATCCACTCATCGGTGAACCGCTCGAAGAAGATCGACGCCTGCGTCGGTGATTCGACGCTGGCGCGCGCGTCAGCCGGTTCGCCGCGTTGCACGGGCACGCATGCGCTGAGCAGGCAGGCGCCGGCGAGCGCAAGCGCGAGAGACGCGGGACGGATCGGCAGGCGCATCGGAACTCCAGACGAGGCAGGGCCCTGCGATTCTACGCAGGGCCTGCCGACGACCGGAACGCGTGGCGAAGATCAGCCGTGGACGCGGAACCGGATCGCGTCGTCGATGAAGGTCTTCTCGCCGAAACCGTCTTCGTGCGAACCGAACGGCATCTGCGCGCGCAGGCGCCACGTCGACGGAAGATCCCACTCGGCCGCGACGGCAGCGTCGGGCAGCGGGTTGTAGTGCTGCAGGCTCGCGCCGATGTCTGCTTCCGCGAGTGCGGTCCACACGGCGTACTGCGCGATGCCGCTCGCATGCTCGGACCAAACCGGGAAGTTGTCGGCATAGAGCGGGAACTTCTCCTGCAGCGCCTGCACCGTGGCGGTGTCCTCGTAGAACAGCACCGTGCCGGCGCCGGCAGCGAAGCTGTCGAGCTTGGCCTTGGTGTCGGCGAAGCCATCGGCCGGCACGATCTTGCGCAGCGCGTCTTCGACGAAGCCCCAGAACTTCAGGCTCTCATCGCCGAACAGGATCACGGCGCGCGAGCTCTGCGAGTTGAACGAGGAGGGCGCCTGGCGCACGGCTTCCTGGATCAACGCGGTGGCGTCGGACTGCGACAGCGGCAGCGACTTGCCGAGGGCGTACTGGCTGCGGCGGCGGGTGGCAGCGGCAATGAAGGTGTTGGACATGGTTGGGGCTCGTGATGGACGGATCGATGCCGCGTGCTGCGGCCTGTTCACAAGTCTGGCGATGCATCACGAATAGAACGACCCGGCAGATCGGGAAGGATCGTTGCATATGGATCAACGATCCTTCCAGGCCCGATTCAGCCCTGCATGGTGTTCGGCGTGTCCCGGTGCATCAGGTACAGCCGCAGATCGAACTCCAGCTGGTGGTAGTCCGGCGACATGTGCGTGCACAGGTTGTAGAAGGCGCGGTTGTGGTCGCTTTCCTTCAGATGCGCCAGTTCGTGCACGACGATCATTTCGAGAAACGGGGCCGGCGCCTCGCGAAACACGCTGGCGATGCGGATTTCGCGATTCGCCTTGAGCCGTCCGCCTTGCACGCGCGAGATGGTCGTATGCGTGCCCAGCGCGTGCTTGAGCACCTGCAGCTTGCCGTCGTAGATCGCCTTGTGCAGCGGCGTGGACTGGCGCAGGTGCCGGTCTTTGAGCGCCTGCACGTAGTCGTAGAGCTGGCGATCATTGCGGATCGCATGCGGGTCGGGATAGCGGCGTTCGAGGTAGTCGCCCAGACGCCCGTCATCGCGCAACGCACGTACACGCATCTGGACGTCGGCCGGATAGCCGGCAAGATTGGGCAGGGGATCCATCGCGGCACGATAGCGCCGGAGCGGATATCGCGCAGCCGGTATCATCGACGTCCGAACACCGTGGACGATGTGGCATGCGCAATCCGCTGCAGGAACAGCTGTTGAAGGCCGGTCTGGTCAAGAAGGGCAAGGTTGCCGAAATCGCGCGTGAGCAGACGAAGGCGCGCCATGGCAAACAGCCCACGGCCAAGACCGATTCGCAGCGCGAGGCCGAACGCCTGCGTCAGGAGAAGGCCGAGCGCGATCGCGCGCTCGCGCAGGCCCGCAACGAGGAAGCCCGCGAGCGCGAGCGTCGGGGCCAGGCGCGTCAGCTGATCGTCGACAACCAGGTCAAGTCGACCGGCGAGCGCGCGTATCGATTCGATGTCGACGGCGGCATCCGCAGCATCGTCGTGGACGACGCGCAGGCGCGCCAGCTGGCCAGCGGTGCGCTGGTGATCGCGCGGCTCGACAGCAGCTTCGTGCTGTTGCCACGCGCGGTGGTGGCGCTTGTGCGCGAACGCGATCCGCAGGCCATCGTGCTCGATCACGGCAGCGACGCGCCGGCGCAGGGTGGCGATGACGATTACGGCGATCCGACGTACGCCGTGCCCGACGACCTGGTCTGGTGACACCCGCCCATACGCGAACGGGCCGGCACATGGCCGACCCGTCCGGGTGATCGAATTGTCGGAACAAAGGCTCCGGAATCAGCGACGCACGCGTTCACAGTGGGTTTCGACGACGCGGTTGCCATTCGCTTCCTGACGGTTGCCCTGCACGTTGCGGCCGATCGCGCCACCTGCGACCGCGCCGCCGACCGTGGCCAGCTTGCGGCCATTGCCGCTGCCGATCTGGTTGCCGACCAGACCACCGATCACGGCGCCTGCAGCGGTGCCGCCAACGCGATTCGGATCGGTGCTGTTGCGACGCACTTCGACGTCGTTGCAGACCACACGGCTGCCGTCGTTGAAGCGGCGTCCTTCGTCCTGCGGACCATAGCTTTGCGCGTGGACGAGACTCGTTCCGGCCAGCGACAGCAGGCCAAAGACAACAAGGGTACGGATCGGCTTCATGGGTGTTCTCCGTGCGGATGACAGGACCGCATGCTTGCAGTCGTGTGCGCAATCGCAGGTGAAAAACGCGAGCCGCCTCGATAGCGGTTCAGCGCCGGGGGTGCAGCGTGACGCCAGCGTTAGGCGTACTGCATTTTCCGTGTCATGCCGCCATCCACGACCAGGTTCTGTCCGGTGATGAATCCCGACGCGTCCGAGAGCAGATGCACCGCGAGCGCGCCGATGTCGTCAGGCGTGCCGGCGCGACCCGCCGGATGCTGGGCGTGATCGCGCTTCGATAGCTTCGGCGTTCGACGCGCTGACGGCTTGCGCCAGTCATCGGTGACGATCCAGCCCGGACTGATCGCGTTGACGCGTACCCGGGGCCCTTCGCTGATTGCCAGTGCATGGGTGAATCCGGCGATGCCACCCTTGGCCGAGGCATAGGCTTCTGTATGCGGCTCGGACTGCACGACCCGACTGGATGCGATGTTGACGATCGCACCGCGTGCCTCGCGCAGCGCGGGCAGTGCGTGTTTGCTGCACAGAAAGGTGCCGGTCAGATGACCGTCGATGAAGCGCCGCCAGTCGGCCAGCGACAGCGTCGACACGTCATCGATCACCGGGTCGGCGGGCCCTGCATTGTTGACCAGGCCGTCGATACGCCCGAAGGCTAGAAGCGCTTTCGATATGAAGGCGCGGACCGAGGTCTCACGCGACACGTCGAGCGGCAGGAAGCGGGCGCGCTCGCCGACGTCCCATTCCGTGAGGCAGGCCTTGCCGGCATCGCGATCGAGATCGCCGATCACCACACGTCCGCCAGCGCCGAGCACGGCCTGCGCGATGCCACGGCCGATGCCCTGCGCGCCGCCGGTGACCAGCACCACGCGATCGAGCAGGGGTGTCGCATCGAACGGTCGGATCGGCGGCGTCAGCGACATGCGGGCAGCTCCTGGAAGTCAGGCCCACACGATAAGGACACGTGGATCGTCGCGCCGTCGTCGAAGCGACGGCGGCGGATTCAGCTCGCGCGGCGCTTGCGCGGTGCGGCTTCGACCGGCGGTGGCACCGCGGGTCCGTCGATACGGGTCAGGGTGCGCGTGTTGCCGAGCACTTCGATCTTGCCGCCCGACTTGCGGAACGAGGCCAGATCATCGGCGATGCGGTCGCTGGTCAGCGACGCGCCACGCTCGTTGGGCTTACGCGCGCCTGCGAACAGGTGACGCGTGTCGGACTGCGGGGGACTCGGGGTTTTGGTACGGGACATCCGGTGGACTCCGTCAATACATCGCCAGCGGTATACCGCGACTGCCACGCTCGATGTAATCGGCCCGGATGTCACGGCAGTAGGGACCATCCATGACGAAACGTCGGCAGACGTCAGGACGGCTTTCGTAGATCGAACAACACATGCGGGCGCTGTCGATGGCGACGCACCAGCCTTCCTCGTCACGCGCCATGACCGGCAGTCCGGCGTCGGTGACATCGGTGAAACGTTCCGGGACGACATCCCCCGGCTGCAGCACCACCGTCAGGCGGCAACACACGGCATCGCAGCGGTCGCAGTCGGCACGCTCGCTCACTGCAGGCGGCCCATCGCGCGGCGGTAATGCAACACCCGACCACGCGGCAACGCATCCGCCTCGTTGTCGATGCCCGCGCGCGACTCGTGCAGCGAGAAGCCCTGCGCGTCGAGCAGCCGGCTCAGCGCCGCGCTGTTGCCGCGACCCGGATCGCTGATCACGACCTCGGCACTCGGCTGCGCGTAGCGCTCGACCACATCGGCCAAAAGCGTGGCGTGCGCGCGCTCGTACAACACGTCGGACGCGATGATCATGTCGAACCGGCCCAGCGTGGCGAGTTCGATATCCCAGCGCATCTGCCGGTAGTGCACCGCGTCCAACGCATTGAGCGCTGCGTTGTACGCGAGAAATCCTTCGGTCAGCGGATGGATGTCAGATGCCACCACGATCGCGCCGCGACGCTGCAGCACCAGACTCGACAAGCCGATGCCGCAGCCGGTCTCGAGAATGCGCTTGCCTGCCACATCTGCGCGCTCCATCGTCTGCGCGAGCAGGCGACCCGACGGCCACAATTGGCCGAACAACGACCACTGCGCCGACGAAATTCCAAGATCCGCACCATGGCCGTCGGGATCGGCGAACTGCTGCAGATCGCCGAGCACGCGCAGGCGGTAGGCATGGCCACCGACCTGGACGGTCACGATACGTGTGGAGTAACCGGGCACGAAGCTTCCTGTGAGCGGAGCCCCGAACGGGGCGGTCACGCGGGAGAGAAAGCGAGGCGGGCGACGGCTCAGGTCGCGCGGAGCGCACGGATCGGGCGCGGCCCGAGGATCGAGCATAGCACCCGGGGGCTATGCTCGGCCCGAAGCGCTCCGGGCGGTTCAGGCGCGGTGGTTGGTGTAGCTGGCGTTGCCCAGACCGGTACCGATGGTCAGCACACCCCAGCGCTCGACGGAGGCCATGCGCGGGCGCTCGCTGAGCCCCTGCACGACAGCATCGTTGTGCAGCAGCACCAGCGGTGCGCGCGTGCCGATGCGATCCAGTCGCTGCCGCAGGGCGTCCGCGAGCCGGAAGTGCTCGGCTTCCCAGTCGCCCGGCAGGTTCTGCGCGCCGTGCAGGATGCGCCCGTCGACAGCGATCTGACCCGGGCAGGCGATGCCCACGAAGGGCGCCAGCCGCAGGCCCAGCGTGCGCGCATGCGCGATCAGGCCATTGAGCATCGCCGCCATGCGGATCACGGCGTCCTCGCGATCAGGCGACTCGGTGGCATGGCGCCACTGGCTGCGTTCGAGCACACGGGCGCGACTGCCGTCCTCGCGCTGGCCGAAATGCGGCGCGACGATGCCGCAGCGGATGTTGGTGCCGCCGATGTCGACCGCGAGAAAGGCGTCGTGCCGATGCGTCGCGGCCGGAGCGAGCGGCACCCAGCCGAGCAGGCCAGCATCGTCGCCGTCATGGCGCAGCAGCGACAGATCCACGCCGCTGCGCGCGAGTTTGAGCAGGCGCGCGGCGCGGCGCACCGACAGGGCACCGACGCGACTGCCGGGAAATCCGCCGCCGATCACGATGCGGCGCACGCCGTGCCAGTCGTCGGTTTGTAGAAATCCCCGCACCACACCGGCGAGCTGGTGCGCATGGTCTTCGACTGCGGCATGCACCAGATGCGCGGCATCTGCATTGCCCCCGACCAGCACCAGGTCGATCTCGTTCTTGGGAATCGCATGCGTCGCGGTACGGCCGAAGGGATCGCGCTGTCCGGTGAAGTGATGCCGGCGCCGGATATCGAGGAACCGGCGGAACGCCGTCTGGCTCGCGCGGTCGCCGAGAAACCCGTCGCCATCGGGATCACGCAGGGGCAGATTGCAGCTGTCGATGCGAAGATCGGGCAGGCGGATCGCGGCGTGTCGGTTGCGGGTATCGCGCGGCATCGGGGCACGGAAATTCGAAGTGGACCGCATCGTCGCGGGCGGGCGGCTAGCGCAACGTGACGGCTCCGGTAGCATGCGTCGCGAATTTCCGACGCCTGTTCCCGATGTCCACATCTTGTCTCCCTGCGCAACGCCCGGCAATCCGCCGCGCGCGCCACATCGCGGCCGCGAGTCTCGCCGCGTTCGTCGCCGCGGCGATCGCGCTGCATCTGCTGCGTCCCGAACTCGATCCCGTCTCCAGCCAGATGAGTCTGTATCTGATCGGCGACTGGGGTCCGCTGCTGCAGATCGCCTATGTCGCGCTCGGCGTCGGCATGGTCGCGCTGGGCTGGGCCTTGCGCGAAGCGCACGCGCCACCGGCGCGCAGCGCGGCTGCGCTGCTGCTGTTCGCGCTCGCGGGCACGTCGCTGTCGATCACGGCGTATGCGTGGATGGACATGCCGGGCGTGGACCGCTCTCTGGAAGGTCTGATCCATGGCGTGTCCGCGCAGGGCGCGTTCCTGTTCGCGACGACCGGCATGGTGGTGCAGGCGCTCGGCTTTCTGCGCGATCCCGCGTGGCGCCGCACGGCGCGTTGGGCACTGCCGTGGGCGTTGCTGTGTTTCGCGTCGGTGTGGGTGCTCGCCGTGTGGCGCGACGTGCCGCGCGGTCTCGCGCAGAAGACGGTGATCGTATTGATTCTCGGATGGATGATCTGCGTACTGCGCGCGCTCGCCAGCCGCCTGCGTTGACGCGACACGCAGCCTGCGTTCACGCGATGCGCACCGCACGCGGCGGAAGATTTCGGCCACTGGCGGCGCGGGATCGCGTCGCCCCGCAAGGAGAACGTTTCATGATCAAGTGGGCCATCATTTTCGCAGTCATCGGCCTCGTCGCCGGCGCGCTCGGCTTCAGCGGCATTGCCGGTGGGGCGATGGGCATCGCGAAGTTCCTGTTCTGGGCAGCGGTCATCATCGCTGTCGTGCTGTTCGTGCTGGGCTTGACGGTCGCCAAGAAAGTCGCCAGTTAGCACGCACTGCCGCACACGTGTCGACCGAACCGCCCGCATGCCGGGCGGTTCGCGTATCCGGGATCCGGAAAACCGCATGCATCGATGCACCTGCATCTGAAATGGCGTTGACGCAGGTCGCGTTAGGCTCGGTGCACGACCAATCTGGAGTGCATCGTGGAATCGACCGTCCATGCGTTCTCAGAACTCTTCGCCCAGCTGGGCCTGCCCAACGACGAGGCCTCGATCCGCGGCTTCATCGCCGAACATGGTCCGCTGCCCGATGACGTGCGCCTGGAAGAAGCGCCGTTCTGGACTAACTCGCAGGCGCAGCTGCTGCGTGAAGAACGCATCGAGGACGCCGACTGGATCGTCGTGATCGACCAGCTCAATGTCGCGCTGCACGCGCGTCCATCCACATGAGGTGGTGGCACGGCCTTGCGGCCACGAGCCTGCTGCTGGCAGGCGCCGCGCAGGCGCAGACCACCACGGACGCCGGCAATGCGGGCACGTTCGCATTCGTCGGTGTCGATTTGCTGCCGATGGACCGCGACGTGCGTCTGTCCTCGCAGACCGTCGTCGTCCGCGATGGCCGCATCACCGCCATCGGCCCGCGCGACGACATCGAAGTGCCGGGTGATGCGACGCGGATCGACGGCTCGGGGCGCGTGCTGATGCCGGGTCTCGCCGAATTCCATGGCCACGTGCCGGGCGGCGACGATCCGGTTTACGTGCAGGACACGCTGGATCTGTATCTGGCGAACGGCGTCACGCTGGTGCGCAACATGTCGGGCGACGTCTCGCATCCGGAGCTGCGCACGCGTATCGAACGCGGCGAGGTGAACGGTCCGACGATGGTGGTCGCCAGTCCGTGGCTGCGCAGCCAGGACGCTGACGAAGCCGTGCGCGAGGTGCGCGCGCATCACGCCGCCGGTTTCGATCTGGTCAAGATCGGCAGCATTCCGGCCGATGCGTATCCGCGCATGGCCGAGACCGCGCACGCGGTCGGCATTCCGTTCGCCGGCCATATCCCCGAAGGTGTGCCGCTGGAGGTGGCGCTCGATGCGAAGCAGGCCTCGATCGATCACTTCGATCGCTACGTCGAGTTCCTGGTGCCGCCGGGCACCGAGACCGGCGAGCGCGAAGCGGGCTGGTTCGGCAGTGGCTGGGTGCAGTGGGCCGATCGCGGCCGCATCGATGAAGCCGTCAGCCGCACACGGGCGGCCGGCACCTGGAATGTGCCGACGCTGACCCTGGTCGAGCACATGGCCTCTTCCGAAACACCGGAAGCGATGCTGCAGTGGCCGGAGATGCGCTACATGCCGGCTTCGGAGCGTGAGCGCTGGCGCCGTGCGAAACACGAGTATGCGGCGCGCGACACCTTCCAGCCCGATGCCGCGCAGGCACTCGTCATTCTGCGCCGCGAACTGCTCAAGGCGCTGCACGACGGCGACGCGCCGATCGTGCTCGGTTCCGATGCACCGCAGTTCTTCAACGTGCCGGGCTTTTCGATCCATCGCGAGATGGCGATGATGCAGGCCGCCGGCCTGACGCCTTACGAGGTGCTGGTCACCGGCACGCGTAACGCCGCGCTGGCGCTCGGCACGCCCGACGCGTTCGGCACCGTCGAAGTCGGCCGCCGCGCGGATCTGGTGTTGCTGGCCGGAGATCCGCGCGAAGACCTCTCGCATGCGCAGGCGCCGCTCGGCGTCATGGCACGGGGTCGCTGGTCGCCGCGCGAAGCGCTCGATGCGCGACTGGCGGAGATCGCCGAGCGTCACGCGGACTGAATCAGGACCCGCCGCGCGTCATGCGCGCGGCGGGCTCTGCGACTGCGATCAGAGCAGCAGGAACACCAGGCCGATGATCACGCCGGATGCGAACAGCAGCATCAGGCAGTAGCCCATGATGTCCTTGATCTTGAGCCCCGCGATCGCGAGCAGCGGCAGGGCGAAGAACGGCTGCAGCATGCTGGTCCACGCATCGCCCCAGGCCACGGCCATCGCCACGCGCGGCAGGTCGGCGCCCAGCGCCTGCGCGGCCGGAATCATCACCGGGGCCTGCACCGCCCACTGGCCACCGCCCGACGGCACGAACATGTTGATCAGGCCGGCCGACAGGAAGGTCCAGAACGGCAGGCTGCCGGCGCTGGCGAAGGACACGAACCATTCCGACATCGTCGTTGCCAAGCCCGAGCCGACCAGGATCGCCATGATGCCGGCGTAGAACGGGAACTGGATCACGATGCCCGCGCCGCCCTTGATCGCTTCCTGCAGCGCGGCCAGCAGCCGGGCCGGCGTGCGGTGCAGCACGATGCCGAGCATCAGGAAGCCATAGTTGACGATGTTGAGGTTGAGTCCGCCGCCAGCGATGAAGTGATCAGCGAGGAACACCAGACCCGCGACACCGACCGCGACCGACAGGATCCAGCCGTGCTCGAGACGCTCGGCCGGGCTCGAATCCTGCGCGAGTACCGGCGGCTCGGGATCTTCGGGCGGGGTGAACAGCACGGCGTCCTTGTCGGACGGTGTCATTGCGCGGTTGATCAGCGGGATGGCGATCACCAGCAGCGCGACGATCAGCAGATTGAACGGCGCGAAGATCGTCTCCGAAGTCGGAATCAGTCCGATCGCCTCCTGCATGAAGTGGCCTTCGGTCGCGATCGTCAGCGGAATCGAACCCGACAGGCCGCCATGCCAGATGATGAAACCCGAGTAGGCGCTCGCGACGAGCAGGCGGTAATCGACCTTGACGAAGCGGGCGACCTCACGCGCGAACAGCGCGCCGATCACCAGACCGAAACCCCAGTTGATCCAGTTCGCGGCCATCGCGACCAGCGTGACGACGACGATTGCGTTCTTCGGTGTGCGACAGCGCGAGGCCATCCAGGTCAGGCCGCGTTTGACCGGCGGCGTCTTGGCCAGAATGAAACCGGTCACCAGCACCAGCAGCATCTGCATCGAGAAGCCGAGCAGCTCCCAGAAACCGGTGCCCCAATAGCGGACGAGTTCGAGCGGCGGGGTCTGTTCGATCGCGAAGGCAGCGATGAAAGCCAGCGCGGTAAAGATCAGGACGAAGACGTAGGCGTCGGGCAGGAACCGTTCGACGAGTCGGACGGACAGGCGCGTGGCGCGCTGGAACATGGTGGGTACCGTCGTGGGGAACGACCGCCCAGCTTAGCGGCGCACGCGCGGTATGCCTGCTGGACGATGGTCTACCTGCGTGCGATGCATGAGATGACACATGCGCACGATGAGATTGCGAGCTGCACCACGTCGCGTGAGGTGAGACGCGGAAAAGCGAGCGCGTCGAGACGCGCTCGCGAAAGCCTCAGACCGGCGCCGCAGCCGAACCTGTGCAGGTGCGGTCCGGATGATCGGGGCGCGTCAGCAGTGCATCGTTTGCACCGCGTGTCCACAGCACGATGCCGGCGTCGTCGACGTACTTCGTGCCTGACGCCGCTTCTTCGGTACGCAGGACGTACGTGGCCCCATCGACCGCGATACTCACTTGGCCGCGGCCATCGAACGTCGCGTCGACCGGCGTGCCTTCGCAGTCGTAATGCATCACCTGCGGCAGCGGCGCTGCGTCGGTGCTGGGGGTTTCTGGATCAGATGGTGTTTCTTCCGTACTACCGCTTGCCGGCGGCGTCGCCGCATCGTCGACGGGTGGTGCATCTGCCGGCGAACACGCCGCCAGCGACAGGCCGATGGCCACAGTGAACACGGGGGTGAACCAGCGCATGGTCGTCTCCTTGCCTTGGGTGGATCGGATCGACGCGAGGGGGCGGGGAGGGGCGTGGCGAGCATATCGCCTCCGTTTGCCGGAGGCGATGAATGCGCCGGTGCGTCAGTAGACGCGTGCGCAGTTGCGCTCGTGCTGGCCCTGCAGGGTCAAGCGTGCTTCGTCGGTGCCGTGGCTCCAGAACGCATTGCCGTCGGCATCGGCGAAGCGATCACCCTGCGCGGTCTCGGCGCGCGGCAGATCGAGTGTCACGCCGTCGACGACGAACTGCACGCGGGCGTCGTCGCCTTCGCCTTCCTGGGCGAGGGTGATGCGCGTGCCTTCGCAGTCGTAGTTGATCGTGTTCGACGGCTCGGTCTCGGCTTCGCGCGCCGCGAGCGAACCGGTCGGTGGCACTTCTTCTGCAGCGGTCGCGGCAGGCGGCGGAGGCGGTGGCGTGTCCGTAGCCGGCGATGCAGGCGTCGATTCACCGCCGCATGCGGCCAGGGCGAACGTGAGCAGGAGAGCGGTGGCGGGTGCTGCGCGCATGTGGCGTCCTCTTCGAGTCGGGCGCCGGCGTGGTGCCGACAGGTGCCTGCAGGCTAGGGAAGGCGCGGTGAACGGAGAGTGGCGTCGTTGGATCGCGATGCCTGCGCCGTTCGTAGGATGGCTAGAGCGCAGCGAAACCCATCGTTGCTATCGTCCATCGTGCTCGCAGCCCTGAAGTTGCGAGGAAGCTCGGGACTTCAGACTTGCTCTGTCAGCCCCGTTCCCTCACCAGATGCGCGATGCGCATCGAACCCGGATCAAATCCGGGGCGGGCTTGCTCCCGGAGGGAGAGGTGCTGTGGTCGCTCGGCCGTTCCGGCGCGCGACACCAAGCCGACACACGAAAGCGCTTCGCACATGCCTGCACGAAGCGCTCCCGCATCCGATCAGGCGGCAAGTCCCCGCGCCGCATACCGGTGCTGGTCGGCGCCGCTGCCGGCAGTGTTCACCGCTGCGAGGAAATCACGGCCCCAGCGTTCCACGTCGTAGTAGTGGACGATGTCGAACAGTTGACGCTGGCGGCCGACGGCTTCGTGTTCCGGCATCGAAAGCGCCTGTCGCAGACCGGCGACGAGATCGGTCAGATCGTGCGGATTGGTCAGCACCGCGCCTTTGAGTTCGGCGGCGGCGCCGGCGAATTCCGACAGCACCAGCGTGCCCGACGAACCTTCGATGCCCTGCGCGGCGACGAATTCCTTGGCCACCAGATTCAGTCCATCACGCAGCGGCGTAATCCACATGACGTCGGCGGCCGCGTAATGCGCAAGTACTTCTTCGAACGGCAGGCTGCGGGCGAAGAAGCGCACCGGGCTCCAGTCGAGCATCGCGTGGCGACCGTTGATGCGACCGACCGCCTGTTCGATCTGCGTCTGCAGTTCCTGGTAGACGGTCATCTCCTTGGACGCCGGCACGCAGATCATCAGCAGCGTGACCTTGCCGCGCAGATCGGGTTGTTCGCCGAGCAGGCGTTCGAACGCGAGCAGTTTCTCCAGCGTGCCCTTGGTGTAGTCGAGGCGTTCGACCGACAACACCAGCTTGCGACCGGAGAACTCGCGCCGGATCTGTTCCAGGCGCACACGCACCTTGGGCTGCGCCAGCCCCTTTTCGATGCGCTTGATGTCGGTGCCGACCGGATGCGCGCCGAGGCCGACGACGCGATCGCCGACACGGATGCGCGTCGTGGTCTCGTCCAGCCCCACTGCACATCCGTAGGTCAGGAAGCGCGGCGCGCAGCCTTCGCGTTCCAGCACTTCGGTCGGCATCGCACCGCGGACCACGTCGACGAAATTCTCGACCTGGCGCGGAATGTGGAAGCCGATGTAGTCGCACTGCAGCAGGCTGCCGAGGATCTCGCGGCGCCACGGCACCACGTTGAACACGTCGGCCGACGGAAAATACGTGTGGTGGAAGAACGCGATGCGCACGTCCGGGCGCAGCTCGCGCAGATAGGCCGGCACCATCCACAGGTTGTAGTCGTGCAGCCACACGGTCGCACCGGGCGCGGCTTCGGCAGCGGTCGCTTCGGCGAACTTGCGGTTTACGCGCAGATAGATGTTCCAGTCGTCTTCATTGAAGCGCGCGCGCTCCCAGAACGTGTGCAGCATCGGCCAGAAGGCTTCCTTCGAGAACCGCTTGTAGAACGCGTCGACCTCGGTCTGGGTCAGCGGCACGCGCGCGACGGTGAGATCGGGATACGCGTCGGGATCGACCGGCGTGCGCGTTTCGAACTTGCCGAGCTTGGGGTCGTCGACGCTCCACGCGACCCAGGAGCCTTTCTGGCCGCTGCCGAAGAAGCCGAGCAGGCTCGGGATGATGCCGTTGGGCGAGGTCGGGCGCCGGCGCTTGCGCTGGCCGTCCTCCACGTATTCCTCGTAGGGCAGACGGTGATAGACCATCACCAGATCCGACTGGCCGGTGCTGCGCTCGATCGTCTGGCGCAGATAGGGGTCGTCGGATTCGAGCAGATCGAAGTGCGTGATCGCTTCGAGAATGCCGCCGCAGCCCGGCGCCTGCGCCTGGAACACGTTCGACAGCTGGTCGGTGGCCTTGACGAGTGCGGGCTCGGATTCGCCCACGCAGACGCCCTGGAATCCGGAGGTGTACATCGACAGATCGTTGAGCGTGTCGCCGGCGACGAGCACGCGATCGCGCGGCAGCTCCAGATGGTCAGCGAGCGCGGCGAGCGTGCGGCCCTTGTCGGTGTCCGGCGGCAGGATGTCGAGGTAGCGGTCGGCCGAATACAGCACCGAGCAGCCGAGCTTGCGTGCGGTGGCCTCGATGTCGCCACGGATGCCGGCCAGCGCTTCCGGTTCGCAGAAATAGGAACAGCGGCGCTCCTGCGGCACGTCCTGGCGCACGAGGCCGGTGAAGCCGGCCATCGCATCGGCCACCGCGCGCTCACCCGGCCAGCGACGGTCGATGCGCGTCTGCAAGGGCTGGATCGGCTGCAGGGTGTGGCCGTCGACGACGGTGCCGCCGACATCGCAGATCACGTAGTCGGGACGCGGCAGGCTGGGGTCGGACAGCAGCGGCATGACGGCTTCGAGGCCGCGGCCGGTGACGAAGGTCAGGCGGATCTCGGGATGGCGGTCGACCAGACGGTAGAGCTGCTGGCGATGCGCGGGCGATCCGGCGAGGAAGGTGCCGTCGAGGTCGGTCGCGAGCATCAGTCGCGGCACGAACGGGGTATTGGCGGGGGTGAGGTCGGTGGTGGTGGTTTCCTGAGTCAACGTGGGTCCTTGTGGTGTGGATCGGAAAGGTCGGGCCCCTCGGGTGCGGGGCCGGTTTCGGGCAGCAGTTCGAGCGCGGACGGGGTGGTGCGCAGCATCGGATGGAAGACGGACGGATGGTCGCGGTCGCGACGACGGATCAGGCGACGGCCGGCGGCAATGATCGCCAGCGCGCCGAGCACGATCGCGAACGAAGCGGGCAGGGCGGATGGCCCGAAGCGCACCATCGCTGCACCTGCGAGCGCCGGGCCGATCGCCGAGCCCACGCCGTTGAGCAGCAGCAGGCTCGAGCAGCCCGACAGCGTGTCCTCGACCGGCAGATGGTCGAGCAGGTGCGCGACGCACAACGGATAGATCGCGAACGCCACGCCGCCGAACAGGAAGAACAGGCCGAACAGGGCGAAATGCGACCGGTCGGCAGCGAACATCATCGCCACGCCGATCACCGCCGCGATCGCGCAGATGATCGCCAGCGTCGTGCGGCGATCGCCGCGATCCGAGGCGCGGCCGATCGGCCATTGCAGCAGCGCGCCGCCGAGGATCGTCGCGCTCATCAGCGCGGCGATGCCCTGCAGATCGAGGCCGAGCCCGGTCGCGTAGACCGCGCCCATGCCCCAGAAGCCGCCCATTGCCAGGCCCGCCAGCAACGAACCTGTGGCCGCGGCGGGTGCCGCGCGCCACAGCGCCGCGAGTGCAAGCCGAGGTACCGCCGGCAGCGTCGGCTGCACCATGCGGCTGGCGACGACCGGCAACGCCGCGACGCAGATGAAGATCGCGACCACGCTGAAGAGCACGAAGGTCGACGGATCCATGAAGCTGATGAACCACTGGCCGGCGGCCAGCGCCAGCAGATTCACCGCCATGTAGACCGCGAAGACCTGGCTGCGCTTGTCCGGCGGCGCCTGCACGTTGAGCCAGCTTTCGATCACGGTGTACAGGCCGACGAGGCCGACGCCGGTCAGCACGCGCAGCGCGCCCCAGGCCCAGGGATTCACGAATACCGGATGCAGCAGGATCGCCGCGGCGACCAGCGCCGAATAGAACGCGAAGGCGCGGATGTGGCCGATCCGCTGGATCAGCCCCGGCGCCAGATAGGTGCCGAGGAAGAAGCCGACGAAGTAACCCGACATGATCAGGCCCATCGTCTGGTCGTCGAAGTTCTCGATCCGGCCGCGCACCGCCAGCAGGGTGCCGAGCAGGCCACTGCCCATCAGCAGCAGGGCGACGCCGACGAACAGCGCGGCGAGATTACGGACGACTGGAATGACGGACCTCCGGCAATATCAGCGAAGGTCTGAAAGTATAACATATTGAAAATGCTGGATATTTTCACCTGGAATCGACACCGGGCGACCATGCTGCGCTGCAGCGAAAACCGCAACGCAATCATGCGCTTGCAGCAGTTCCCGGACCGGATGACCAAAAATGAACACGCGTCCGGCGATGCTGTCGCGACGCCGCTCCGAGGACACCTGCCATGCGAATCCACCCGGTCCATCTGCTGCTTCCAGCCGCATTGCTGCTGGCCGCCTGCCAACCCGACATTGCGCCCGGCAGCGCCACCGCGCCTGCGTCGCCAGCACCGGATACGACTGCGCCGACTGCGGCCAGCGACGACGATGTGGTCGTATCGACCAACGAACCGTTCTGGCAAGCCACTGTCGAGGGCGACACGGTGATCCTGCGCGGTGTCGATGCGCCGGAGCGTCGCCTCACTGGCGCACGCGCATCGATGACCGCCGACGGGCGGCGTATCGACGCATCGGATGCGGACGGCTCCGTTGTATTGATCGTGCGCCGAATGCGCTGCGAGGACGACATGTCCGGCGCGCGCTTCCCGATGACCGGCCTGCTGACGATCGATGGCCGCGGCCCGTTCCGCGGCTGCGCGCGCCCCGCATCGATGCCGGTGCCGACGCCGCCGGGCGAGTTGGTCGACGAAGACGCGTCGACGACACTTCCCGATCGCTTTCTCGGCCGCTGGGATGCGGATGCCGAAGCCTGCAAGTCAGGCGGCAGCGATATGACGCTGCGTGTCGAACCGGGCGCGCTGCGCTTCCACGAAAGCATCGCCACGCCGACATCCGTGCTGGCACTCGACGACGACGCGGTGCGCGTGGCTGCGGATTACGAAGGCGAAGGCCAGACCTGGACTGCCGAGCGGCTCCTGCGTCTGGACGGCCCGGACACTCTGTTCGTCGGTGACGATGCCGGCGAAGGTGTCACGCGCGTACGCTGCGAGGATTGAGGGCAGGGCGGTGGCACCGCGCTGACGTACGACGGGTGCCACCGTGATCGATGCGGCTCAGGCCGTACCGAGCTGCTCGATGTCGCGGACGTCGCCCACCCACACGTAGTGCGGCGTCGCCGGTTGCCCGAAGTCGTCAAGCCGCAAGCGCGCGTTGTGGCCTTCATCGCCATCGCGGTTTCGGAAGATCTCCAGCGTCGGCCGGGCAGACACCGTGCCTTCGACGACGTTGCCGTCGTCGAGCGTGACGCGAACCCGGGCCTCGTCATCGAGCAGCATGATGCGCTGTTCGATCGCGTCGAGATCCTCGCGGCTGGTGAAGATGCGGGGTGGTGTCTGGCTCATTGGCAACTCCTTCGAGGGAATGCGCCCATGCTCGCGCGGCCCGCGCAACAGGCCGTGACGAATTGGTCTTGCGATGCAGGGGCCGGCGCGGGCGCCGGCGACACTCAGCCTTCGAGTGCGGGGCGCAGCAGCCGGTCGTACTCGGTCCGCACCACGCCATAGCACTCGCAGGAACGGGCCACGAGACATTCGCGGTCCAGCACCTGGATCACGCCGCGGCTGTAGCGGATGCAGCCGTCTTCCTGCAGGCGGCGCGCGGCCTCGGTGATGCCTTCACGGCGCACGCCCAGCAGATGCGCGATCTGCTCCTGGGTCATCTTGATCTCGACTGAGCCCACGCGGTCGTTGACCAGCAGCAGCCAGCGTGAGAGCTGCTTGTCGACCGTGTGATGACGGTTGCAGACGCCGGTCATCGCGGTCTGGGTCACCAGCGCCTGGAAGTAGCGCAGCAGGATTTCCTGGAACGCGCCGCCACGCTGGAACTCGCGGATCGCGAACTCGCCACGCAGGGCCAATGCCTCGCCGCCAACCTTGACCACGGCGCGCGTCGGCACGCTGCGTGCGCCGGTCAACAGACCGATGCCGACCACGCCTTCGTTGCCGACCATCGCAAACTCGCTGGTGTCGCCACTCTCCAGCGCATACATCAACGACACGATGCCTTCGCGCGGGAAGTAGATCGTCGTCTGGGCCACGTTGGCTTCGTGCAGCACCTTGCCGGCCGGCATGTCGACCAGCTGGACTTCGTCGCCGACGCGGTCACAGACGTCGTCGGGCAGGTCCTGCAGCAATCCATTGAGCGGCGCCCAGGGCGCTTTCTTCTTCATGCGCAGCGAAAGGTCTATCGGATGAACGAGTATGGATTTTCCCGTCTGAATGCGGTGTCGTATGTACGGCAGCGCGCATACAGCTGACTGAACTACGTGCGTTACCGAACAGACCCTGACTGCGCCCTGTTCACATGCTGTCGACCTGATGCAGCCCTGGTGGGCTGGGTCGCGCCCCCAACAAGGAAGCCGACGTGAACGCTGAAGACGTCGAGTTGTGCCGGGTGTACGGACAGATGTCCCGGGAATACATGAGTGAGCGTTCGTGGGAAGAGTGCGAGCCGCAGCTGCGCGAAGGCTGGTTGCGCTTGCGACGCAATCCCGATCTGAGCTGGGAGGACGCCGCGCCTCTGGTGCAGACGTTCTGGCAACTCACGCCCGCCAGCCCCGCCTGACGGTGTCTCAGTCCTCGCGTCCGGCGTCGAGCCGGATGCCGTCATCGTCGACGGCAAGATGCATCTCGATGGGCCGGCAGCAGACCGGACAGTCCTCGACGTAATCCGCATCGCCCACGCTGGCATCGACCAGCGTCTCGAAACGTTCTCCGCACCAGGGGCAGCGCAACTTGGCGACATCCTGCATCGCACGACCATAACGCATTGGCGTGCGCGCACCGTGAGCCGGTGACTTCACGTGGCGGGCAGATGCATTCGGCGACGGTAGGAAGCCGAGTCAAAAGCCGGAGTCCGCCATGACCGAGTCGCACCCCACGTTCAAGCCTTATGAGGCGCCCGCGGGCGGGTGGGGGTCGGTGCGATCGCTGCTGCGTTACGGCACCGGCGAAGGTGCGCAGACGATCGAAGGCGCGCGACAGCTGCAGCGCCAGAACAAGATCGACGGGTTCGCCTGCGTGAGTTGTTCCTGGGCCAAACCGGCCGAGCCGCACACTGCCGAGTTCTGCGAGAACGGCGCCAAGGCCACGATGTGGGAACTCGACACGCGTCGCGCGGATGCCGCCTTCTTTGCGCAGCACACTGTGACCGAACTGCTGACCTGGGCCGATCACGATCTCGAAGCCGCCGGCAGGCTGGTCGAACCGATGCGCTACGACCCGGCCAGCGACCACTACGTGCCGGTATCCTGGGATGATGCGTTTGCCATCGCCGCTGACGTGATGCGTGACATGCCACCCGAGCGCGCGGTGTTCTATGCGTCCGGCCGCGCATCGCTGGAAACGTCCTACATGTATGGCCTGCTGGCGCGCATGTACGGCAACAACAATCTGCCCGACAGCTCCAATATGTGTCACGAGAGCACATCGGTCGGCCTGCCACGCAGCATCGGCGTGCCGGTCGGCACCGTGCTGCTGGAAGACTTCGAACACACGGACTGCATCATTTCTTTCGGCCAGAACGTCGGCGTCAACAGCCCGCGCATGCTGCATCCGCTGCAGGAAGCTGCGCGCCGCGGCGCCGAGATCATCACCTTCAATCCGCTGTACGAGCGCGGGTGGGAGCGTTTCACCAATCCGCAGGAACCGCTGGCGATGGCCACCGGCGCGTCGACGCGCATCAGCAACGCCTACTTTCCGGTTCGTGCGGGCGGCGACATCGCGCTGATGCAGGGCCTGGCGCGTGCGTTGCTGGATCTCGACGACGCGGCGCAGGCGGAAGGCCGCGCGCGCGTGCTCGATGTCGGTTTCATCGAGACCCACACCAATGGTTTCGAAGCATTCGAAACCTGGCTGCGCGCGGCGGACTGGACCGACATCGAACGCGAGAGCGGACTGTCGCGTGCCGACATCGAAGGCGTGGCCGGCGTGTACGCGCAAGCCGAGTCGTCGATCCTGATCTACGGCATGGGCCTGACCCAGCATCGCCACGGCGTCGACAACGTGCGCATGGTCTGCAATCTCGCCCTGATGCGCGGCAATGTCGGTCGTCCGGGCGCGGGTATCTGCCCGGTGCGTGGGCATTCGAACGTGCAGGGGCAGCGCACCGTCGGCATTTCCGAGAAGCCCGAGCTCGTGCCGCTCGACAAGCTCGCCGCGCAGTACGGCTTCGAGCCGCCGCGCGAGAAGGGACTCGATACCGTCGGCACGGTGGAAGGCATTCTCGACGGCAGCGTCGAAGCCTTCATCGGACTCGGTGGCAATTTCTCCCGCGCCGCGCCCGATACCGGACGACTGGAACCCGCGTGGCAGGGACTCGCGTTGAGCCTGCAGGTCGCGACGCATCTCAACCGCAATCATCTGCTGTGCGGACGGGAGACCTTGCTGCTGCCGTGCCTGGGCCGGATCGAGGAAGACGTGCAGGATGGTGTGGCGCAACGCGTCAGCATCGAGGACAGCACGACCTGCATCCATGCCTCGTTCGGCAACAGCCCGCCGGCGGGTCCGATGTTGCGCTCCGAGCCCGCGATCGTCGCTGCGCTTGCGCAGGCGATCCTGTCGCCGGAACGCGCCGCGTGCGCGCCGTGGCAGTCGTGGGTCAGCGATTACGCCCGCGTGCGCGATGCGATCGAAGAGACGTATCCCGAACAGTTCCGCGATTTCAATGCACGGCTGTACACGCCGGGCGGCTTTCCGCGTCCGGTCGCGGCACGCGAACGGCGCTGGTCGACCCAGAGTGGCAAGGCCGAGTTCCACGTGCCCGACGTGATCTGCGCGACAGGTTTTGCCGACAAGGCGGGGCGCTATCGACTGCTGACCGTGCGCAGCAACGACCAGTTCAACACCACGGTCTACGGTTATCACGACCGCTTCCGCGGCATCGACGGCACGCGCCGCGTGGTGCTGATGAACGCCGACGACATCGCCGAGTTGGGTCTGGGTGATGGCGAACAGATCACCCTGGCGGCGGATTTCGACAATGATCCCGAGATCCGCGAAGTCGGCGGCCTGCGCGCGATTCCGTACCGCATTCCGCGCGGCTGCATCGCGGCCTATTACCCGGAATGCAATCCGCTGATCCCGGTCTCGCACCATGCGATCGACAGTCATGTGCCCGCGGGCAAGTCGGTGCCGGTGCGCGTTGTGCGTGGCGGCAATGCGCCGGTGCCGGCGGGGCCTGCGCCGGGCTGAGACCTGCGCGCCGGTCGTATACGTGTGCGAGCGACCGTGACACACCAATCCATCCCTTTGACTGGCCTGCGTGACCCCGCAGACCGATACTGACCGCCCACGTCGCTGCACCCGTCCCCGATGTCTGTCACTTCGCCGGCGCCTCTGCGCCCCGGCCGTATCCGCCTTGCGTTGTTCCTCGCCGGCTTCGCCACGTTTTCGCTGCTGTACGGCGTGCAGCCGCTGCTGCCCGAATTCGCGCGCGAGTTCGGCGTGGGGCCGGCGGCGAGTTCGCTGCCGCTGTCGCTGGCTACGCTGGGTCTGGCGCTGTCGATCTTCTGCGCCGGCGCGGTCTCGGAAAATCTCGGACGCCGCGGCCTGATGTTCGTATCGATGGCCGTCGCGGCGGTACTGACGATGCTCGCCGCGATGCTGTCGCACTGGCCGAGTCTCGTGATCGTGCGGGCGCTCGCCGGCATCGCGATGGGCGGTGTGCCGGCGGTGGCAATGGTCTATCTCGCTGAGGAATTCCCGGCCCAACGGCTGGGGTCGGCAGTCGGGCTGTACGTCGCCGGCAATGCCTTCGGCGGAATGATGGGGCGGCTGTCGGTGAGCTTTCTGACCGACTGGTTCGACTGGCGCACCGCGCTCGCGCTGCTCGGTGGATTCGATCTGCTGGTCGCGATCGCCTTCGTCTGGCTGCTGCCGAAATCGCGGCATTTCGTGCGCCAGCGCGGGGTCAATCTGCGCTTCCATCTGCGCGCCTGGGGCGGACATCTGCGCGATCCGCTGCTGCCGTGGCTGTTCGCGATTCCCTTCCTGGTCATGGGCGTGTTCGTCAGCGTCTACAACTATCTCGGCTTCCGGCTCGGCGCGGCGCCGTTCGATCTGTCGCAGGCCGAAATCGGCTGGATCTTCAGCGCATACGTGTTCGGCATCGTCAGTTCGACGGTCGCCGGCGGACTGTCGGATCGTTTCGGCCGCGGCCCGGTCGTCGTCGCCGGGGTACTGCTGGCCGCCGCCGGCGTGCTGCTGACGCTCGCGCCGACGCTGTGGATGATCGTGCCGGGCCTGGTGCTGCTGACGATCGGCTTCTTCATCGCGCATGCCGCGGCGAGCGCGTGGGTAGGCCGGCTCGGCCGCACGCATCGCAGCCATGCGGCCTCGCTGTATCTGTTGTCGTACTACATGGGCTCGAGCCTGATCGGTGCGACCAGCGGCTGGCTGTGGGCGCATGGCGGCTGGCCGGTGCTGGCCGGCGGCGCGCTCGTGATGCTGGTGCTCGCGTTCGTCGCGGCGCGGCACCTGCAGCGTCACGCACCGGATACGCGGTCGCCCCCGCATCCGTCCACCGCCTCGACCGGAGACTGATCCCCATGCACATCGACGCCCTCGACCATCTGGTGCTGACCGTCGCCGATATCGACGCGACCTGCGCGTTCTACGGCCGCGTGTTCGGCATGCAGGTCGTGACCTTCGGCGAAGGCCGGCGCGCGCTCGCTTTCGGCGTGCAGAAGATCAATCTGCACCAGGCCGGTCACGCGTTCGAACCGAAGGCGTTGCGACCGACGCCCGGTTCGGCGGACCTGTGTCTGCTGACGACAACGCCGCTGGACCTGGTGCAGGCCGAACTGCGCACTGCAGGCGTCCACATAGAAGACGGGCCGGTGCCCCGTACGGGGGCGACCGGCCCGATTCTGTCCGTCTATGTCCGTGATCCGGATGGCAACCTCATCGAGATCGCCAACCGGATCTGACGCGTCACGTCTTACAGCATCGCCAGTTCGACGTTGCTGAGCGTCTTGCCGTAATGCTTGCGCAGGCGCAGCTTGCGCTCGAGGTCATCGAGGATGCGGCCGGAGAAATCGAGACCGGTCAGCTCCTCGAGCATGTTGATGCCGCCGGGCGTGTCGACGTTCACTTCCATCAGCTTGTCGCCGACGATGTCGAGACCGACGAAGTACATGCCGTCGCGGATCAGCTTCGGCGCGACCAGTTCGGCCAGACGCAGTGCATCGGCATCGGGCTTGGCCATTTCGTACTTGCCGCCGGCGCTGATGTTGCTGCGCGCATCGCCGCTGTCGTTGTAGCGACGGATACAGGCGTAGGTGCCGTCGACTTCGAGCGGGCGGCCGTTGAGCATCAGCAGACGCAGGTCGCCGTCTTTCGCCTTGGGCAGATATTCCTGCGCGATCGCATAGCCGTCGCGCAGTACCGCGTCGATCATCTGGTTGAGGTTGCCGGCGCTTTCCGGCGTGACCACGAAGACGCTCTGGCCACCGGAGCCCTGCAGCGGCTTGATGACGCCGTAGCCCTCGCGCGCTTCGATGAAGGCCTTGATCTCGTCGATGTTGCAGCTGATGCAGGTGACCGGCCGGACGTCTTCGGGAAAATGCTGGAAATAGGTCTTGTTCGAGGCATCGGTCAGGTGCGTGGGATCGTTGACCACCAGCGCGTGCTTCAGCGCGCTGAGCTGCGCGAACAGCAGGCCGCTGCCGGGTGCCCAGGGGCGTTCGACCATTTCGTCGGCGGGATCGCTGCGCAGCATCAGCACGTCGAGATCATCGACGGAAATGCGCTCGGTGGGACACTCGTCCGACTGCAGGTCGGCGAGGAGCGCCGCATCGTCGGCGTAGTCCTGTCCGCAAGGCATGTGCGCGCAGGCGCGCACGGTGCCGTCGGCGTCGTAGGTGAAATCGGCGAGACCGACCAGGGCGATCTCATGGCCGCGCGACAGGGCGCGGCGGGCTAGACGGATCGTCGTGTAGTTGTCCTGCTCGGTGTCGACGTCGTTGACGACAAAGCCGAAACGCAGGGGATGTCCGTCTGTCATGCAGCATGCTCCGGGGTGCGGTGTGTGTGGAAGAGGCGCTCGACCGGCGTACGCCGGCAGGCGTCGAGGCGGCTGCGGAAATCCTCGTGGGTGGTGTAGCGGGGCAGCAGGGCAGGCGGCACGATCCAGCCGTCGTCGACCAGCGCGTCCAGCAGTTCCAGCTGCGGCAGTGCGAATTTGCCGAGGAACAAAGCATCGAAGTCGCCGCCGGCTTCCAGATAGGCGAGCAGATCGCGCAAGCCGCGCAGATAGACGGCGTCCTTGGTCAGGCCGCCGCCACGTCGCGCGCGCACGGCGACGTCGAAAGCGTCGTCGGTCGGCATGTCATGGGTTTCGTGCAGGCAGGCGAAGATCGCCGGCAACTGTTCGCCATGTGCGGCCATCGAGGTCGCGACCACACGTGCAGCGAGGATGCGCAGGCGTTCTCCGGGCAGATAGCCGGTGAGGAATTCGCCGAGCACGCCGAGGCCTTCCTGCATCGGGTCGTAGTGCGCCAGACCGACTTCGAGCTGGCGCAGGGCCTGCTGGCGGCCGTTGTGGCGGGTGACCACATGCGTGCCGATCTCGTGCTGGATCAGCGGCTGCACGCGTGCGCGCGGCAGGCGGATGTTGCCGTCGATGTAGAACGTGCCGTGCGAGACCATCAGCATCGAACTGATGTCGGTATCGACGACGACATCGATATGGAAGTCCGGCGCCTGCGCGCGATACCAGGCGATCTCGGCGTCGACCTGGCTGCGCACCTCGTCGATGCCGCAGTCGGCGGCCAGCGGTTCACCGCTGCCCACGCTCGCGAGAATGCGCTCGGCGAGCACCAACAGTTCCGGTTCCACCGCGCCGAACAGCGCGACGCTGGCATCGACGAAACCGACCTGGTCGCGCTGTTCGACCAGATCGATCATGCGGCCGAGTTCGCCCTGCTTCTCGGCCAGCAGAGACCGCAGCGCGGGGGATTCGATGTCGGCGACAGGCAATGAATCGAGCGCCTGGCGCGTCTCGACCAGATCGGTGTCGAGATCGACATAGCGCAGCGTGGGTTCGAGTGTTCGGCCCGACGTCTCGAATGCATTCCAAAGGCCCACGCCATCGAGCGGCGACAGCGCGAGCAGCCAGTCGAGCCGCGCGTCGAGCGCGGCGAGCGCGTTGTCCACACGCGCGGCCACCGGCGGCAACGGTCGTGCGACCGGCCGCCGGGCAACGCCCGCGCTCACTTGAGGAACTCCGGACGCACCGCGTCGACCGCATGCGATAGACCATCGCGCAGTTCGTACAGCGCGGGGATGTCCGCCTGGCCGCTCCATTCGTCCATGAAGATCTTCTTGTACTCGGGCGAGATCGTGCAGACGCGATCGCCCCAGTTCTCGAAGACCCATTCGGGAAAGTGGCCGCCGGTCGGGAAGCGCACATTGCAGCGCACGTCAGGCAGCGCGCCGCGTACCGGATGTCGGCGCAGCACGTTGGCGAAGCGCTTCGCGGTTTGGCCCCAGCGCTCGGGGTCGAGCGTGGTGATGCCGAGTTCGATATCCGGATTGGCGTCCTGCGACGCGGGCGCGGCGTCGGGTCCATCGCGGCGGTGGTTGTAGCTGTGGATGTCGATCAGCAGCGCGCTGCCCCAGCGGGCCACGGTGCGGTCGATCAGCTCGCCGATCGTGTCGTAAAAGCGGTCATGCAGCGCCAGCGAGGTTTCGCGTTCGGCGTCGTCGAGCGGCGTGGTCCAGACATCGAGACCCCAGCAGGCCTCGGGACCGGTGTAGACGGCCTCGGCCCGCGGGCGATTGAGATCGATCTCGAAGCGCGACTGGCGCACCCTCAGTCGGGTGTCGCCGACCTGGGTCAGCAGGCTGGTGAGTGGGTCTTCCTCGCGCCAGCGCGCATCGTCGTCGAGCTTGACGCGTGAGCGCAGGGACGGACGCAAGGCGTGGCCGTCGTGGATCGCGGTCGCGATGACCGGGCCGTCGGCGACGGCAAGATCCCAAGCGTCGACGCGCTCGAGCAGCACGGGCGGCGTGGTGTCGGAAAACAGGGGGGCGGGGGCGGAACGGCGTGGATCAGGCATGTCGCGCATGCTCGCAGCCAAGGAATGATGTGCTCGTGACCACATCCGCGCCCGGCCTTGACGCCTGTTTAACCTACAATCGCGCCTCTCTCGCGCAGACCTTTCCTCATGGCGCCCAAGGCCACCGTCTACAAAGCCGAACTCCAGGTCACCGACATGGACCGGCATTACTATGCTTCGCGCGATCTCGTGCTGGCGCAGCATCCGTCGGAAACCGAAGCGCGTCTGATGGTGCGGCTGATCACCTTCGCGCTGTTCGCCGATGAACGCCTCGAGTTCGGCCGCGGCCTCAGCAACGAGGAAGAACCGGATCTGTGGCGCCGCGATTACACCGGCGACATCGAGCAGTGGATCGACCTCGGCCAGCCCGACGAAAGCCGCATCCGCAAGGCCAGCGGCCGCTCGCGCCAGGTCGTGGTGGTGAACTACAGCGGCAACGCCGCGCAGATCTGGTGGGACCGGATCGCGAACTCGCTGACGCGTCTGAAGAACCTCACCGTGGTCGATCTCGATCCGGCGAAGATCGATGAGGCGGTCGGCCTGCTGCAGCGGAGCATGCGCCTGACCGCAATGATTCAGGACGGCGAACTGCAGCTGATGAGTGAGTCCGAGACGGTCACGATGATCCCGGTCTGGCGGGTGCGACCGGCGGAGAGTTGACTGGCGATTGTCCCAGGCTGCGAGTTTTTCCAGTTCGCGCGAGGCAAACACCTCTCCCTTCGGGAGAGAGCCTGCCCCGGACCCGATCCGGGGTCGGCGCGCCAAGCGCGTCGGGTGAGGGCTGGGGCACTACAGGAAGACTCCCCCAAAGCACCCTGATCCGCCCCCGCCTTCGCGGGGGCAGGCTCTCCGGGCACCCCGTATCAAGCACGGGGCAGGCGTTCCCCCCAGAGGGGGAGGGGGAAAACATACTCACCTCGAGCCCCGGCGATACCGAATCGCCCCGCCATGACCTCCGACCGTTGCCCCGGCCGCGACCGCTGGCTAAGGTCGCGGCTCGCCAGGTTCTTTCGGATGTCCCGCATGCCGCTCCGCCGTCCCGCCACCGCCGCGCTTGCCGCTGGCCTCGCCCTGTCCGCCGTGACCGCACACGCCGATGAAGGCATGTGGATGCCGACCCAGCTGCCCGACATCGCCAAGCCGATGCGCGAGGCGGGTTTCCGAGGTCGCGCCGATGCGCTGGCCGACGTCACCGCGCCGCCGCTCAGCGCCGTGGTCAAGGTCGGTGGCGGCACCGGCGCCTTCGTCTCCGATGAAGGCCTGCTGCTGACCAACCACCACGTCGCCTACGGCGTGATCCAGTACAACAGCAGCGCCGAGCGCAACATCATCGACGGCGGTTTCATCGCCGAAGGCCGCGGAGACGAGCGTCCGTCGAACCCGGATTTCCGCGTGCTGGTGACAGTCGGCTTCGACAAGGTCACCGACGAAGTATTGGCTGATGCCCGCGGCAAGACCGGGCGCGCGTACTTTGATGCGGTGGACGCCGCCGGCAAGCGCATCGTTGCCGCGTGCGAGCAATCGGGCGAGGTGCGTTGCAGCGTCGCCAACATGTATTACGGCACCGATTTCTATCGCATCCGTCAGCTGGAGCTGCGCGACGTGCGTCTGGTCTATGCGCCGCCGCGTGCGATCGGCAACTACGGCGACGAGATCGACAACTTCATGTGGCCGCGCCACACCGGCGATTTCATCCTGCTGCGCGCCTATGTGGGCCGCGACGGCAAGCCGGCCGACTACAGCGCTGACAACGTGCCGTACGCACCGCCGGCGCACCTGCAGATCGCCCGCGGCGGCTTGCACTCCGGCGATTACGCGATGCTCGCCGGCTATCCGGGCACGACCTTCCGGCATCGCACCGCGGCCGAGTTCGATGCCCATGTCGCGCGCGTGCTGCCGCAGCGTGTGACGGTGTTCGATGCGCTGATCGACGCGGTCGAGACCGCGGGCGCCGACGATGCCGACATCCGCACCCGCTACGCCTCGCAGCTGCAGTCACTGAAGAACAACCGCAAGCGCGCCGCCGGTGAGCTGGAAGGCCTGCTGCGCAGCGACGCCGTGCGCCTGCGTGGCGAGGACGAGGCCGCGATGCTGGCCGCGACCACGGGCGAAGACGCGACCGACATCGCCGCGCTGCAGGCGATCCTCGGCCAGGCCGATGCCGCGGCTGCGCGCGACCAGTTGCTGACCCTCGTCGCCAGCCAGACCCAGCTGCTGCGCTCTGCGCTACTGCTCGAACGCCTGCGCATCGAATCGGCGAAAGCCGACGATGCCGCGCGCGAGACCGGCTACCAGCGGCGCGACCACGCGCTGATCGAAGGCGTGCTGCGCCAGGCGCAGCGTCGCTACGCGCCGTCGGCGGAGAAGGCCGTGCTCGGCGTGCTGGTCGGCCGCTACCAGCAGTTGCCGGACGCGCAGCGCCTGCCAGCGTTCGACGCCGCGTTCGGCCGCACGCCCGAATCGTTGAAGACGGCGCTGGACACGGTCTATGCGCGCACGACACTGGGTGACGAGGCGCAGCGCCTGTCGCGGTTCGCCGATGCCCGCGCCGGTCGTCCGCTGGCCGACGATCCGCTGCTCGCACTGGCCGCGCAGCTGGTCGCTGCGCAGCTCGATGCCGAGGACGCGCGCAAGACCCGCGAAGGCGAACAGCTGCGGCTGCGCCCGGCCTACATGCGTGCGCTGTTCGCATGGCGCGCGCAGCAGGGCCGCGCGGTGTATCCGGATGCCAACGGCACGCTGCGCGTCAGCTACGGCAAGGTGGAAGCACTGGCACCGCGCGATGCGGTGGCGTTCTCGCCGGTGACCACCGTCGCCGGCATCGTCGAGAAGCACACCGGGCAGGTGCCGTTCGACGTGCCGCAGCCGCTGCTCGATGCGATCGCCAAGGGCGATTTCGAAGGCACCGCGGAAGCTTCGCTCGGCACCCAGCCGGTGAACTTCCTGACCAATCTCGACACCACCGGCGGCAACTCCGGCTCGCCAGTGCTCAATGCGCGCGGCGAACTGGTCGGCTTGAACTTCGACAGCAACTGGGAGTCGGTCAGCGCCAGCTGGTGGTTCGATCCGCGCTACAAGCGCGCGATCCACGTCGACATGCGCTACATGCGCTGGCTGATGGCCAAGGTGTATCCGGCGCCGGCGCTGCTCGAGGAGATGGGGCTGCGGGCGCGCTGATGCGTCGCGCCGGTCGGGTGCCGTTCGGGCGCGCGGCCGGCGCAGGCCGCACAATGTCAGGCCAAACCCGGAGCCCCACGGCACCATGAAGATCCCGCAGGGACTGCAGCCACTGATCGAGGACGGCATCATCGATGCTGTGCTGCGACCGCTCAAGAGCGGCAAAGAGGCTTCGGTATATGTCGTCCAGGTCGGCGACGAGGTGCGTTGCGCGAAGGTCTACAAGGACATGGCGCAGCGCAGTTTCCAGGCGCGCGTGCAGTACCAGGAAGGCCGCAAGGTCCGTGGCAGCCGCGAACAGCGTGCGATGGGCAAGGCGACCAAGTTCGGCCGTCGCGAACAGGAAGCCGCGTGGAAGACCACCGAGGTCGATGCGCTCTACGCCCTGGCCGATGCCGGCGTGCGCGTGCCGCAGCCTTACGGCTTCTTCCACGGCGTGCTGCTGATGGATCTGGTCACCGACGCCGAAGGTTTCAGCGCGCCGCGTCTGGCCGAAGTGGATCTCGAGCCCGACCAGGCCCGCGAATGGCATCTGATGCTGGTGCGCGACATCGTGCGGATGCTGGTGCTGGGCATGGTCCATGGCGATCTGTCCGAGTACAACGTGCTGGCGACGCCCGACGGACCGGTGCTGATCGATTTCCCGCAGGTCGTCAGCGCGGCCGGCAACAACGCCGCGCGCGACATGCTGCTGCGCGACGTGCACAACGTGCGCGACACGCTCGCGCGCTTCGCGCCGGAACTCGCCGACACGCATTACGGCGAGGAGATGTGGGCGCTGTACGAAGCGGGTGATCTGAAGGCCGATACACCGCTGACCGGCACGTTCGTGTTCGACACGCGCAAGGCCGACACCGGCGCGATCCTGTGGTCGATCGAGGACGCGCGCCAGGAAGCGGTGATCCGCCAGCAGGGCCGCGAAGAGGACGATGAAACCGACTGATCCGCGCGCATGAGCCGCCCGCGGTTTCCGCCGCGGGACGGCGTGCCGGCGAGCCGGCTGCAACTGCCGCCGGGCCCGTGGGCCAGCGTGTTCGATGCGCTGGTCGCGCATTTCCCGCGGGTCGACGCATCGATCTGGCGGGATCGCGTGGCGCGGGGCAGGGTGCTCGATGCGCAGGGCGATCCCGTCACGCTGCAAACGCCGTACCGCGTCGGCGCCGAGATCGGCTATTACCGCGAGGTCATCGACGAGCCGGTGATCGATGCGGCCGAACGCATCCTCCATGTCGACGCGCACCTCGTGGTCGCCGACAAACCGCATGGCCTGCCAGTCGCGCCGACCGGCGCCTTCGTCACCCAGACCCTGCTGACACGGCTTGTGGCGACGCTCGGCAATCCGGATCTGGTGCCGTTGCATCGCATCGATCGCGGCACGGCCGGGCTGGTGCTGTTTTCGGCCGATCCCGCGAGCCGCGCCGCGTACCAGGCGCTGTTCCGCGAATCGCGCATATGCAAGACATACGAAGCGCTGGCGCCGCCGCTACCGGCGCTCGCGTTCCCGATGACGCGCCGCAGCCGCATCGAGCGCGGCGAGCCGTTCTTCCGCATGTCCGAGGTCGACGGCGCGCCGAACAGTGAGACACACATCGACTTGCGCGAACGCGGCGTCAGGTTGTGGCGTTATGCGTTGTCGCCGGTCAGCGGACGCAAGCACCAGCTGCGCGTGCACATGGCCGCGCTCGGCGCGCCGATCCTGCACGACCCCTGGTATCCGACGCTGCAGGATGACGACGGCGCGCGGCCGCCGTTGCAGCTGCTGGCCCGCGCACTCGCATTCGACGATCCGCTCGACGGACGCCCGCGTCGTTTCGAATCGGAATTCCGGCTTTCGGAGTCGCTGGACTGAAAAAACGCGTCGCGCCTGTCAGGCGGCCGGCTTCTCGCGCTGCAGCCACGCCAGTACGCCATCCACCGCGACCGCGGCGCTCGCGTAGCACGCGGTCAGCAGATATCCGCCGGTCGGCGCTTCCCAGTCCAGCATTTCGCCGGCGACGAACACGCCGGGCAGCGCATCGAGCATCAATGCATCGCCGGTCGCCTCCAGACGCACGCCACCGGCGCTGCTGATCGCTTCTTCGATCGGTCGCGGCGCCTGCAGTCGCAGCGGCAGGCGCTTGATCGCAGCGGCGACGCGCGGCGGATCATCGAGTGCGGCGCGATCGAGCAGTTCGAACAGCAATCCTGTCTTCGCGGCATCGAGACCCGTCGCCCGGCGCAGGTGTTCGCCGACACTGCGGCGGCCACGCGGACGCGCCAGGTCGGTCTGCAGGCGCTCGAGATTGCGCCCCGGCGCCAGATCCAGGTTCAGCACTGCGCTGCCATCGCGGGCGATCGTGTCGCGCAAGGTTCCGGAGATCGCATAGATCGCGCTGCCCTCGATGCCGGTCGTCGTCAGCACGCATTCGCCCTGCAGCGCATGCGGTGTACCGTCGAGACCGGTCCAGTGCAGCACCACCGGTTTCAGCGGCGCACCGACGTGACGCTCGGCGAGATGTGCACTCCAGCCGATGTCGAACCCACAGTTCGCCGGCACCAAGGGGGCGACGTCGACGCCGCGCGCCGACAGCACCGGCTGCCACCGACCATCGGAGCCGAGTTCCGGCCAGCTGGCGCCACCCATCGCAAGCAGCGTGGCGTCGGCGACGTGGCGCACGCTGCCATCCGGGGTTTCGAACACCAGCGCGCCGTCGTCGTCCCAGCCGGTCCAGCGATGCTGCACAAGGAAGCGCACACCGTCCTCGCGCAGTTGCCGCACCCAGCCGCGCAACAGCGGCGCGGCCTTGAGGTCCTCGGGAAACACGCGCCCGGAGCTGCCGACGAAGGTCGGCACGCCGCGCGCCGCGGCCCAGTCGCGCAGCGCCTGCGCGTCGAAGCGGTCAAGCCAGCTACCGACCACAGCATCGCGCGCGCCGTAGTGCGCATCGAAGGCAGGGCGCGACTCGGAATGGGTGAGGTTCAAGCCGCCCTTGCCGGCGATCAGGAACTTGCGCCCGACCGAGCCCTTGGCTTCGAACAGATCGACATCCAGTCCCGCCGCGCGCGCGCGTTCGGCAGCGAACAGGCCGGCCGGCCCGCCACCGACGATGGCGAGCCGCGGCGTACGCACATCAGCCATTTCAGGCGCCTTGCTGGAACGCCAGGATGTAGCCGTTGCAGTCGACGATGCCGAACTCGCGGGCGCCATAGGGCATGTCCTGCAGCGTCCACGCGAGCTGCGCGCGGCCCTGCGTTTCGACGAAGACCGCGTCGATGTCGGGAACGGTGAAGTAGAGCGTGCCGGTCAGCGTGGGCGCGCGGTGCCAGAGGTCGGCAGCGGTGAAGACGACGCGCGCGCCATGGCCGGTGATGGTCAGCGTGTCGCCGGTCGATGGCGCCACGGAAAAGCCGGGCAGGGCGGTGTAGAACGCGCGGGTGCGTTCGAGATCGGTACAGCGCAGCAGCAGGGTCAGGGCCATGTCGGTCCTCCAGCGGAATCGACGCCATTATGACCGGGGCGGCTGCTCATCCCGAGTCAACGCGGCGCCTGCTAGCGTCCACACCTCGTCAATATGCGACATGCAGGAGGCCGTCATGGCCACTGGTTGGGCTGGCGATGGCGCGGTGCAGGACCAGATCGACGCCACCGTAAAAGATGCGATCGAGCGTGCCCGCAGCCAGTTGCGCAGCGGGCCGGGGCTGACGCACTGCGAAGAATGCGACGCGCCGATTCCCGAAGCGCGACGTCGCGCGGTGCCCGGCGTGCGCCTGTGCGTCGCGTGCCAGGCCATGCACGACGATGACGATGCGCACAGCGGCTACAACCGACGCGGCAGCAAGGACAGCCAGCTGCGCTGAGCGCTCCACCGGATTTGCACGCGCGATATGGGACAAGGAGCGCCGCGTTGCGACGCGGCTCCTCTCCCCATCGGATCGACCATGCCCGCGTCGCAGGATCTCGCGTACTTCACCCGTCAAGTTCTGATCGTCCTCGCACTGCTTGCCGTGCTGGTGCTGTGCTGGGCGCTCACGCCGGTCTTCATGCTGGTATTCGGCGCGATCGTCGTCGCCGCGCTGCTGCTGTCGCTGGCCGGACTGCTGCGCCGCTTCGTGCCGATACCGCACGGCGTCGCGCTGGCGATCGTGCTCGTCGTGCTGATCGGCGGCCTGGGCCTGCTGCTGTGGATGTTCGGCGCGCAGGCCACGCGCGAACTCGCCACGCTCACCGACACGCTGCCAGCGGCCTACGCCCAGTTCCAGCAGTGGCTGGGCGAGACCAGCGTCGGCAGCCTCATCCAGGAGCAGCTCGACACCATCGGCGACAACATGGGCCGCATCGCCAGCGGCGCCGGCGCGATCGCGATGACGGTCTCCAGCGGCACGATCGACATGTTCCTCGTGCTGGTCGGCGCGATCTATATCGCCGCGCAGCCGGAGATGTACCGCAACGGCCTGCTGCATCTGGTACCGCCGTCGGCGAAGAAGGCCGCGGCCGATGCGCTCGATTCCAGCGGTCGTGCGCTGCGCCTGTGGCTGGGTGGCCAGCTCGTCGCGATGCTGGTCGTCGGCATCATGACCGGCATCGGTCTGTGGCTGCTGGGCGTGCCGGCCGCGTTCGCGCTTGCGCTGATCGCGTTCCTGCTCGACTTCGTGCCGATCATCGGGCCGATCGTCGCCGCCATTCCCGGCATCCTGCTGGCCTTCACGGTCAGCCCGCAGGTCGGCTTCGCGACGATCGCGCTCTACGTCGTGCTGCAGCAGATCGAGAGCAACGTGTTGCAGCCGCTGATCCAGCAACGCGCCGTCGAACTGCCGCCCGCGCTGCTGCTGTTCTCGCTGGTGATCTTCGGCAGCCTGCAGGGCGCCGCTGGTCTGCTGCTCGCAGCGCCGCTGACGGTCGTCGTCTACGTGCTGGTCAAGCGGCTCTACGTGCGCGAAGTGCTGGGCGGCGACACCGTGGTGCCGGGCGAGCGCGAGGACTGAGGACGCGCGTCGGCTTGTCGTCGACACTCGCGCCGTCCAGCATGGGCGCCCTACAGACCGAGGCAGTCCAATGAAGCGCATCGACGCCGGCCCACGCATGTCCGAGGCCACGATCTACAACGACACCGTCTACTGCGCCGGGCAGGTGCCCGAGAGCAAGGGCGCCGACATCGGCACGCAGACGCGCGAGGTGCTCGAGGCCATCGATGCGCTGCTCGCGCAGGCCGGCAGTGACAAGACGCGGATCCTGCAGGCGCAGGTGGTGCTCGCCGACATCGCCGATTTCGCCGGCATGAACGCCGAATGGGATCGTTGGGTGGTGGCGGGTCAAGGGCCGGCGCGCGCGACGATCGAAGGCAGGCTCGCCGATCCGGGCTGGCGCATCGAGATCATCGTGACCGCTGCGCTGACCTGAGGCGTCGCAGCGGTCAGACGTCCAGCGGATCGCCTGCGGCGGCGCCGCCACGTGCCGCAGGCAGCGCGCCGCCACGCCAGCGGCGCAGCGCACGCTGGAAGAACAGGCTGTTGGGAATCTGCAGGCTGGTGCCTGCTCCATCGCCGTCGTCGGTCTCGCGCAGCGTGGTGTAGACGAGGTTGATGTCGACTACTTGGCCGCGCAGGCCGGGCTTCTCGCCGTTCTCCAGCAGCTCGACGTGGTCGTAGAGGCGGAACGGACGCGTGGTGAGGATCAGCATCGTGCAGAAGATGTTCGACAGCACGCTCCAAGCGGCGAAGAACGCGACCGCCGCCACTGCGGCGAAACCGGTGAACGCCGTCCACAGCACCGTGCCGGACACGCCCATGCGCTCGAGGATCAACAGCAGCGCCGCGGCATAGATCAGGAACGAGGTGACGCGGCGCCCGCCGACCACGGCTTCGACTGGCAGCGTGTAGCGGTGGCCGATGCGTTCAATGATCCGGCGCACCAGCAGCCGCAGCAGCCAGGCGACGATCAGGATCAGCAGGATCTGGCCGATCGGCAGGACGATGTCGAGCCAGTCGTGCAGCCACACGGGCAGGCGGTCCTTGAAACGCACGGCAGCTCCACACACACGGCGCCGATCGCGCCGGCGCACAGTTTACGCCGCGATGCAGCACGCGCCGCGGCGCGCTGGGATTCGAGCGCGCGTCGCGCGAAGCGCCTTCAGCGTCGCGTTACCATTGGCGCCCACGACATGCGCGAAGAGGACAATCCGTGAGCACTCTGATGGCCCCGGTGTCGATCGGCGAACTCGCCGACAAGATCACCATCCTCGAGATCAAGGCCGAGCGCATCGGCGATGCACAGAAGCTGGTCAACGTCCGCACCGAACTCGACGGCCTGCTGCCGCTGTGGGCACCCCTGGCGGACAAGCAGCCCGAGATGGCCGAACTCAAGACCGCGTTGCGCGAAGCCAATACACGCATGTGGGACGTGCAGGACGCGCTGCGCGCGAAGGAAGCCGCGCAGGATTTCGGTGACGAATTCATCGAGCTCGCACGCGCAGTCGCGCGGCACAACGGCGACCGGATCGAGGTCAAGAACACGATCAACCGGCTCGCCGGTTCGCGCTTCGTCGAAGAGAAGCAGTACCGCGCCTGAGCGCGCGGAATTCTCCGGACTCCGGAAGCAGAAAAGCCAGGACCTGGGTCCTGGCTTTCCGGCGGTATCGAGTGGTGGAGCCAAGGAGGATCGAACTCCTGACCTCGTCGATGCGAACGACGCGCTCTCCCAGCTGAGCTATGGCCCCACATGATGCGTGGCGATTATACGGTCCCCGCTGCGGGCTCGCCAGCCCTGTCGAGCAACGGTGCCAGCGACGGTTCCAGCTGACCACGACGCCAGCCCGACAACGCGCCCGGCCAGTCGGCACCTTCGACCAGCGCTTCGAGCCACTTGCGCGAGGCCAGCACGCCGTCAGGCAGTCCGATCTCGGCGCTGCGTTCGGCGACCGCCTGTTGCAGACGCTTGAGCTGCTTGCGGTCGGGTTCCTCGCCGCGCGACAGCGGCATCTCGGATTCGTCCGGCAGCTCGGTCGTCAGCGCCTGCCAGATCACGCTGGTCAGCTTGCGCGGCGCCTTGGGGTGCGCATCCAGCCGCTGCTGCAGCGCCGACGTGTCCGCAGGCGGATCGCGGGCGAGCAGGGTGGCGAGTTCGTTGTCGAGAATCCAGCTGCGCGGTCGGTCGGTGGCGCGCGCATAGGTTTCGCGCCAGCGCAGCAGGCGGGCGAGCCTGCGTTGCGCATCGGCATCGAGGAACAGACCGGCGCGGCCGCCGAGCTGTGGCCAGCGATCGCCTTCCATGTTGCCGGCGGTGGCGACGAGCCTGGCGCAGTCCTCGACCAGCCAGTCCGCGCGATCCAGCGCGTCGAGCTTGCTGGCGAGCACGTCGTGCAGCGCGAACAGATGCGCGACATCGTCGACCGCGTATTCGAGCTGGGTCGCCGACAGCGGACGCCGCAGCCAGTCCGAACGCGTCTCGCCCTTGGCCAGCGCGACGCCCAGCGTTTCCTGCACCAGACGCTGGTAGCCCATGCCCGCGCCCGTGCCCGACAGCGCGGCGGCGATCTGGGTATCGAACAGCGGCGCCGGCACCGCGCCGCAGGCGTGACCGAATGCGACGAGGTCCTCGCTGGCGCTGTGCATGATCTTGAGGATCGACGCATCGGCCAGCAGCGGACGCAGCGCTTCGGCAATGCCCGGCGCCAGCGGATCGACCAGCAGCACTTCGATGCCGTCTGCGCCCTCGAACGCGATCTGTACCAGCGCGAGCTGGGGCCAGAACGTGCGTTCGCGGATGAACTCGGTATCCAGACCGATGCGGGTCGGGGCGTCGGGCAGGCGGGCCCGCAGGATCGCCGGATCGTCGATCCAGGCAAAGTTGGGAGATGACATGCGCGAAAGCCTAGCGGTGCGGGCCGATGGCGGCAATCGCCGGCGCTGTCGCATCGCCGCCACGGCCGTGATGGATTAATCTGACGCGATGCGGTCCAGGGAGCCCGGTTTGCGCAGTATCTTCGTCGTCGGCCTGTTGGGCGTGCTCGTGCTGGCGGGCTGCAAAGGCGATGCCGACACCGACGCGGCGTCCGGAGACGGCAGCGTGACCATCACCGGCGACGACGCGGTGGTGCCGGAGCTCAACTGGACGCCGCCGCCGGTGGTCATCGCCGAAGACGGCGAGGCCGAGGCGCTGGAACAGGCGCGCACCGCGCTGGCCGCCGACGATCTCTATGCGACGCCGACCTCGGCGATTCCGCTGTATCTCGCCCTGTCGCGGCTACCCGGCAGCGAACGGGCCGCACGGACTCGCCTGCAACGCGCGCAGTCGCGCCTGCTGGCCCTCGGCACGCAGGCGCTGGTGGAGGCCGACGAACTCGACTCGATCGCCGGCATGCGCGCCGCGCACGATTTCGCCGCGGTTGCGCGCTATCTCGCGGCCGGCGACGAGGCGGTGGTGCGCTATCTCGAACGCGTCGACGACAGCGACCGGCTGTGGGAACTCAACCGCGCGGCCGAACGTGCGTTGCAGGCCGGCGAGCTGGGCGAGGCGGGCGGCGGTGCGCTGGCGCTGTTCCGCGAGGCCGCGGCGCTGCGTCCGGGCCAGCCGCGTGCGTTGCAGGGCATGGCCGCGGTCGAAAGCGCGATGATCCGCCGCGCCGAACTGGCGGCCGACGAAGCCAACTACAGCGGCGCGTCGCGCTGGCTGGCGCATGCGACGACGATCCGCCCGGGCTTTCCGACCGTCGGCGATGCCGAGCAACGTTTGCAGCGTATGCGCGAGGCGCACATCCGCAGGTTGCGCGACGAAGGCGTGGACGCCTTGCCGGGCATCAACGGCGTCGTGGTCGCACGCGAACGGCTGGCGCAGATCATCGGCATCGCCGAGCCGGGCGATCCGGTGGTCAACGACCTGCGCGAACGCATCGACCGCACCGTGCATTACGGCGACTTCCGTCCCGGCCAGGTGTTCACCGACGCGCTGGAAGGCGGCGCACGCGGGCCGCAGGTCGTGGTGCTGCCGCACGGCGGTTTCATGATGGGTGCGCTGCCCGGCGACCGCGATGCCGAGGACAACGAATCGCCGCGGCACGCGATCCGTTTCGAACGCGGCTTCGCGATGGGTGTGCGCGAAGTGTCCGTCGGCGAGTTCCGGCGCTTCGTCGATGCCACGGGCTTCCAGTCGCGCGCGGTGCGACGCGGCTTCTCGCTCGCCTACGACGAGCGCACCGGCAATTTTCTCCGTCGCAGCAACGTCGACTGGCGCTCCGATTACGTCGGCCGTCCGGCCGGCGACACGATGCCGGTGCTGCATGTCAGCGCCAAGGACGCGCAGGCCTACGTCGACTGGCTGTCGACGCAGAGCGGCCGTCGCTACCGGCTGCCGAGCGAGGCCGAGTTCGAATACGCGTATCGCAACGGCACAGCCGAACGCTATCCCTGGGGCGAGGGCACGCCGCCCGACGGCGCCGGCAACATGACCGGCGCGCTGGACCGCTCGCCGGGCGGACGCGCCTGGGGCAACGCCTTCCCCGAGTACGAAGACGGCTACTGGGGCCCGGCGCCGGTCGGCAGCTTCGAACCCAACACCTGGGGCGTGCACGACCTGGCCGGCAACGTCAGCGAGTGGATGGCCGACTGCTGGCACGCGACCTACCGGCGCGCGCCGGGCGACGGCTCGGCCTGGGTCAATCCCGGCTGCCGCGACCAGGTGATCCGGGGCGGCTCCTGGGCGAGTTCACCGGCGCAGACCCGCACCAGCTGGCGGGCACTCGCGCAGGTTGACACGACTAATGCCAGACTCGGCTTCCGCGTAGTGCGCGAACTTTGACGACAGTGCCGGGCGACCGGTCAGGGGAGACGAGATGAGACAGGATCCTTTCGGCGGCGGTAACCGTCGTCAGCCCGGCCGCGCGCCGCGGCGTCGCTTCGGCATGCGCTTCATCGTCCTGCTGCTGTTCGCGGGATACGGCGCCTACTACTACTTCTCCAACCAGAGCGTCGACCCGGTGACGGGCGAGAACGTGCTGATCGACCGGTCGCTCGACGTGAAGCAGGAGAAGGCGCTGGGTCTGGAGGCGTACCAGGAAATCCTCGGCCAGGAACGCCCGGTCGATCCCGACAGCGAGATCTCGAAAGAAGTCCGCCTGATCGCCGAACGCCTGATCGCCAAGGTCGACGTGGTCGAGGCCGAACTCGCACGCGAACACGGGCTGGAACCGACCCGGTTCTCGGAGACCTTCGAGTGGGAGGTCAACGTGCTGGAGTCCGACCAGGCCAATGCGTTCTGCCTGCCGGGCGGCAAGATGGCGGTCTATACCGGTCTGATTCCGGTGGCGAAGAACGCCGATGCGCTGGCCGTGGTCATGGGCCACGAAATCGCCCACGCGCTGCTGCGCCACGGCGCGCAGCGCATGGCGCAGCAGAAGCTGACCCAGGTCGGTCAGATGGCCGGCGCGATGAGCGGCATGGACCCGCAGCAGCAAAAGATGGTCATGGCCGCGATGGGCTACGGCTATCTGCTGCCGTACGCGCGCAAGCACGAGACCGAAGCCGACAACGTCGGCCTGATGCTCGCCGCCGCCGCATGTTTCGATCCCCGCGAGGCCGTGCCGCTGTGGCAGCGCATGTCCGAGGCGAGTGGTGGCCAGGCGCCGCCGGAGTTCTCGTCCACGCATCCCAATCCCGGCACCCGCATCCAGACGCTGGAAGCGCTGATGCCCAAGGCCCTGGAGTACCGCGCAAAGTTCTGCGAAGACGCGCAGGGCGAGACGGCAACCGCGCTTCGCTGATTCCACGCAAGTTCCAACAAGGACGGCCTGATGCGACGTTATCTGCTGGCAGCCATGACGCTTGGAATCTGCGCTGCAATCGCGCAGCCATCCGATACAACGGCAGGTGCGTCGTCGGCCCTCAATCTCGTGTGCGAGGGCGAGTGGTGGAAATCGGGCGGGACGGTCGGGCGTTCCGGCGACGGACGCGTGCGGCTGAAGCTCGACGGTGGGCAAGGCACCGTGCAACTGCCCGAAGCGCTCTCCGCGCCGACCCGGAACAGCGTCGACGGGTGGATTCCGCTGCAGGATCTCGTGATCGCCGAAGAGCAGATCACTGCCAAGCTGCGTTTCAACATGATGGCGTCGGCGCGCATCGAGATCGACCGCATCAACGGCGTACTCTATTTCTCGGGTTCACCAGGCAATTTCGAGGGAGATTGCCGACCCTACGATCCCGACGTGCTCGAACGCGCGTTCTAGATCTTGCGCCGCGCGGTCTCTCAGAACCCCATCAACAAACCACCGTTGACCGGCAGGTTGATGCCGGTGATGTAACCGGCATCATCGGCCACGAGGAACGCGACTGCGCGCGCGATGTCGTCGGGCTGTCCCACGCGGCCGACCGGGACGCTGGCGACGGTGCGGGCAAGCACCTCGGGCGGCATCTTCGAGGTCATCGGCGTTTCGACGTAACCGGGCGACAGGCTGTTGACGGTGATGCCCTTGGCCGCGACTTCGCGGGCCAGCGACATCGTGAACCCGTGCAGGCCGGCTTTGGCCGCGGCGTAATTGGTCTGCCCGAAGTTGCCGGTCTGGCCGCTGACCGAACTGATGTTGACGATGCGGCCGAAGCCGCGCGCGACCATGCCCTCGACCGCGGCGCGGCACAGGTGGAAGGCGCTGTCGAGATTGATGCGCAGCACGTCGTCCCACTGCACGGTGTCCATCTTGCGCAGCGTCGCGTCGCGGGTGATACCGGCGGCGTTGACGAGGATGTCGAGGCGTCCGTGGCGGGCTTCGACATCGGCGATCGCTGCGGCGCAGGCGTCGGCGTCGCCGACATCGACCGCGAGCGTGGTCACCGGCAGGCCGTCCATGTCAGCCGCGAATGCGTCGAGACGCGCAGCGTCGGCCGGCAGGTCGGCGGCGACGACGTGCACGCCGCGCTGCGCGAGTTGCCTGCAGATGGCGCGGCCGATGCCGCCGAGGCCACCGGTGACGATGGCGACGCGTGGTGTCTGGGTCATGATCGAATTTCCGGAAGCGGACACGACAACGGCGCGGAGTCCGCGCCGTGTCGGTAATGCGGAAGGATCAGCGGCCGCGCTTGGGCGGATCGCGATCGGCAGGCTTGGCGCTCGGCGCCGCGGCGCCGACCATCGTCTTCTGGAATTCCTTCCACAGGTCGAGATTGCGCTCGGTCAGCTGGTTCATCATCGTCCAAGGCGTCTGGCCGAGCAGGCCGCCCATCTGCTGGCGGAACTGCTGCTGCTGGTCGAGGAAGGTCTGCATGGAGCGCTCGAGGTAGTTGCCCATGAAGCCCTGCATCGAGTCGCCGTAGAACCGGATGATCTGGCTCAGCAGCTGGGTCGAGAGCACCGGCTCGCCGTCGGACTCGTGCTCGGAAATGATCTGCAGCAGCACCGAGCGGGTGATGTCGTTGCCGCTCTTGGCGTCGCGGACTTCGAAATCCTCACCGTCGACGATCAGCTGGCGGACGTCTTCGATGGTGATGTAGCTGGAGATTTCCGTATCGTAGAGGCGACGGTTCGGGTACTTCTTGATGATGCGCACGGCACTGCTCATGAAGCCAACACTCTGATCCTTTGATGCTGCGCAGCATGGCGCAGCGGATTGGGGGGCGCAACTGGACGAATGGGCTGAACGGGGCGGCCCCGCGTCGCGCCGCGAACCGTCCGCGCACGTATGGTGCGGGCGGTCCGCGCGCGATGCGCGGCGCGCGTCACCAACCCATGTGGTGGCCGCCGTTGATGTCGAGGTTCGAGCCGGTGATCCACGCGGCTTCGTCGGCGACCAGGAAGTTCACCGCATACGCGATTTCTTCCGGACGGCCGAGGCGACCGGTCGGAATGTCGGCAGCGATCTTCGCGCGCACTTCTTCGGGCACCGCCATCACCATGTCGGTGGCGACGTAGCCGGGCGAGACCGTGTTGACGGTGATGCCGAGCTTGGCGTTCTCACGGGCCAGCGAAATCGTGAAGCCGTGCATACCGGCCTTGGCCGCGGCGTAGTTCGCCTGGCCGTACTGGCCCTTGAGGCCGTTGATCGAACTGATCTGGATGATCCGGCCCCACTTGCGATCGCGCATGCCCTCGATCACCGGGCGCGTCACGTTGTAGACCGAATTGAGATTCGTGTTGATGACGTCCTGCCACTGCAGCGCGTGCATCTTGTGGAACGTGCCGTCGCGGGTGATGCCGGCGTTGTTGATCAGGATGTCGATCGGGCCGAGCTGCGCTTCGACCTCGCGCACCATCTTCTCCGCTTCTTCGTGATCGGACACGTCGCCAGAGGCGATCGCGATCTCGTAACCTGCATCGCGCATCTGCGCCTGCCAGGCCTGCGCCTTTTCGGCGTTGCGGTAATTGGTCGCGACGCGATAGCCGTTGTCGGCCAGTCGCTTCACGATTGCCGTTCCGATACCGCCTGTGCCGCCGGTCACCAGTGCCACGCGTCCGCTCATGCCGTCCTCGTCTGTGGGGTGCGCTGCCGGTTCGACAGCGGGGTTTTGCAGTCTATGCACCGCGGGTGACAGCGGTGTTGTGCGATGCAGCAATCGCGATGTCGTGCGTCGGCACGCGCGCGATCTCGAAGTCCTGGATCGCGCGTTCGAGAAACATCGAAGGCGCGTCCGCGTCGATCTTCGACTGTCCCAGCGCGTGCCATACGGCGTGCAGCGCCGGCATCGGATCGCATGCGTCGACCGGCACCGCGTGTGCCGACTTCGACAGCTTGCGGCCGTCGACATCCAGCAGCAGCGGCAGATGCGCGTAACGCGGCGTCGGAAACCCGAGCATGCGTTGCAGCAGGATCTGCCGCGCGGTGGAGTCGAGCAGGTCGGCGCCGCGCACGACGTCGGTGATGCCCTGGTCGCCATCGTCGACGACGACCGCCAGCTGATACGCCCAGAAGCCATCGGCGCGCCGCAACACGAAATCGCCGACCTCGACATCGACGCGCTGCGTCTGGGGTCCGCGGATCGCATCGACGAATTCGACCGTCGTCCCCGGTTCAACAAGCAGACGGATCGCAGGATCGATGCGCGTGCCGCCCGCGCGACACACGCCGAGATGACGCCCGTTTGTTGCCGCGAGATCGGCGCGGCTGCAATGACAGACAAAGGCATGGCCTCGCGCGAGCAGATCGTCGATGACCGCGGCGTAACGCGCATCGCGCGTGCTCTGCACGAGCACCGGTCCATCGTGCTGCAGGCCGAACGCCTGCAAGGTCGCCAGCTGCCCCTGCGCCGCGCCCGCGACTTCGCGCAAACGGTCGACGTCTTCAATGCGGATCGCCCAGTCGCCATGCGCCTGTCGCGCCATGACCCAACTGCCGAGCGCGGCGAGCAGCGAGCCGGCATGCAATGGACCTGTGGGCGAGGGCGCGTAACGCCCGCGATATGCGGACGCGTCCCGTGCGCGCGTCAAACTGTCTGGCACATGAACTGTCATGGGGTCGCCACTGTGCCTTGCACGATGCCGAATTGAAATCGCGCGTCGCTGCACGCAGATTGTCGCCTCACGTTGTTTTCTTCCGCCTGACGCAGGCGTCATCCGGACTCAAGGTACCCAATGTTCAAGCGTTTCGGTCTACTCATCGCCACCAACCTCGCCGTGCTCGCGCTGGTCAGCATCGTCATGGCGATCTTCGGCATCAACCCGTCCACCTATGGTGGCCTGTTCGTGTTCGCGGCCCTGTTCGGGTTCGGCGGCGCGTTCTTCACTCTGGCGATTTCCAAGTGGTCGGCCAAGCGCGCGACCGGTGCCTACGTCATCAAGGATCCGCGCGACGAGTCCGAGCGCTGGCTGGTCAACACCGTGCGTCGCCAGGCCGAGCAGGCCGGCATCGGCATGCCCGAGGTCGCGATCTACGACGCGCCCGAGATCAACGCCTTCGCCACCGGTGCCAACCGCAACAACGCACTGGTCGCGGTGTCGACGGGCCTGCTGCGTTCGATGACGCGCGATGAAGCCGAAGCCGTGCTGGGCCATGAAGTCGCCCACGTCGCCAACGGCGACATGGTGACGATGACCCTGCTGCAGGGCGTGCTCAACACCTTCGTGATCTTCCTGGCCCGCGTGGTCGGCCGCGCGATCGACGGTTACCTCAACGGTGGCCGCGACAACGGCGGTGGCGGCATTGCGTACTTCGCTATCGTGTTCGTGCTGGACATGATCTTCGGTCTGTTCGCATCGATGATCGCGATGTGGTTCTCGCGCTACCGCGAGTTCCGCGCAGACGAGGGCGGCGCCGCACTGGCCGGCCGCGAAAAGATGATCGCCGCGCTCGAGCGCCTGGCCCAGACCTACGGCCAGAGCACGATGCCCAAGACCATCGCCGCGTTCGGCATCAGCGGTGGTGTGGGCAGCGGTTTGAAGAAGCTGATGATGAGCCACCCGCCGCTGGAAGAGCGCATCTCCGCACTGCGTAATGCGCCGCCGAGTCGCGATTCGGTGCGTCAGGGGATTGTGGCTTGATCCATCGGCCAATGTGACAGGCGAAAAGCCCGCCGGGAGGCGGGCTTTTTGTTTCCGTCATTTTGTACGGGCCATTCCGGCCGAGCGCGCGTTAGGGGCTCGCCCCTCCCAGAACCCGTCATTCCGGCGAAAGCCGGAATCCAGTGCCTTTCAGCGGCAATCCCCAAGTCGCTGGATTCCGGCTTTCGCCGGAATGACGGTATGAGGGCGTCAGATCAGCCGGCGTGCGTCTTCTGCGCCGACTCTAACGCCGCCAGCTGCTGCGGCGTCGCATCCTTCTGGTGCTGCGCTTTCCACGCCGCGAACGGCATCCCGTACACCGCTTCACGAGCGGCGTCCTTGTCCAGCGCCGCGCCTTCGGCATTCGCCGCGTCGCGATACCAGTCCGCCAGGCAGTTGCGGCAGAAGCCGGCGAGGATCATCAGGTCGATGTTCTGCACGTCCGGGCGCGCGTCGTTGAGGTGCGCGAGCAGGCGCCGGAACGCGGCGGCTTCGACGCGGGTGCGGGCGTCGTCGGACAGGGTGGGGATGGCATCGGCCATGAAGAATCTCCGGGTGCGGGAAGCCCGACAGGATCGAGGTGCATGCCGGTGCCTGCAAGCCCGGGCCCGAATCGGGGACAATGGCGGGCCCCCAGACGCTCGAGCCCGCATGACCGCCGTCGATTCCATTCCGGCCCGCATCCTCGACGGCAAGCGCATTGCCGACACCTTGCTCGACCAGCTGCGCGTGCGCGTGGATGCGCGCGTCGCGTCCGGCGGTTCGCGCCCGGGGCTGGCGGTTGTGCTGGTCGGTGGGGATCCCGCTTCGCAGTCCTACGTGCGCAACAAGCGTCGGGCCGCAGAGAAGGTCGGCATCCAGGCGTTCGATTTCGATCTGCCCGTCGGCACCACCGAAGACGCACTGATCGCGCTCATCGACCGGCTCAATGCCGATCCGGCCGTGCACGGCATCCTCGTGCAGCTGCCGCTGCCGGGCATTCCCGACGCGACGCACATCATCCACCGCATCGATCCGCGCAAGGACGTCGACGGCTTCCATCCCGAAAACGTCGGCCGCCTCGCGTTGCGCCAGTTCGGCCTGCGCCCGTGCACGCCGCGCGGCATCACGACCTTGCTGGCCTACACCGATCGCCCGGTGCGCGGCGCCAGCGCGACCATCGTCGGCGTCAGCAATCACGTCGGGCGGCCGATGGCGCTGGAACTGATGATCGCCGGTTGCACCGTCACCACCTGCCATCGCTTTACCCCGCCGGACATCCTGCGCCGGCACGTCGGCGAGGCCGACATCCTGGTCGTCGCGGTCGGGCGTCCTTCGCTGATTCCGGGCGACTGGGTGAAGCCGGGCGCGGTGGTCATCGATGTCGGCATCAACCGCATCGAGGACGGCCGCCTGGTCGGCGATGTCGGCTTCGACGCCGCTGCGCAACGCGCCAGCTGGATCACGCCGGTGCCGGGCGGGGTGGGGCCGATGACCGTGGCCACGCTGATGCAGAACACGCTGGAAGCCGCCGAAGCGGCGCACTGATCCCGGCATCACCGGTCCCCCGGACCGGCGCAGATGCACGCCGACGGACCGCTGCGTTGCCTGCGTCGAGGCCCCAAACGCGCTAGAATGGCGCGCTTCCTCCTCCCCGGCACCCCGCATGCTGCGCATCCAGGCCGAAGCACTCACGTACGACGACGTATCGCTCGTTCCCGCCCACTCCTTGATTCTCCCCAAGGATGTCCGGCTCGCCACCCGCCTGACGCGCGACCTGCGCCTGAACCTGCCGATCGTCTCCGCGGCGATGGACACCGTCACCGAAGCCCGCCTCGCCATCGCGATGGCCCAGCTCGGCGGCATCGGCATCCTGCACAAGAATCTCAGCGTCGAGCGCCAGGCCGCCGAGGTCTCGAAGGTCAAGAATTTCGAAGCCGGCGTGATCCGCGAGCCGTTCACCGTCGGCCCGGACACCACCATCGGTGAAGTCCTGCGCCTGACCCGCGCGCGCAACATCTCCGGCGTGCCGGTCGTGGACGGCAGCCGCCTGGTCGGCATCGTCACCGGGCGCGACCTGCGCTTCGAGACCAAGCTCGACGATCCGGTCCGCAACGTGATGACCAAGCAGGACCGCCTGATCACCGTGCGCGAAGGCGCCAGCGACACCGAAGTGCTGGCGCTGCTGCACAAGCACCGCATCGAGAAGGTGCTGGTGGTCAACGACGATTTCGCGCTGCGTGGCCTGATCACGGTCAAGGACATCCAGAAGGCGCACGACAATCCCAACGCCGCCAAGGATGCCGACGAGCAGCTGCTGGTCGGCGCCGCGGTGGGCGTGAGCGGCGATACCGAGGCGCGCGTCGAAGCGTTGGTCGCGGCCGGCGTCGACGTGATCATCGTCGACACCGCGCACGGCCATTCGCAGGGCGTGCTCGACCGCGTGAACTGGGTCAAGAAGACCTACCCGCAGGTGCAGGTGATCGGCGGCAACATCGTCACCGGCGAAGCGGCCAAGGCGCTCGAAGACGCCGGCGCGGACGCGGTCAAGGTCGGCGTGGGTCCGGGTTCGATCTGCACCACGCGCGTCGTCGCGGGTGTGGGCGTGCCGCAGGTCACCGCGATCGACATGGTCGCCGAGGCCCTGCAGGACCGCATCCCGCTGATTGCCGACGGCGGCATCCGTTACTCGGGCGACATCGGCAAGGCGCTCGTCGCCGGCGCATCGACGGTGATGATCGGCGGCCTGTTCGCCGGTACCGAAGAAGCCCCAGGCGAAGTCGAACTGTTCCAGGGCCGCAGCTACAAGAGCTACCGCGGCATGGGCTCGCTGGGCGCGATGGAGCAGGGCTCCAAGGACCGCTACTTCCAGGATTCGTCGGACGCCGACAAGCTCGTTCCCGAAGGCATCGAAGGCCGCGTGCCGTACCGTGGCGCGCTCGGCGGCATCATCCACCAGCTCGCCGGCGGCCTGCGCGCGACCATGGGCTACGTGGGCTGCGCGACCATCGAAGACATGCGCACCCAGCCGAAGTTCGTGAAGATCACCGGCGCCGGCCAGCGCGAGAGCCACGTGCACGACGTCACGATCACCAAGCAGCCGCCGAACTATCAGGCGGGCTGAGGCCGCGGCATTACGCACCGATCCGGGATTCGCGAAAGCGGATCCCGTTTCGTATCCGGCCTTCACACACCGTATTTTCCAGCGCCACGCGCCATCCACATCTCAGACAAAGCCACGCCGATGACCGACCTGCACAGCGACAAGATCCTCATCCTCGACTTCGGCGCGCAGTACACGCAGCTGATCGCCCGCCGCATCCGCGAGCTGGGCGTCTACTGCGAAATCTGGGCCTGGGACCACGACCCGGCCGAGATCGCCGCGTTCGCGCCCAAGGGCATCATCCTGTCGGGCGGCCCGGAATCCACCATTGAACACGGCTCGCCGCGCGCACCGCAGCAGGTGTTCGACGCCGGGCTGCCGCTGCTGGGCATCTGCTACGGCATGCAGACGATGGCCAAGCAGCTGGGCGGCGAGACCGAAGCCGCCGACGCGCGCGAGTACGGCCACGCCGAAGTCGCCATCGTCGCCAAGGACAGCCTGTTCGAAGGCCTCAGCGACCACGCAGGCGCCCAGCGTCTCGACGTGTGGATGAGCCACGGCGACCACGTCAGCGCCGCGCCGCCGGAGTTCACCGTCACCGCCAGCACCGACCGCGTGCCGGTGGCCGCGTTCGCGAACGAGGCCAAGCGCTGGTACGGCGTGCAGTTCCATCCCGAAGTCACGCACACCAAGCAGGGCCTCGCGCTGCTGCGCCGCTTCGTCGTGGACATCTGCGGCAGCGCCACGCTGTGGACCGCGGCCAACATCATCGACGACCAGATCGCGCGCGTGCGCGAGCAGGTGGGCAGCGACGAGGTCATCCTCGGCCTGTCGGGCGGCGTGGATTCGTCCGTCGTCGCCGCGCTGCTGCACAAGGCGATCGGTGAGCAGCTGACCTGCGTGTTCGTCGACACCGGCCTGCTGCGGCTGGGCGAGGGCGACCAGGTCATGACGACCTTCGCTGATGCGTCCAGCTCGCATGGCCTGGGCGTGCGCGTGATCCGCGTCGACGCGCGCGACCGCTACTTCAGCGCGCTCGCCGGCGTGAGCGATCCGGAAGCCAAGCGCAAGATCATCGGCAACCTGTTCGTCGAGATCTTCGACGAAGAGTCCAACAAGCTCAGCAACGCCAAGTGGCTGGCGCAGGGCACCATCTATCCCGACGTCATCGAGTCGGCCGGCAGCAAGACCGGCAAGGCCCACGTCATCAAGAGCCACCACAACGTCGGCGGCCTGCCCGAGCACATGAAGATGGGCCTGGTCGAACCGCTGCGCGAGCTGTTCAAGGACGAAGTGCGCAGGCTCGGCGTCGAACTCGGCCTGCCGCGCGAGATGGTCTACCGCCACCCGTTCCCGGGCCCGGGCCTGGGCGTGCGCATCCTCGGCGAGGTCAAGGCCGAGTACGCCGAGATCCTCGCCAAGGCCGACCACATCTTCATCGAAGAACTGCGCCGCGCCGACCTCTACGACAAGACCAGCCAGGCCTTCGCCGTGTTCCTGCCGGTCAAGTCCGTCGGCGTCGTCGGCGACGCCCGCGCCTACGAGTGGGTGATCTCGCTGCGCGCCGTGGAGACCATCGACTTCATGACCGCCCACTGGGCGCACCTGCCGTACGACTTCCTCGGCCGTGTCTCGAACCGGATCATCAACGAAGTCCGCGGCGTCTCGCGCGTGGTGTACGACATCAGTGGGAAGCCGCCGGCGACGATTGAGTGGGAGTGATTTTACGTCCTTCGAGGACTATCGCCAGCTATCGAAGAAACTTCGTAACGTGTTGATTTAATAAGTAAATACGTCACGGCATCTATCGGTGGCTATCGCCGGCTAGCAAAACAAGCTGACGGTGGCGCTGGCGGTAAGAATCGAGGCCGGATTAAGACACTCTCGTTCACTATTGAGACTTTTACCGTCTTTGACGGTAAAAATCTTCTCGGGAAAGCTTGTTTTACGCGGCTTTCCGAGCATCAGCAGGCCTCCAGGTCCCTGACGGTAAAAGCCGTCGAAAAACCGGAGGAAAACCTCGATGCTGACCGACGCTGCACTGCGAAATCTGAAGCCTAAGTCCAAGATTTATAAGGCTTCTGACCGAGACGGGATGTACGTGACGGTATCGCCCAGCGGTACCGTCACCTTCCGCTACGACTACCGGCTCCACGGCCGTCGTGAGACGCTGACCTTGGGACGCTATGGCCCTGGCGGTATCTCGCTGGCGATGGCGCGCGAACTGCTTCTGGAGGCGCGCAAATCCGTTCAGGCAGGCATATCCCCCGCGCTTGAAAAGCAACGCGAAAAGCGGCGGGTGGTCGCCATCAAGACTTTTGGCGCGGCAATGGAAGCATGGCTGGCCAATGCAAGGTTGGCCGACAGCACCCGCGCCATGCGTAAGCACATCATCGACCGGGACATCCTGCCGGTCTTCCGCAATCGCCTGCTGACCGAGATCCAGGCCGAAGACCTTCGGGCCTTGTGCAACAAGGTCAAGGAGCGTGGGGCGCCGGCCACGGCCGTCCAGATTCGCGACATCGTGAAGCAGGTCTATGTCTACGCCATCGCCCACGGCGAGAAGGTGGAGAACCCTGCGGAGAGCGTGAGAGCCTCCTCGATCGCCACCTTCGTGCCCAAGGATCGAGCCTTGTCGCCGCTGGAAATCCGGCTGGTGATTCAGCACCTGGAATCGGTGGCGACCTATCCGACCATCAGGCTCGCCTTGCGCCTGATTCTGCTGACGCTGGTGCGAAAGAGCGAACTGATCCAGGCCACCTGGGATGAGGTCAACTTCGAGCGCGGGACTTGGACGATTCCGAAGCAGCGGATGAAGGGGCGCAATCCGCACGTGGTCTACCTGTCGAGCCAGGCGCTCGACATCTTCGTCACATTGCACGCTTGCGCGGCGGGTTCAAGGTTCGTCTTTCCGTCTCGTTACGATGCCGAGCGGTGCATGTCCAATGCGACCTTGAATCGGGTCACGCAGCTCGTAGTACAGGCCGCGAAAACCAAAGGGCAGCCGCTGCAACCGTTCACCGTCCATGACCTGCGCCGCACCGGCTCGACGCTGCTGAACGAAATCGGCTTCAACCGCGACTGGATCGAGAAGTGCTTGGCGCACGAGGACGGGCGTTCTTCGCGCTCGGTCTACAACAAGGCCGAGTATGCCGAGCAGCGGCGCCACATGCTGCAAGAGTGGGCCAACCTGGTTGAAGCCTGGGGCGGCGGGCAGACCTACGTGCCGAAGCTGGTGCCGAGGAACGTGGTGGTGCCGGCGCTGAGCGCGCTGTACTGATAGAGCGGCAAGGTTGTCATGTGACAACCTTGCCGCTCATCCCCATACTGGAGATCACAGACGGCCCGTCCCTTTTATCCGAAGAAAGAGGTCGAGGAAGCTCTCAGTCACTCCGAAGGGCAGGGCTGGCGCGTCGAAGTCGGTGGCAACAACGCTCGCGCCTTGCGGCGGGTCTTGGGCAGTGCGTCGATCTGGCATCTGGCGGATGTTCTGACCTGGTTGCAGGCCAAGGGTAGCTATTCGCTGGCAAAGAAGGGCCACCGGCTGCCGCATTCGACGTCCAAGGAGCTGGAAGCTTTGGTTGGATGAGCGGCGCTCTCGGCCCGCTGGCTGGCTGATCAGGACACGGGAAAAGGGTAGGGGCGCATCGTCAGCAACCACAGCGGTTTGGTTTTCACGCAGAAAGGTCACTCTGAGTGATCCTCTCGCTGTTTTGATAAACCGTAATCGGCTTTGCGCAGATGTGTGCTTCCATAATCGTTTTTTGCGCCCGTAATCGAATTTGCGCGGGCAACGCGCTTTTTTGCACGTGTGCACGGTCTGGGCGGGACCACTCATCACACGGGCCGGTATCGGCGCTGTCTGACGTCCGGGCCAGCATGCACGTCGGCCTTGAGAGGACGTGAGGCCTGTTTCCTAGCTTCGACCCAGGCTTCGACTTCTTCCAGATCCCAGACCACACAGCGCGGTGTCAGCCTGAAGCGCCGGGGAAATTCGCCGCGTTGCTCCATTTCGTAGATGGTGGTCTCCGCCAGGGGCACAATCTGATGCAGTTCGCGCCGGCGGATCGTGCGGCGAAAGGGCAGTGGTGATCCCTTCGGGAACTGCGGAAGCTCGGCGTACTGCACCGTGCTGGGGTGGGGCAGGGAAGCATCGGGTCGTGTCGAGGTCTTGAGCGGTTCCGAGGCAGCCATCGTCCAGATTCCATGGGGGTTCGTAATGAGTGTCATGGTGGCTATCGATGGCGATCGCGACAACCTGCTGTGGCAAGGCAGGGCGTATCGATTAGCCATCTCGGTACGCCGCCGACCGCTTCCGTGACGGGCAATCGGGAGCACTCTGGTAGCGGCGTTGCTTCAGCGTCGATCTGAGTTTGCACAGGTATCACCTGGTGCTATAAAATTGCGTCGGCTTGTATGGGGACCAGCGATCCTGCACGAAGTGGCCATTGATCGGACAAAGGCAAAGTCATGCGAAAAACCGAGTCGCACCTTTTGAAAGCTGCGCATGGGACTGTAAGAGGCCTCAGCAGAGCCGGCGCGATGGATCAGGTCACGCTCCGCGAGTTCGATCAGCTGAGCGTGCCTCCGGTCTCGCCGCTCCAACCGGATGAGATCAAGCGCATCAGAGAGGATTCGCACGTCAGCCAAGCCGTTTTTGCACGCTTGCTCAACACCAGCGTCTCCACTGTGCAGAAGTGGGAGATCGGCCAGAAGAGGCCCGCAGGTACCGCCTTGAAGCTGCTGCACCTCGTGCAAAAGCGTGGGGTGGAGATCATCGCTGCATAGCTGGACACTGTGTCGCGTTACCACCAAGTCTAAATTATCCGTCTTCAACAGAACTCAAGTAGAACCACAGGCCCGCATGCAGACAACTACGCTAGTAACCACGGGAGAAGACGCAAGTGCGCGGCTGATGAACCCCTTCATGGGGCGGCCGCCATCCAACGTTGCCTACGCAACTGCACGGGGCCGCATGCTCCACGGCAAGTCCGACGAAATTCTTGGCGACGGATCGCTGGCGCGTTTTGAAGGCAAGGTGAACTTGATCTTCACATCACCGCCGTTCCCACTGAACCGTAAGAAGCGCTATGGCAATGAGACGGGGGAAAGTTATATCCGCTGGCTTTGCACGTTCGGCCCGCTCTTCAAGAAAATGCTCACACCGGACGGATCTATCGTGATCGAGATGGGAAACTCTTGGGAGCCTGGCTCGCCAGTAATGTCCACACTGGCGCTACGCGCGCTTCTTGAGTTTCAATCCAAGAACGATCTTCACCTCTGCCAAGAGTTCATCTGGCAGAACCCGGCGAAGTTGCCGTCACCGGCACAGTGGGTCAATGTCGAGCGTATTAGGGTGAAAGATAGTTTCACGAAGCTGTGGTGGCTGTCACCAAACGAGAAACCCAAAGCGAGCAATCAGCGCGTGCTCCAGGAATACAGCAAGTCCATGAAGGATTTGCTGAAAAAAGGCTCGTACAACGCCGGTAAGCGCCCCTCGGAACATGACATCGGAGAGACCTCGTTCCTGAAGAACAATGGTGGTGCAATTCCTTCGAACGTTCTGACATATGCAAATACACTAGCCTCCGACGCATATCAGACGTATTGCAGGGAAAACCAATTCCAACTGCACCCGGCACGGATGCCAAGCGATCTAGCAAAGTTCTTCATCAAGTTTCTGACGGAGCCGGGTGACATTGTCTTAGACCCGTTCGGTGGCAGCAACACTACGGGTTGCGCTGCAGAGGATCTTGAGCGGTTTTGGATCAGCATCGAGGCATCTGAGGAATACATTAAAGGGTCCCGTGGACGCTTCGGCGATGGCATAACCCTCGACTCGTTTTCAGTATCCTAAGCCGCCGACGAAGGTTGGGCATGTTTCTTAAACCTGGGGGAGCTAACGAATGACGCAGAACATTGACGAAGCCGAGTTGAGTGTCGGCCCAAAGGCGATCGATGCCTATAGCCGTCTGAGCTACACGATGTGGTTCGCGCTAGCCGAGTTCGTAGACAACTCAACCCAGTCGCGTCTTAACTATGGAACGCTTGTCGATGAACTGCTGAAGTCCGAAGGCCAGCCGCTGACGGTGTCCATCGTCCACAACCGACAGACCAAGGAAATCATGATCGAGGACAACTCGATTGGGATGACCAAGGCAGACTTGATCGCCGCGCTGAAGATCGCGAATCCAACAGCTGACAGCAAGGGTCGATCGAAGTATGGCATGGGCATGAAAACGGCCGCATGCTGGATCGGCGCAAAGTGGTCCGTGACGACCTGCGAATGGGGCAGCGGCGAAGAATGGACCGCGACGGTCGATGTCGACGCGATTGCGAATCACGGTGCGAAGGTTCCGCTGACCATGAAGTCAGTGAGCAAGGATGTGCACTACACGCGCATCACGATCACAGACCTACGCCGCGTGATTCAGAAGCGCTCCGAAGAGACCATCAAGACCTATCTGGGTTCGATGTACATGTTTGACCTGCGGCCAGACGACAAGGGCCAGGTAGCACTGAAGTTGACCTACAACGGCGAGGAAGTGGCACCGCCTCAGGACAGCGACTGGGACACCGACCCGTCTGGCACGGTCATGTGCCGTGATCTACCGGAACTCGACATCGATGGCAAGAAGGTCAAGGGCTGGATCGGTGTACTACGCAAGGGTGGTCGGAAATTCGGTGGCTTCTCTCTCTTCCAGAATGGTCGTCAGATTCAGGGCTTCCCGAATGCCTGGAAGCCGAAGGCCATTTATGGCGGTGTCGATGACGAAGGCGCCAACAACTTGGTTGCGCAGCGGCTCACTGGTGTCCTGCAACTCGATGGTTTCGTTGTGTCCCATACGAAAGATGCGATCCTTTTTGAGGGCGACGAAGAGGACAAGCTGGAGCAGTTTCTTGTTAACGAGACCAAAGCCTATGCGGAGTACGCCAAGAGCAGGCGAGGTGGCGGACGGCAAAAATGGTCGAAGGAACAAGTACGCGAGTTCGCCAAGAGCATGCAAAGTGAGTTCACAAGCAATGAGTTCAAGGACGCGCTGAACAACGCTGCCCTGCCACCACCGGAAACAACCGCAGCCAACAACCAACAGATCTTGAAGACGCTTACCGCCGAAGAGGAACTGGTCACGCTCGACATTCTTCCGGATTTGAAAGTGGTTATGTCGCTGAAGGAGACCAGCGAGTGGGAGCCGCACGTCACGTTTGTACCAGGCGCGGACCCCAGCACTCTCCATGTCATTATCAATGGCTTGCATCCGTACTACCAGACGCTGGAGGCGAAGGACTCAATGCACGAATGCGTGCAGCAGTACATCTTCGACGCAGTCGCCGAGTTCAAAACTAGTAAACTGCTCTCTCGCGTCAACCCTGACAGCGTGCGCCGCCTGAAGAATGACTTGCTGCGAGCACGGGCGACACAACTCGACAACGCGGATGCCGAGGTCCGCGCGCAGGCGGAGGCTGATCTATTCGGGAATAAGATCGATTCTGCTCCAGGCCAGAGCTGAAGAGCCGCGGTATGCCTAAATTGACGCCGCGAGGGTGGCAAGTCGATGCGCTCGCTAGTTGGGAGCAAGCCAACTATCGCGGCATCGTAAGCGTCGTTACGGGCGGCGGCAAGACAGTGTTTGCGCTGTCATGCGTCGATCGCATTCGGCCGGTCGCGACACTCATCGTCGTCCCGACCGCGGCGCTGCTGGAGCAATGGTGGGAAGAGGCAGCAAGCTACTTCGATCTTGATCTAGATGAGATCAACATCATCACTGGGAGCCTGCGCTTCCGTCTTGGGGCGATTAACATCGCAGTGCTTAACACGGCCGCCAAGTTGCCTGAGCGCATGCAGGAGCAGCATAAGTGCTTCCTAATCGTTGATGAGTGTCACAAAGCTGCATCTGAGCAGTTCCGTTCGGCACTTCAAGTTCCAACCTTCGCGTCTTTGGGCCTCTCGGCAACGCCTGAACGGCAGTATGACGACGGCCTGAAGGAAGTGCTCGTACCAGCACTCGGCGAAATCATCTACAGCTATGACTACGCCGACGCACTGCGTGACGGTGTAATCGTGCCCTTCGAACTAAAGAACATAGTCTTCGAGCTGGAAGCAGACAGACAAGCCGAATATGACAAGCTCAGCAAGGCCATAGCGCGCTCCATCAGCCAGCATGGGACCGAAGCTGAGGAAACGATTGCACTGTTCCTGAAGCGTGCCCGCGTCTTGAATCTCAGCCTGAACCGCATACGTTTGGCGTTAAAGCTGGTAGCAGCCAACCGCGGCAAGCGTATCCTGATCTTTCATGAAGATATCGAAGCCTGCGACCTGATCCACGGCGTGCTATCCGAGAACGGTGTCAGGAGCGGCGTCTATCACTCCAAGATGCCGCTCCGCACGAAAGCCGCGATGTTGGGGCGGTACCGGCGCGGTGAAATCGATGTGTTGGTGACGTGTCGTGCGCTCGACGAAGGCTTCAACGTGCCAGAAACCGAAGTCGGCATCATTGCCGCTAGTACGGCGACGCGGCGCCAGCGTATCCAACGTCTGGGCCGGGTCGTGCGCCCCGCGAAGGGCAAGGATGGCGCCTCAATCTATACGCTCGTCGCGACCGGCCCGGAAATCCAGCGGCTCAAAGAGGAAGAGGAGCGCCTTGAAGGCGTAGCAACTGTGACGTGGAGCCGGGCATGAAAAAGCTATTGACCGGCGAGTGCCACCCCGACAACATTTTTCAACTTGTCGATCCAACGACATATGTCGAAGGTGACTTCGAGGCTGAAGTCGTTAAAGCACTGTCGTGTTTGATGCCGGAGTATCGTTGCGGCGTGTTCGCTGGAGCGTTCGTCCTAGAGGGCGAGCGTCGCGTTGCGGATCTGGCGCTTGTTCACAAGAGCTTGTCGCATTGGTTCGTCGTCGAGGTCGAACTGGCAGGTCATTCGCTGGAACACCACGTTCTGCCTCAAGTTCGCTGCTTTCGCTATGGCGACCCGGAGCACTCCTGTGTTACGAGCTTGGTACGGGCATTTAAAGACCTGACCCGTGAACAAGCCGAGGACCTTTTGAGCTACATACCCCGCTATGTTGCCGTTGTGGGCAACCTGCACGACCCGATCTGGGCAACAAAGCTAAGCGCTGTTGATACGCAGTATTTGACCGTGTCTATCTATCAGGACCGTAACGGACGAACAGCGCATGAGGTGGAAGGCCGACTATTCGTTAGAGCGCACAGCGTAGGATTTGCGCGGTTCTCGGCAATTGACAACTGCTTACGCATCCCCCGTGGCTGCGGGCTCCCGGTGGGGAACATTCAGATCGTGGATCAGTACGGCGTCGCTGGAGTATGGACGGTTCGCGACGAGGCTGGAAATCTGTGGATTCAGAAAGAACATGGACCTGCGCTGATTCCCCATGACAGCCTAGTGCAGATCATCCGAAATTTCGAAGGTCGCATCTCGATCTTGCTGTCGTCGTAGAGATGGAGCAATGCGCCTTTACAGGTGTCAACGCTTACTGAAGGAAAATGAAACGTTACCGGCGCTGGCGCCAAAGTAAATTCCCCCCCCCCCGGAATTGAATGCGAATGCGGTTCTTCCCTGGCATAAGGTCATCCAGATCGACAACGAGGATATTCATCTTGATCGGTTGTTCGACAATCGCCAGCTGCGCCGGCTGGTAGCAGTGGAGGTGAAGATCGGTGAATTCAAGGCAGCCTGCAAGGGTGAAGTTGAGCTTGCCCGCGCCGGCTCGACAAAAACGAGCGGGGGGGCTTCGCTGCTGGAAATCACCCTCTGCATCGGCAAGAAGCACAAACAAATAAAATTCTGCGCGCTGTGCTTGCCAAGAGCGACCTGATTAGCACCAGTTTTCAGTTTCCTTACCCTGCGTGCGTGCGGGGGGCGGATGGCGGATGGGGTGCCATCCCGGCCGTCTCCCGCATGCGGGAGACGGGTCAGGATCGGCGCGCTGAAGCTTCGTACTAATCAGGAAGAGCGATTCTGCAAGGCGACTGATTTATCCTGGCGCCAAGACGGCTTGGGTATGGATGGAGTCGCCTTCAAAAAGATCAAGCTGGCGCACATGCGCCTCAGCCTGTTCGGGGTCAGCCGTGAAGAGGACGACCGCCAGTTCTTTTAGTGCCCTTGTGCAGCTCACATAGAAAAGACGGCGTGTTCGATCCACAGTCGTTTCTTCACCTGCCTCGATGTGTTTTCGGTCGGTATCCGAAAGCGCTTTGAGGCCCAGGTATTTTTCGTAAGAAAACTGGAAATGGGTACTCTCCGCATCGTCTAACACGACGAGCACCCTATCAAATTCAGTACCCTTGATGCCTTGCTGAGTCCAAAAAGGTGAGCGCTCTGAAATGTAGGTCTGGTACGCCAGAAGCTGTCTAGCAGGACACGCTAAAAAAGCATCCATTGAGGCCATTTCCTTATCGGACTCATCGTCTTCTTGGTCGTCGTCATTGTCCACCCCTTCTGCGGGCTGGGCAGGTGGAACTGCTTCCGGGTCCAAGTAAGATGCTAGCCGGGGATCGAAGATTAATAACCCTGCGGCGTACACCTGCTTCAGAAGGTCGCCGATCGTTACGTTGGAATTCCCGGCTATGCCTTCTGCAATTGAGGCAACAAGCTCTCTAAGTGCTTTAAGCCGCTCTGCGACGTTCGCTCCGGCGAGATCGCCTTTTTCAAGAAGGGGCGAATACTCTCGGATCAGTCGCATCACTTCGAGTTGCCGGCCTTCTGTATGGGCAATCGCTATCGGAATCAGAAATTTCACACACGGTGAAAGAGGCCATGCAGAGCCATCCAGAAAACCGTCTTTGAATGCTGTCGGCGCTTTGGAATTAAGTGCCGTGTAAAGCTCTCCGAACCCTAAGCGCTTTGCCGCCATCTGGTGAACAATGACGAGAAGCTTTACCCGCTCCTGGTCATCATCCCCTGCTCGCCAATGATCATCACCGGTTCGTGCCGCCATCCATTCGCGCACCCGAACCAGATTGGCATCTCGCGTATCGTCCGCAGGTAAAACGAAAAGATGGGCCGACCCTTCAGGAGTTGGAACGATACCTTCAGGGCCTAGACGTTGGCCTGGAATCTGAACGAGGTCATCACCATCGCGCCGAATGGCGTTTGCCAGGTTCAGCACCTTAGTGGAGCACCGAAAATTCTCTGGCTTCGGAATGTCGGCCCAGTTCGGTGCCGCTTCGACCAACCCGGTTCCCGTAGCATAAATTCGTTGCATCGGGTCGCCGAAGAAGCCGAGGCAAAATGTAACGCCGGGTTCGCGCTCAACGATCTTCAATGCCTCTATGACTTCGGTGGTCGTGTCCTGACTCTCGTCCACAAATACGAAAGGAAATTGGCGCGCGAGAAGGGTTCGAAAGAGAGGGCGCTCAGCGATGAGATACGGCACAAGCTTCAAAATGTCGTCGTGCCCCAAAATTCCCTTTACGTAGTCACTACCCGTTCCGTACCGGAAGCCTTTGACTGCGGCGATCCGCCCCGACTGCCTGCGAAGGCGCTCCAGGTCTCGGGTGTCTTTGTCCTTTGTTCGCTGTTGAACCCTGGGGCCATAGGTTGCCTGTTTCTGTTCAAGTGCCTCAATTTTCTCCGCGATGCGCCCAGACACCCATACGCGAATGTCTTTCTGAAACGGTTTAGCTAGCAGCCACATGAAGCTGTGGATCGTCGAAACGTGAACCAGCGGATCACTGCCGACATCCCTCCATATCTCTCCGGCTGCGATCTCGGTGTAGGTAATGCAGGCAATGCGCTGGCGGAATTTCCTCAGCTTATCACCGTGTATTCGGATGGCCGACGACAGCCCCTTAATCAGAGACGTAGTTTTTCCGGAGCCGGCGCCGGCCTTCATTATGAAGCTGCGCGGCGGAACGTCTCCAAGGCAGTTTCGCAGATCAATGTCTGCCTGGGTGTCCGGCTTATTTGCCCGGCTACTCATGCTCGCCCCCTATCGCGACATCTTCGGCGATGAGAGCGGCGTCGGGCAGCACGGTCTCAAGTTCGATCCGTACTTCGTCCTTCAGCCAGACAAGCCCATCACGGATGTAAGCAGGTACATGCCACGCATTTTCGTCTTCAGTGAGAACGGCGAGCGCGAACTTCGTTTTATCGAAACTCTTCCGCGAAACCTTCTCATGAAGGCCTTTAGCAAGAGCGGCAGGACCAGCGGCCCCGCCCTTCACAATCAGACCAAGGGGCTTCCTCGCTGCGGCTTGGGACCACTCCGGGTTTTCAAGGCCAAAGTCCTCCTCAAGTGTGCGCCCGCGGAGGGTTTCAGTGGCTCCGTTCCAAGTGACAGCCCGTTCAGTCTGATAGGCCACGCGAACCTTCGTATCGTCTTCGAGCACGTGAGTTCTGTCCGCTTCAGAGGCGTTACGCAAGTCTTCGATTGTGAGCTTCCCCGGAAGCCATTTGATGAGGGTTTGATTCGAAGTCGCAGCGTCCGGTTCACTGGGCAAACAAGCCTTGCCGTATTTCTTCTTAGGCGCTGGGACTATAGGCTCACCGACCGGATCTTGCCCATTATCCTGGGCCTGCACAGCGACGTCTTCTTCCGCGTCGGCTGGAACCTCGAACTCCTCGACTTCTTCGTCATCCACATCTTCGCCAACCGCCGGAGCCACAAGGGCGACACTATCAATATCAGTGATGATCAGCGTTGTCAGACCGAGAAACTCAATAAGCGACTGGAAGCGGTGCCCAAAGGCACCGCCAACCTCCAAAATGCATAGACAAGCTGATCGGAGAGTCCTCGCGACCTTTCGAATCATTACGGGCAGGAGCAATCTCTCAACATTGCCTTCAACGAGAATAGCGGCATCTGAGAAAAAGAGATCGCAGTGAGTCAGCTTTAAATATCGTTCTAGAAAATCACGATCGTCTGGCTGAGCTTGGTAGAACGCCGATAAATTTAGAACTTCTGTCAACTGTTCCTTGCCGACTTTCTTGCGTCGGAAATAGCGGATTGGCTTGAAGCCTCGCTCGTAAAGGATGTGTGGCGAGTGGGTCGTGACGACCATTTGACTGCCAAAAATACTTCCATCGTCGCCCTCTATATTGAGAAGCTCAAGAACATTGCGGATGAAGACCTGTTGGAGTTGGGCGTGCAGATGGGCCTCTGGTTCCTCCACGAAAATCAGGTGCAATGGGGGGCGATTGTCCATCGTCGCCCACCTGGCTTGGGCGTCAAGAATCTCCACAACCATGTAGATCAAATTCTTGAACCCGAGCCCGTTATAACTGTCGGGAAGGGTGGCAGTGTCTTCGCCATCTCCGATCTGGTAGTGGACCCGCGCGTCCTGGCTCATGACGTGGGCGGGGTCCAGCGCCGACATAATCTTCAGTCGCGGGTTATTGATGCCTGGATAGCCAAGCTTAGCGAGCCGATCAAGCGTCGGCTTGAATACCCCATCTAAGTGAACATTGAGCGCTTGTTCGGATTCGAACAGCGCCCTAAGGGCTGTGTGATCGTCTTGCCTCTGATTAAGGTTGCGCTTGTAGAAACGGCTCAACCGCTTTGACAAATCTTCCGATCTACCGCCGGCTTCCGGATTAGGATCAGAAAGGTGTCGCTGAGCCCCGAGGTTGTCGATATGAATAAGCGATTTCAGAATCGTTCCGCCGCCTGGCTCACCACCTAGTTCATCTGGAACATAGTCGCCGATTTCGCGGAAGCTCTCATCGAATTGCGTGCGGTCCAAGATGAAGTAGCGCAGCTCATATTCGCTCTTTAGTTCGCGCTGGAGATAGTCCGTCATGGAGCGAGGCCAGGGAATATATTGCGACTCGGGCGGCAATTCCGCAGCCTGCCCTGTACCTTTGGCTTTAGCTTCTTGGTAGTTTTGAATGAGGTTAATGGCGCTTCGAGCTGTCAGGGAAACTCTTATGCCGACCTTGGTTCCTTCCCACGCTGTACTCGGAAGTAAGGGAATTACTAGATAGAGGTCTGGCGCTGCAACTTCGAACCAGAGATCAAGGTCTATGCTTGGGAGTGAGAAACCCTCGGGAATCGGGTCGGCCAAGTTGATATTCACAGCTTCATCGAAAGTCTTCCAGCACGAAGAGCTGAAATCATAGAGACTGAAACGATCCCTTCCACCCGTGACGAAAGCATGGATGGCCTGAGTTGCCGACGTTTTTCCACTGTTATTCGATCCTACGAATATTGATATGTCGTCAGCCAGCTCAATATGAGCATCCTTCAGGCGTCGAAAATTCCTGAGACGATACGAGTGAAGATGCACGAACCCCTCCGCTATGTTTTTTAAATTAATAGCAAGCTATATTCGCCGAAATATGGCGGAGCGTTCGAGTCTTGTCAGAGCCGATGTACAGCTCTGGCCGAAGGCAGCCAACTCGTACAAATCGATAATAAGCGAAACACATCAGTACGTCTCCGCTTTGCGGACCGCGCTGCTCCAGGTTCGCTACCCGCTCATCCCTGGCGGGACTGGCTATCGCCAGCCTTCCACATCCCTGACGCCTCCGGCCCGGCTTCCAGCTTCGGGCCTGCGCGCTTCGCTTGCGTGCGGTCTGCACATCAAGGCGGCCGTTGCCTTGTCCAGCCGTCTCCCCTGACTTCATCACCTTGCTCGCGACTGTAGCCCGCGGCCGTGTGCCGTCAAGGCGCGCAGGGCCCTGTCCTCGGCTGCGCCTGCGGGCCGCACCAACCCTGCGCTTGTTTCCTTGACGGCCCCCGTCCGCGCGCTCCTGACCGTCGCGGGCGATGAACTCAGGAAAGACGGTGGCAACAGGGCCAACCGGGTTCCTCGTGCCGACCGCACCGAACAGCCGAAAGGCTGGGCTCCGAATCTAGGAATCCGGTGTGCGGTTTGAACAGCAAACCCTTCTTTGTCAGGAGAAAGACCATGCAACTCGCATCCCGATTCGCTTCCCGTTCCCCGTCGCTGCGCAGCGATTACCCGCTGTCCGATGACCAAATCCGCCGCGTGGCCCCGTCCATCTTCGCGGACGTCCCGCACGAAAGCCGTTCTGAACGGTACGCCTACATCCCCACCGCCGCCGTACTGACAGAACTGCGCAAGGAAGGGTTCCAGCCCTTCATGGTGGCGCAGACCCGCGTGCGCAGCGAAGACCGCCGCGACTTCACCAAGCACATGATCCGGCTGCGCCATGCCAACCAGATCAACGATGCAGAAGCCAATGAAATTGTCCTGCTGAACTCGCACGACGGCACCAGCAGCTATCAATTGTTGGCTGGCCTGCTGCGCTTTGTCTGCCAGAACGGATTGGTATTCGGCGACACCGTGGCCGATGTGCGCGTACCCCACAAGGGCGACGTGGCCGGACACGTCATCGAAGGCGCTTACGAAGTGTTGAGCGGCTTCGACCGGGTGAAGGAATCCCGCGATTCCATGCGCGCCATCACCTTGAACGATGACGAATCCGAAGTGTTCGCCCGCGCCGCGCTGGCCCTCAAGTACGACGACCCCGACAAGCCCGCGCCCATCACGGAATCGCAAATCCTGATGCCGCGCCGCCACGACGACCGCCGTCCGGACTTGTGGAGCGTGTTCAACCGCACGCAAGAAAACCTGACCCAAGGCGGCCTGCGCGGGCGCAGCGCCAACGGACGCCGCCAGCAGACCCGTCCGGTGCAGGGCATCGACCAAAACATCCGACTGAATCGCGCGCTTTGGCTGCTGGCCGATGGCCTGCGCCAGTTGAAAGCCTGAATCCCCACGCGGCAGGGGCAGGCAGCAGCCCTTGCCGCTTCTCTCGCTGCTGCATCCCAACCGCAAGGAGTCATCACCATGAACGCCGTCCTGAAAACCGAAACCATCGCCATCGAAACTGCCGCGCCGCTGGAAGTGGCCGACCCGAGCAAGAACATGATTTTGGTTCCGCTCTCGCAGTTGCTGCCGCGCCGCTCCAAGCGCAACGCACGCAAGACCCAGCGCCTGTCCATTCCCGAACTGGCCGCGAGCATCGCCCGCATCGGCCTGCTGCAAAATCTCGTCGTCATCCTTACCGCCGATGGCGAGCAATACGAAGTGGCGGCTGGCGACCGCCGCCTGACCGCGTTGAAGCTGCTGGCGAAGAAGAAGCGCATCCCCGCCGACTTTGAGGTGCCTTGCCTGCTGGTGCCCGATGCCTCGGCGCGTACCGTCAGCCTCGCCGAGAACCTGCTGCGCGAGCAGATGCACGCGGCCGACCAGTTCGAGGCGTTCGCCGCGCTGGTCAAGGAAGGCCGACCCATTGAAGACATTGCCGCCGACTTCGGCGTGACCCCGCTGGTGGTGCAGCGCCGCTTGAAGCTGGCCAACGTCTCGCCGCGTCTGCTGGCCGACTACCGGGCCGGGAATGTCACGCTGGAACAGTTGATGGCCCTGACCATCACCGACGACCACCCCGCGCAGGAAGCCGCGTTCTACGGTGCGCCGGAATGGCAGCGTGGCGCGTCCGCGTTGCGCGAACGCCTGACCGAACGCGAAATCGACGCCACGCATCCGCTGGTGCGCTTCGCCGGGCTGGACGCCTACACGGCGGCGGGTGGAGGCATCCGCCGCGACCTGTTCGCGGAAGGCGACGCCGGAACCTACCTGACCGACGCCGCGCTGCTGGAAACGCTGGTGCGCGGGAAGCTGGATGCGCTGGCCGAGGATGTGCGCGCCGAGGGTTGGGCATGGGTGGAAGCCGTGCCGCACATGAGCTACGCCGAGCGGCAGGCGTTCCAGAACGCACCGCGCCAGCGCCGCGAACCGAGCGCCCGCGAAGCCCGTCGCATCGCCTCGCTGCAAACCCGCCTCGACAAGATCGACGCCGAACTGGAAGAAGCCTACGACGCCGAGGACGAGGACAAGACCGAGGCGCTGGAACCGCGCCGCGAACAGGTCGCCGGGGAACTGCAAGCCGTGGAGGAAGCCTTGCAGGGCTACGCCCCGGACGTGCGCGCCGTGGCCGGTTCCATCGTCACGCTCGACCGCGAGGGAGAGGCCGTGATTCATCGTGGGCTGCTGCGCGAAGCCGAGGCCAAGGCGCTGCGCACGCTGGAAAAGCTGCGGCAGGGTTTCGGCAGCATGGAAGGCGAAGCCGGGAACGACGACGAAGGCGAAGACGCGGAGCAGCCCAAGGCCGCGAACCTGTCCGACCGGCTGGCGCAGCGGTTGAGCGCGCACCGTACCGCCGCGCTGCAAATTGAAGTGGCCCGGCATCCGCAGGTCGCGCTGGCCGCACTGGTGCATGGCATGGTGCAGGCCGTCCTGCAGGACGGCCACTACCACGACGGCCTGCCGCTCGGCGTGCGCCTCACCGTGAAAGACCGGCTGGAAAGCATGGCCCCGGACTGGCCCGATTCGCCCGCCGCCGTAGCCCTGCGCGAGTTGCAGCAAGTCGCTGGCGAAGCGTTGCCGCAAGACGGCGCCGAACTGTTCACCGCGCTGCTGGCGATGGAGCAAGGCGAACTGGTGCGGTTGCTGGCGGTATGCGTCGCCGCTACGGTTGACGTGGTGACACCCCGCGCCACGGCGCACCAGCCCGGCGCGGAACTGGCGCAGGCCGTGGGGCTGGATATGGCGGCATGGTGGCAGCCCACCGCCGAAGGCTACTTCAAGCACGTTTCCAAGGCGGTGATTCTGGAAGCCGTGGACGAGTTTGCGCCGTCGCACGCTATCCGGCTGGCGAAGTTGAAGAAGGCCGACATTGCCAGCGAGGCGGAACGGCTGGCCGATGGTACGGGCTGGATGCCCGCCGTGTTCAAGAGCGGACATCATACGGAGCCGCAGGAAGGCGCGCAGGACGTGGATGCACCGGAAGATGCCGCCGACGAAGTGGAAGCCCACGCGCTCGCCGCGTGACATAGCAGCATAGCCCCGGCGCACAGCGCCGGGGTTTCACCTCAAACCGGGCGCGGCAGGTCTGCCGCGCCCGGTTTCAACGTCCACCGCAAAACCGCCCCGTCGCCGCCTTCGGCCAGGCGGCGACGGAGCGGGCGCGCAACGGCCTTGCGCGCGGTACGGCGATCGGAGCCCGCTGACGCGGGCAAGATTTCGATGGCGCCCCGCCGCAATGGGCGGGGCTTGTGGGGCTACGCCCCGGCTTGCTGCGACAGGTTGTGCAAAAGCGTGCCGTTTTCGACGCTGGCGGTTCATTGCCCGCACGTCACGAAGGACGGTTCACCGACACGCCGCCCGGCCTTGCCTATGGAACTTCCACACCACGCCTCAAGCACGTTGCCGCAAGCAGCGGCAAGGGGCGTTCTCGCTTGCCGTTGGGCTGTTGGCCTTGCCCGCGTCAGGGTGCAAGCCGGTGAAGCCGTCACGCGGGGATGCCGAGTCGGCCATGTCTCCATTCGGGACAGGCGGCCCGTGCGTCCTTGGCTTGTCGTGAATCCTGGCGAGGGCGCGGCTGCGCCTTGGGCTTCATGGCCGCAACCTTCCAGCGAAAACAATTTCCCCGCCGCTGCGCGGCTTCCTCGCGCAGCAAATTCTTTTCGCTTCCAAGTTCTCCACGGTGTTGCGACCGCTGCGCGGTGCGGCCAGCCCATTCCCCGCCGGCCGGTTCACAACAAGGACGCACTGGCGCGACCTTGTTCAACCCGAAAGGAGAAACATCATGGCTAACATCGGCACCTTCACCGCAGACAAAGACGGTTTCACCGGCACGCTTCGCACCCTGACGCTCAACGTCAAGGTCAAGCTGGTTCCCGACGACAAGGGGGACAACGACAACGCCCCCGACTTCCGCCTGCAGGCGGCCGGGCACGACATCGGCGCGGCATGGAAGAAAACCAGCGAGGCCGGGCGGCCCTACGTGTCCGTGACCCTCGACGATCCTTCGTTCCCGGCGACGGTCTATGCCCGCCTGATCGAAGGCGAGGACGGCACGCACGACCTGATCTGGTCGCGCAGCAAGCCCAAGGCGGCCTGACGGCCGCCCACCGCGCCCCGCCACTCCCGGCGGGGCGCTTCACTCCACCGGAACAAGATCGGTGCGGCCGAGCAGATCATGCCCGGGCGAAAGAAACATTGCTATTGACGTTCCAGAAACGTTTCTGTATCGTTTCCAAAGCCTTGGAGAGCAACGATGAACAGAGACGCGGCGATTGGTAAGCGCATTGCAGCCTTGCGCGATGAAGTAGGACTCAAGCAGAACGAGCTGGCCAAGAAACTCACCTGGAGCGCGGCAGTGCTGTCCCGCGTCGAGAATGGCGACCGAGCGTTGGCGGCGGAGGAACTTCAAACCGTGCTTGATGGTATCGGCACGGCTGATGCGCTGAAGCTGCGGGAGATACTGGAGCGCCAGTGGCAGATGATCCCAGAGCCTGCCCTTGGCGACCCGGATGCTGACCTGCTGTGGGACGCAGAACAGACGGCGCAACAGGTGCATGCGCTTGCCGAGCGTCCCGATGTGAAACAGTTCTACGAGCGCCGATTGGTTCGCTATCAGGAAGAATTGCTCGCCAAAGCGGCAAGCGTGGCAGACAAGCGCTATCGGGCGGCTTTCATAGGAACTATTGCAGTGGGCAAGTCCACTGCGATTTGCCGTGCGGAAGGGCTCGAAATTCCGGGCAGCAAGGGAATGCCGAAAGCTGTCTTGGAAACCGGCGCGGGCGGTATAACCATCTGTGAAGTGCATGTCCGGCGTGGCCCTGGATATGGACTTATCGTGGAGCCCTGCACCGAAGATGAAGTACGGCGGCACGTTGCCGACTTCGCAAACTTTCTTGTGAATCCTCCACAAGCGTCGCGTTCAGAGACCGATGACGGCGAAGGCGGCGCGTCGCCGGGAATCTCCCGTGAGGTCGAGCGCGCATTGCGAAACATGGCCGGGCTTCGGCGTCGCCGCAGCGAAAAGCGCTCGGATGGCACGGTCATTCCTGCGGTCGATGACGCCCGTGAGCTGGCTGCGCGGTTCACCGATGCCAAGTCGCTATCCGTGGAAATCCTGTCTCGCATGGAGTTGCACAAGCGCGATCGCCGCGACATATGGCACGACGACACCACGGGCAAGCGGCCACTGGATTGGCTGCAGGAAATCTTCGAGCGCGTCAACAACGGCCGCAGCGAGGAATTCACGTTGCCGCGTCGGATCGAACTTGTCGTACCTATCGCGATCCTAGGCGATGAGTCGGTTTCGGTCACACTGATCGACACGCAAGGCATCGACGATATCGCTGAGCGCGGCGATCTCGAAGTTCATTTTGATGACACTCATACCGTGGTCGTGCTGTGCACCGTGTTCAATGAAGCGCCCGCAACTGCCGTGCGGCAGTTGCTGACCCGTGCTCGGGAAGGAGGCGTTCGGACACTGGATAGTCATGCAGCCATCCTTGCCTTGCCGCGTCCCGGTGAAGCACTCGCTGTCAAGGACAATGGCTTTCCTGTGCAGTCGGCCGAAGAAGGCTATGAAGTCAAGGGTGAAGAAGTGCAGTTGAAGCTGCAACCTATGGGGCTCGACCACCTGCCTGTCTTGTTCTTCAATGCTGCGGAGGATGCGCCTGAGCAACTGCGGAACTTCATCCGCGCACGCATCACGGCCGTGCAGGAGTGGCAGCGCAATGGGTTGCGCGAAATCATCGCTGGTGCCAAGTCCATGCTTGAGAACTACGAAAAAGATCAGGCTCGGGAAGCAATGGCGGCCGCAGCCCGTCGCCTGACCATCTGGCTGGACAACAACGAAGCAATTCCGGCACAAACCAAGCGGCATGTCCACGACAGTCTGGTGGCGGCTGTGGGTGCCGCACACCCGCGCACCGTCTATGCCGCCATCGTAAGAGACGGAGATTGGTGGAATCTCAACTATGCCCACCAGCTCAGTCATGGTGCCCGGCGCATCGCGGCCGGTATTGCTGAACCGAAGTTGCAGAAGTTCAAGGAGATCGCCGAGAACCTGCTGCAAGACGATCAGTTCAGTGATGCCCATGACCTCATCCATCAAACAGTCAGGACGATGGAAGCCGGCTTCGATGCGCTTGTCCGAAAAGCCCAACTGGTTGGGCAAAGCATCCATTCGGATGAAATGACCGCTGACGCCAACTTTTGGAAGACGTGCTATGGCGAATGGGGAAGAGGTTCTGGCTATCGTGATCGCATCAACTACCACAACCAAAGCTGGTTCAAGGAGAAGAACGAAGGTGGAGCTGATGCCCGCGTCATGCAACTGGTTACGGATAGTTGGCATGAAGCAGTCGTAACCGTTCGCCATCTGCTAGCGCAAGATTGAGAAGATCGCAGTACGACCGATTGAAGCCTTGCCGCGCACATTGCGGCCGGGCGGTGCTGCTGGCGCAGCACGTCACGCACGCGCCTACGGCGTGTCGCGTTCCTTCAATATGGCCTCAAGTTCCTGGCGCACCTGCGCCAGAAGCTGATCGGTCTTGCGCGTGCTGTCGCCGGCATACGCCAGCGTCAGCAGCGTGAGCGGATGCACGTCCATGACCTCGCACAGCGCGGTCAGCTTGTGCATGGTCGGGCTTTTCAAGTCGCGCTCCAGCGAACTCATGTAGGTGCGGCTGGACACGTCGGAGAACGCTTCCTGGCTCAAGCCACGCGCTTTCCTGATCGTCCGTATTGCCGTCGCCAATGAGTGTTTCGCTGTCACCAACTTGGTTTCCCCGTAAAAACCAAGATGACAGCCCATTGCAAACAATAGGGCTACAATCTAAAGTGTTCATTCCTGTTGGCCGAGCCGCTTTCGTTCTTTTACGGAAATCCGCAACTGCGGATTTCACCAGACCCGGGGAGTCGCATCCGTGCCTTTCCTGACCTGCATAATTCCGCTTCTGCGTTTCTGCGCATGTACGGATTCGATGGCTTGCGCCTTCGTGCTTTTCCGCCAAAGCACGCATCCGCTTCAGCGGTTCCGCGCTTCGGTGGAAAATCGTATCCGTGCATGCTCGGGTGCGTGGGGATTCGAGCCATGACCCAGCCGCTCGTCACCGCTGAACAGCGGGCGCAACTGCTCGCCGTCGGCGAGGCACGCGCCGCTGGTCGGAGCATCGACCCGATGCCGACGGTACGGCTGTTCACTCCTGACGCGCACGCCACTTGGCTGCTGGCCGCGCTCGACCCGACCGATGGCGATACGGCATGGGGTCTGATCGACCTGGGAATAGGCATGCCCGGCCTGGGCCATGTGAAGCTGTCCGATCTGGCGTCCATCGTCGGGCCGCGCAAGCAGCCGGTGATGCGCGATCGCTACTTCCAGCCGGTGCGGCTGTTGTCGGAGTACCTGCGGCTGGCTGAAGAAAACGGCTTGATCACTGACTGACCAACCCCAGTCAACAACAGCGCATTCTGACTATTTCAGTCTTACTCAAGACCCGGAAGGTCTGAATCCACACTCTTGCACCGAAGCGGTGCGCTTCTGCTGGAAACAGTCATGATCTTTGGCGCGGGCTGCTGCACGGTGCTCCATGCTGCGCACCATTTTCGTGGCGGCGCAGCCGTCGCATTCAGACGATTTCCGCAATGCCCTGGAGCGAATCAGTCTTGACACCAGCAGTTACAGCTTACCCCGATCTTGATGACGACTTGATGGCGACTCGATAGCTCTTGCACGCCGGAATCCGTGGCGACGTTCCTGCTGAACGACAGGAGGTTGCGTCATGGCTGACCCGAGCGCCGAATACTGGTATCCGACCGCTGCGTATCTCTACACGCTGCACCTCGACGGCCCCGCGCTGGCGTGGGAATACCTGCGCCGCCACCCCGACTACCGCCGCGACTGGCTGCGCCGTCGCCGTCGGCCGGAGACGGCGCACGCCTGGGGGCTTCGCCTGCTGGAAGACCCTGCCCTGGATGCGCGCGACGCGCATCCGATCTGGTTCCCGGATGCCGACACAGTGGTTCAGCTCTACCCGGATGCCGACCCGCCACCCGATGCGTTGGCCTTCGCGTTCTGGCGCATTCCCGGCCAGAAGCATCTGATCCACGATGGCAAGCGCCTGGTGGTGCTGGCACGCTGGCCGGGGTGCTGCCTGCGGCTGGTGATCGCTCCCGGCCTGGAGGATGGCATGGCCTACGCCTATGCCATCCGCGCCTGCGCCACACCTTGCGTCCGCTATCAGGCACTGGCGACCGAGCTGGACAAGCTGGCCATCGCTGGCGAGGCCTTACCCGCAGGAACGGCAAGGTCACGACCGACGCTCGCCGCATTGCTGGAGTTGAACACGCTCCAGGCGCTCGACGGCACCCTGGCGGGCGCGTCCTTGCGCGACGTGGCCGAAGGGCTGTTCGGCGCCGATGCCGTCGCCGCCGACTGGCACGCGGACAGCGCCTTGCGCGCCCGCGTTCGCCGGCTGGTGCGCCGGGGCGATGCGCTGATGCGCGGCGGCTATCGCCGCCTGGCACAGCTTCCGTCCGTTGCACAGGGACGCGCTGCATCCCCTGCAAAACGTCCCTGAGCAGGAAGCCTTGCTTTCTTGAGACTGCCTCCATCCGGTCGCGCTGTGTGGCCGGGCTTTGCCGACCGATGGAGGTTCACACCATGCGACCCGCACCCTTGCGGCCTGCCGCCGCTGCTGTCGCTGCGCCCGCGCAGCCCCAACGCTACCTGACCAACGACGAAGCCGCCGAGTATCTGCGCCTGTCGCCGCGCACGCTCGAAAAGCAGCGCGTGATCGGCGGCGGCCCGAAGTTCCGCAAGTTCGGCCGCCGCGTCATGTACGCGGTGGCCGACCTCGATGCCTGGGCCGACCAGCGCAGCTACGAGGCCACGTCCGATCCGGAATACGCCGAACGCCACGCGGGCGACTACCGTGATGGCCGCTGATCGTTGGCTTGCCGGTGGCTGCCGTCATGTCCAGCCCACGGCAGGAGCGCGAACAGCTCGATCTGTTCCGTGCCTTGCCCGGCGACATGGCACCGCGCGACAGCCAGGACTTGATGGCCTTTCCGTTCTTCTCACTGGCGAAGTCGCGGCGCACGGCGCCGATCGACTTTCGCAGCGGGAACATCACCATCCGCGTGGAAGGCACGGCCGAGCACGGCATCGCCACGATATGGGATGCCGACGTGTTGATATGGGCGGCCTCGCAGATCGTGGAAGCGCGCGACGCGGGCATACGCCCGTCGCGCTGGATACGCGCCACGCCTTACGAGATTTTGCGCTTCATTGGACGAGGAACATCCCTCAACGACTACCTGCGCCTGAAGGCCGCGCTGGATCGCCTGCAATCGACCAGCGTGGCCACGTCCATCCGCGAAACCACGGGAAGGCGCTTGCATCGCTTCTCGTGGATCAACGAGTGGAAGGAACTGGCCGACGCCAGCGGCGTGCCGCTGGGCCTCGAATTGATCCTGCCGGACTGGTTCTACGCGGGCGTGGTGGACGCCGCCCTGGTGCTGACCATCGACCCCGCGTACTTCCGCCTCAAAGGCGGCATCGAACGCTGGCTGTACCGCCTCGTGCGCAAGCACGGCGGCAAGCAGCCGGACGGCTGGCAGTTCGACTTCCGGCACCTGCACCGCAAGTCGGGCAGCGCGGCACGCTTCTCGGACTTCGCCTACGACCTGCGCGTCCTGGTGGCGCGGCAGTCGTTGCCCGGCTACGTCCTCGGCATCGAGGCGATGCCGGACGAAGGATTGGAACTGCTGACCTTCCGGCCCGTGCTGCATACGGCACGGGGATAACTGCGGTAAAGCCTGTGGACGGCCTCGTGCTATCAGGAGTACCGGGTATCGTGCTATCAGGAGTACGCCTATCGTGCTATCAGGAGTACGAAAACGCCGGAAAGCCAATAACGGCGCGGGTTTGCGTCCCCTCTAACTTACCTAACTATAAATCTCTAACTTTTGGTAGAAGCGCGCCGATTCAGTGGACAACCACCGAACGGCACGGCGAACAGCGTTTCGCACGACAGGCAAAGCCTGGCTTTCCAGCGTGGAGGGCCATGCAATGATCGTCGCCTTGCTCAACCAGAAAGGCGGCGTCGGCAAGACCACGCTCGCCACGCACATCGCCGGCGAACTGGCGATGCGCGGGCAGTCGGTCATCCTGCTGGATGCTGACCCGCAAGGTTCATCGCTGGACTGGACGCAGCGCAGAAGCCAGCAAGGCTTGCCGCGGCTGTTCAGCGCCGTGGGCTTGGCCCGCGAAACGCTGCACCAGGAAGCGCCAGAACTCGCCCGCCGCGCAGATCACGTCATCATCGACGGGCCGCCGCGCATCGCCGCCTTGGCGCGCTCCGCGCTGCTGGCGGCCGAGCGCGTGCTGATTCCCGTGCAGCCCAGCCCGTATGACCTTTGGGCCAGCGCCGAGATGGTGGCGCTGATCCGCGAGGCGCAAGTCTTTCGGCCTGCGCTGCGCGCGGCCTTCGTCATCAACCGCCGCGTCAGCACCACGGTGATCGGTCGGGAGGCGCGGCAGTCGCTGGCCGAACAGCCGCTGCCGGCGCTGCGCGCCGAAGTGCGCCAGCGCATCGTCTTCGCCGACAGCGTGGCCGCCGGTCGGCTCGCACGCGAGACGGCGCCCGACAGCGCCGCCGCGCGCGAGATCGCCGCGCTGGTGGACGAACTGCTGCGGTGGCCGACATGACAGCGAAGCCACCACCACCGAACAGCAAACGCACGGCCAAGCGCGTCGGCATCGGCGCACGTCCGCCCGCGAATCCGCACGCCGAGGCGTGGATTCGCCAGGGCGATGCCGATGCGCTGAACAAGGGCGACCTCTACACCGCACGCCTGACCCTCGACGTGACGCCCGCGCTGCGCGCGCGCATCAAGATCGCCGCCTTCGGCCAAGCCGTGACCGTGGCCGAATTGCTGCGCGGCCTGCTGGAGCGGGAGTTTCCCGAGAACCGCATGGAGAACCTGCCATGAACGCATCCATCACGCCTGCCGCTCACGCGGCGACGGCTGCACCGGCTACCGTGCCGCCGCCTTCGCTTTCGACGCTCGCTGGCCAAGCTGGGAGCGTGCCCCTGACTCGCGTATCGCTCGCCTACATCGAGCCGCGCTTCAAGCTCTACCTGCGCTTCGGCGAACCGGCGCGCACGCTCCAGCTCGACCGCTGGCGGCGCTGCGCGGTGTTCTTGCCAAACGCGGTTCTGTGTCGCATCCGCTGGCAGGCCAACGACTACGGCACGATCCGCTGGCAGCTCATGGTGATGCAAGCCGCCACGCCGCTCGATACCGTGCAGCGCATCCCCGGCGTGCGGCCCGGCGCACGCCTGCTGCTGCACGCCGAAGGCGAGAACGCGGTGCGTGCCGTGCTGGAACGCATCGACGGCATCGACGCGCAGGGCATCGCCGCCATCGACGTGTCGCCTGCGTACTGGCGCACGCTGGGCAACCGTCTGGCGTCCCGCCTGGCGCTGCCTGAATACACCGCCGAGCGGCACGCCGCCTGGCTGACCGGGAGGGCGCTGCCATGACCGCTCATTCCACCACCGCACGCACGCCCGAAGCCGCGCCGCATCCTCGCTCGCGCCTGCGCGCTCGCATTGTGCTGGCGGGCTTCGCCGCGGTCGGCCTCGCTGCGCTGGCCTGGGCGGCTTTCGTGCAGCCGCTGCCGCGCCTGATCTACAACCCGTCCGACAGCGTTCCGGTCGGCTGGTATCACGTGCAGCCGCTTGACCATCGGGCCGCCTCGCTGCCGGTCGGCAGCATCGTCCTGACCCGATTGCCTGCCAACGCTGCCGCGCTCGCTGCGCAGCGCGGCTACCTGCCTGCTCACGTTCCGCTGCTCAAACGTGTGGGCGCGGTCGCGCCGCAACACGTCTGCATCGTCGCCGGTCAGGTTCGCATCGACGGCGTGCCTTCGGCCGCCGTGCTGCCTGCCGACCGGCTGGGCCGGCCGTTGCCATCCTGGCCGCAATGCCGCCGCCTTGCGCCTGGCGAACTGCTCCTGTTGAGCGTGACCAATCCGGCGTCGTTCGACAGCCGCTACTTCGGCCCGGTCAGCGCATCCTCTGTGATCGGCGTCGCGCATCCGGTCTGGCTGGAGACACGCCCATGATGGCTGCCGATTCGCTGCACGGTGCCGTGCCTCTCATCGTGCCATCGGGCATGTCGTTCCGGCCGCCACCGCCGTGTCGTCGCGCGTGCAGTGCGTGTGCATTCGCACCGCACCTCGCGATGCATTCGGCGCAGCCGTCCAACGTGCAGGCGTCTTGCCTCGAACGCGCCCGGCCTGCGGCCACTGGCGCGTTCCCCGGCGTGCTGGCTGCGAGCAGCGCAGCGCCGCCGGGCCGCCGACGCCCGAAGCGACAGCGAAGGGCAAAGGCGGAAGGCAAGACAAAAGGACACGGCACCGGGCCGCGTCGAAAGCCTGTCTGCACATGGGGGTGGCGCGGCACGGAGTGGCTTCGCCCCCGTGCCGCGTGGGGCGCGAGGTTCGCGCCAATGCAGGCATGTCCGCGTGCTTCGCACGACAGAGCACGCCAGAGCTTGCAGGGAGCGCAGCCATGACCGACCGCCGCGACGACGATTTCCGCGTGCGCCCCAGCGCCCCAAAGAACCGGGGCAAGGGCCAGGGGCAGAGCTTCGTTTCCACGGTGCTCAAGCAAGCGGGCAAGGCCAGCGGCGGCAAGTCCTCGATGCGCCACTCCGCAGCCGGTGGCAGCGACGCACGCGCCGGCCAGCGTCCCGGCTCGCGCCTGGGGCGCGGCCATACGGCAGCACGCTTCGCCGGCGCGAAGCTGACCCCCATGTCGCGGCGCGTGACCATCAAGACGCTGCTGGTCAACCAGCGCAACGCCAGCCCGCAATCGCTCGCCAAGCACCTGCGCTACATCGAGCGCGACGGCACCGGCCGTGATGGCGAGCCGGGCCGGGCCTACGGGCCGCAGACCGACGAAGCCGACCTTGATGTCTTCAAGGAGCAGGCCGCCGACGACCGGCACCATTTCCGCTTCATCGTCTCCCCGGAGGACGGCGCCGAGCTGGACGACCTGCGCACCTACACCCGGCATCTGGTGAACCGGATGGAAGCCGACCTGGGGACGCGGCTGGATTGGGTGGCGGTGGATCACTGGAACACCGACAACCCGCACACCCACCTGATCGTGCGCGGGCGCGACGACACCGGCAAAGACCTCATCATCGCCGGCGACTACATCGCCCACGGCTTCCGCCATCGCGCCGCCGAGCTGGCGACGGAATGGCTGGGGCCGCGCACCGAACTGGAGATCCAGCAGACCTTGCAGCGCGAGGTGGAGCAAGAGCGGTGGACGAGCCTGGATCGCACCCTGCAACGCGAGGCCGGCGAAGACGGCAGAGTACAGATCGAACGCTTCAACGAACCCCGGCTGCAACGCCAGCGCCTGCTGCTGATCGGCCGCCTGCAACGCTTGCAGCGCCTGGGCCTGGCCGACGAGACGCAGCCCGGCACCTGGGCGGTTCACGCCGATACCGAGAAGACCTTGCGCGCCCTGGGCGAGCGTGGCGACATCATTCGCACGATGCAGCGGGCCATGAGTGGCCAGCCGCGCGAGTTGGCGGTGTTCGAGCCGGGCGACGACGGGCGAACCATTATCGGTCGCGTGGCTGCGAAGGGGCTGGCCGACGAGCTGCACGACCGGGGCTATCTGGTCATCGACGGCATTGACGGCAAGGCTCACTACGTTGCCTTGAACGCCCGCGACGAACTGGCGAGCTATCCCACCGGCGCGGTGGTGGAGGTGCGCGGTTCCGCCGAGGTGCGGGCGGCCGACAAGAACATCGCCACGCTGGCGAGCGATGGCCTGTACCGCACCGATCACCACCTGGCGATCGAGCAAGGCCGAGCCAAGCCCGGCCGCGACCCGCAAGAAGTCGTCCCGGCCCACGTCCGCCGGCTGGAAGCCCTGCGCCGGGCCGGCATCGTCGAGCGCGTGGCCGAAGGGCTGTGGAAGGTGCCGGACGATCTGCCCGAGCAGGGCCGCCAGTACGACGCGCAGCGCCTGGGCGGTGTCGCCGTGGAACTGAAATCGCACCTGCCCATCGAGCGGCAGGCCCGCGTCATCGGCGCGACCTGGCTGGATCAGCAGTTGATCGGCGGTGGTCGAGGGCTGGGGGACCTGGGCTTTGGAGGCGACGCCAAGCAGGCCATGCAGCAGCGCGCCGACTTCCTCGAAGAACAGGGGCTGGCGCAGCGGCGCGGGCAGCGGGTCATCCTGGCGCGCAACCTGCTGGACACGCTGCGCAACCGGGAACTGGCGCAGGCCGCCAAGGACATCGCCGCCGAAACCGGCCTGGAACATCGCCCGGTAGCCGACGGGCAGCGCGCCGCCGGCATCTACCGGCGCTCGGTCATGCTCGCCAGCGGGCGCTACGCGATGCTCGATGACGGCATGGGATTCAGCTTGGTGCCGTGGCGGCCAGTGATTGAACAGCGGCTGGGGCAGCAGATCGCTGCGACGGTGTGGGGTGGCGGGGTGTCATGGGAGATTGGACGACAGCGTGGCCCGCAACTTTAAGTGTGAATCTCCCCTTATTGTTGCGGAACGGGCGCCAATTTCTCCCTATATTCACGGGGTGAGCATTTCATGATGCGCTTGAAAGCATGGCTAAACGCACTGTCGGAGTCATACCCCAACTTCTGCGCTATCGAGGAAATGGTGGTGTGGTTGGCTTTCAGGGATCGTGTGGCTAGCTGCATACGCCAGCGTGAGACGTACTCCAAAGGAGCAATGCCGGCCTTCTGCTTGAACCGCAAGGCAAGAGTCGAGCGAGAAACACCCGCTACTTTGGCGAGCTCTTCGACCGTCCAAGAGCGGGCTGGATCGGTATGGATGGCCTGGATAACTGCCCCGATGCGTGGGTCGGATATAGCCAGCAACCAGCTTGGCGTACTGTTTCCTTCCTGGGTCAGATAAATCCGAAGAACCTGCACCAACATGATATGGCCTAGATGTTGAACCACAATCGCATTGCCTGGAGATGGATTAGCAAGTTCATGGGCAAGGTGCTGTAAGGCCCAATTCAGCACGGAGGCTTGATCTGAACCTCTTTTGATGACTGCGACAGGAGGTAGTCCCTCGAATAGAAGGCCAGCTTCCTCACCGAAGGCAAAGCGTCCCCCGATCAGGAAAAACGCATCGGCGGTTCCACAACGGGCGACACCGTTGATCGCATGGCAGTAAATCTCATCCGAATGGATAGCGGGCAACGCCAGATCGCTGCGAAGTGAGAACGCACGTTTGCGCGACAGCAGAAAACAATCTCCAGCCGTCAGTTGGATAGGTTGTTCCACGCCCTCCACCGTCAGCCAACACGTCCTTCAACGATCGCATTGAACTTGATGCCATCGGGCGGCGGAAAGTCGATGGCCCAGTCTCCACCCGCCTTCAACCTGCGAAGACGGAGCTTTGAGTGTTCAAAAGGGAGAGAACTTCAGATAGTGGATCCATGTAGCGCATCGGACGATCTCGACAGAGAATTGGAGTTTGCTGCATTCACAGTCCTAAGTCTAGCCTGGACAATGCTGGGTATGGGCTTACCCCGATTCCACGTCAGGTTCACAAGGACACTCCATGACCAGCAAACAGTCTCCTATCCACTCCGGTTTCGGAGCGACAACCACCGCAGCAGAGACGCTTGTAGGGCGCGACCTATCCAACACCACTGTCGTTGTCACTGCAGGTCATTCCGGCCTAGGCCTAGAGACAACACGAGCATTGGCGAATGCCGGTGCGCGGGTCATTGTCGCTGCGCGTGATGTAGAAGTTGCTCGTGCAAAGACCAGCGAAATCTCCGGCGCCGAAGTCGAGGGGCTGGATCTTTCCAGCCTTGCCAGCGTGCATGACTTCGCGAGACGCTTCCTGGCAACCGGCCGGCATATCGACATCTTAATTGGCAACGCGGGCATCATGGCTTGCCCTGAAACCCGTGTGGGACAAGGTTGGGAAGCGCAGTTTGCCACCAATCACCTTGGGCATTATGTTCTGGTAAATCTGCTCTGGCCGGCACTCAAGGGTGGCGCCAGGGTGGTGGCCGTGTCGTCAGCCGGGCACCACCAATCCGGCATCCGCTGGGATGACGTGCAATTCAAGCACAGTTACGACAAGTGGCTGGCCTATGGGCAGTCGAAGACGGCCAATGCATTGTTTGCTGTCCATTTGGATCGTCTCGGTCAGAATGAAGGCGTGAGGGCTTTCTCCCTTCATCCTGGGAAGATTTTTACGCCACTGCAACGCCATCTGTCGCAGGAAGAAATGATTGCTGCCGGCTGGCTCGACACCAGTGGCAATCCCGCAGACCCAACGTTCAAGACAACGCAGCAAGGCGCCGCGACCCAGGTTTGGGCCGCAACATCTCCCCAACTGGAAGGCATGGGCGGCCTTTACTGCGAAGACTGTGACATTGCCAGTCTTGCTTCCGGTGACGACGATTCATTCGTCGGCGTGCGCGAGTACGCGATCGACCCTGAACAAGCACAGCGTCTTTGGGCGCTTTCGGCAGAACTTACCGGCATTGATGCTTTATCGGCGCAAAGTTCGGCTTAGTTCGGATCTGAAAATATACGAATCCGTTCGAATCCCAATGGGGCAATCTACTTGCTTGCCGAACGGAATGTGCTCATTCACTAGATGCCGAGATCGGTTCAAGGTCGTCCACAATGAAGGGAAACAATATCGCAATATGCGGCATGTTCTTCATGCTGGGATTGTGCTTCGGAAGCTGGAGTTCACGAGTCGCAACGATAAAGGACGAGCTTTCGCTGTCCGATGGCGTACTCGGAAGCACACTGTTCGCCATGTCAGCCGGCCTGGTGCTTTCATTGCCGGCAGCGGGGTGGGCTATTGCAAAGCTAGGAAGCAGGGTTATCGGAGTGGCGGCCATTATTGCCAATGCCGTTCTGTTGGCCCTCATTCCCTTTGCCATGGATGCCTACCAACTGGCGATTCTGTTGTTCGTCTTTGGGTTTTCCTATAGCGCAGTCAACGTATCGAACAATACACAGGCGAGTCTATCGGAGGTCATCAGCGGGAAAACGAAACTACCATTTTTCCACGGAATATGGGGACTGGCCGGATTCGTCGGCGCAGGAATTGGTACGTTAATGATTGGCCAAGATATTGCCTTGCCTCTGCATTTCGGAGTGATATCGTTCATTGCATTGATATCCGCACTGGCGTGCTGGCGGTTCCTGCACGACAAGCCGAGCCTAGAACAATCCGGTAAGGCGTTCGCAATACCGGATAAATCTCTGATCAACTACGGCCTGATCACCTTCTGCTCCATGGCCTGCGAAGGCATCATGTACGACTGGAGTGTCGTTTACTTTCAAGATGTCGTTTCACCCGAGCGAAAGTTTGTCGGTCTTGGATTCACTGTGTTCATGGGGGCAATGACCATTGGCAGGCTTGCACTGAACCGGTTCGTGGACCGATTCGGCATAAGAAGAACTTTGCAATGGAGCGGGATACTTACGTTGATTGGCATGGCGATGACGGTGCTGCATCCCAGCCTGCTGTCGTCGATTGTCGGTTTCTGTCTTGTTGGATTCGGTATCGGAGCTGTCATTCCGTTGGTAGCAAGTGCTGCCGCGAAATCTTCAACCATGGCACCAAGCTCCGCCATAGCTTCTGTTCTGACAATTGGGTTCCTTGGCCTGCTTATCGGGCCACCATTGATCGGATTTCTATCCGATGCATTTGGACTTCGATATGCATTTCTGCTCTGCGTGCTAATGGCATTCGGAATAATTTACCGGGCAAGTAAGATATCAGATCAATCGCCATAACTTACTGCTGAAATTTAGTCATCCGAAGCAACGGGGTAAAAACAGTGCGAGCGAGGAATGTGAGACATGGAGTTGCGTCATCTTCGTTGCTTTCTAGCGGTGGCCGAAGAACTGCACTTTGCCCGTGCCGCCGAGCGGTTGCACATCGAGCAGTCGCCGTTGTCGCGGGCCATCAAGGAACTGGAGGAAGAACTGGGCGTGGTGCTGTTCGCCCGCACCACACGCAGGACGCAGCTGACACGCGCGGGCAAGCTGTTCCTGGATCATGTGCCGCGCGTCTTCGCCGCTTTGCAGCAGGCGCGCGACAGCGTGAAGGCAGCCGCCAACGGCTTCCACGGCCAGTTGCGCATTGCACTGTCCGATGGCATCACGCCGTCGCGCCTGCCAGCGCTACTGGCGCTATGCGACAAGAGGAACCGGAAGTCGAAATCCGCCTGACCGAAGTGCCGCTGGCGCAGCAGATCAAGGGGTTGCACGACGATCTATACGACGTGGGCTTTGCCCGCGCCGATGACGCCGGCGATGGCATCGTCGCCTTGCCCGTCTGGAAACGATCCGCTGACGGTGGCCGTGCCCGCGCGCCATCCCTTGCTGGCCCACAAGCGCATCCCGCTCGAAGAACTGCTGCGCTACCCGCTGGTGCTGTGCGATCAGCAGGCGTGCGAAGGCCATGCGCGGCAGGTCGAGCGCGTGCTGCGCCGCGTGGACATGGAACCGCTGGTGGCCGAGCGGGTGGCGTCCTGCGACCTGATGATGGCGCTGGTTTCGGCCGGCTTCGCCCTGGGCCTGACCGGCGCCGCGCACATTGCGGCCAGCCGAGAACAGGCGTCGTCGCGCGGCCGTTGGTCGGCCGTTCGCCGATGCTCACGACCTACCTGCTGCGCCTGGATAGCGAACCTTCGGAAACGCTGGCCCGCTTCATCGGGCGCGTACAGGCCATCGAGTCACCGGAAGACACAGGGCCAACACCGGACGACGATCCCGACTCCCTGGAGGACTCCGAACCATGAAGAAGCCCATCCCATTCTTGTTGGCTGCGATACTGACTGGCTGCGGCCCGACCGAAACGCCAGAGAACAAGAACGTGCCGACCGTTGAAGAACTGGCGTCCGATCCGCGCGCCTGAAAGAGCTGCGCCAGCAATGCAAGACTGATCGTGCCACGCTGGGCGACATGCTGTGCAACCGGGTGGCCGAAGCCACGCGCAAGCGGTTTTATGGTGACGGCGATACGCCCTACACACCGCCGAAGGAGCCGCCCAAGTTCTGATCGCGTTCGATCCGCCGCGAAACTTCCATTCTTCTGCCCGACACGCCGCAATGTGCCCTCGCTTGCGGCGTTTCTCTTTGGCGCGATGCAGGTCCAATTCTTTCCAATTACTCGACCTTTCTTCCGATAACGGTCTTTGACCGGCACCGACCCGGCACTGATCCTCGCGCTATGCGGCACGTCCTTGTGCCGCGTGTGAGCGAGGAATCAGCGCAGGAGAAATCGGAGGCCAGTCTATGCAAGGTCAGGGCGTGCTGTTCGGGCAGATCGTCGCCGTCTTCGCATCGTGATCGCCGGTGTGTGGGTGCCACGCAATGGACAGCCGCCGCCCTGGGCTATCAGCTACGCCTTGGCTCGCCCTGGTTCGACTTCTTCGGCACGCCGGTCTATTACCCTTGGCGGCTGTTCGAGTGGTGGTTCTTCTTCGACGCCTATGCGCCGCAGGTCTTCGACACCGGCGGCGCGATTGCGGGCGGCAGCGGCCTGCTGGCCGTGGTGGTCGCCATCGCCATGTCGGTGTGGCGCTCGCGACAGGCCAAGCTGGTCACGACCTACGGCTCGGCGCGCTGGGCCGATGCCGCCGACATCCGCAAGGCCGGCCTCGACCAGCCTGCCGGCATTTTCCTCGGCAAGTACCGCAACGACTATCTGCGCCATGAAGGCCCGGAACACGTCCTGACCTTCGCGCCGACGCGCTCGGGCAAGGGCGTGGGCCTGGTGGTGCCGACGTTGCTGTCCTGGCCCGCATCCGCCGTCATTCACGACATCAAGGGCGAGAACTGGCAGATCACCGCCGGCTGGCGTTCACGTTTCTCGCATTGCCTGCTGTTCAACCCGACCGATGCCAGTTCGGCGGCCTACAACCCGCTGCTGGAGGTGCGACGCGGCGCGCATGAAGTGCGCGACGTGCAGAACATCGCCGACATCCTGGTCGATCCCGAAGGCGCGCTGGAGAAGCGCAATCACTGGGAGAAGACCAGTCACGCGCTACTGGTCGGCGCGATCCTGCATGTGCTCTACGCGGGCGAGGACAAGACGCTGCGCGGCGTCGCCAACTTCCTCAGCGACCCGGCTTGCCCGTTCGAGCTGACCTTGCATCGGATGATGACGACGAGGCACCTGGGCGATGCACCGCATCCGGTTGTCGCATCCGCCGCCCGAAGTTCTCAACAAGTCGGACAACGAGCGGTCGGGCGTCTTGAGCACGGCCATGTCGTTCCTCGGCTTGTACCGTGATCCGACCGTGGCCCAAGTCACGTCACGATGCGACTGGCGCATCGCCGACCTGATTTCTGCCGAGCATCCCGTATCGCTGTACCTGGTGGTGCCGCCTTCGGACATCAGCCGCACCAAGCCGCTGATCCGGCTGATTCTCAACCAGATCGGCCGGCGGCTCACCGAATCGCTTGATGGCAGCGACGGCATCGAACGCCGCCACAAGCTGTTGCTGATGCTCGATGAGTTTCCGGCGCTGGGCCGGCTCGACTTCTTCGAGACGGCGCTTGCCTTCATGGCCGGCTACGGCATCCGCAGTTTCCTCATCGCGCAGTCGCTCAACCAGATCGACAAAGCCTACGGCCAGAACCATTCGATTTTGGACAACTGCCATGTGCGCGTGACGTTTGCGACGAACGACGAACGCACGGCCAAGCGCATTTCCGAAACGCTCGGCACGGCCACCGAACTGCGCGCGCAGCGTAACTACGCCGGCCACCGGCTCGCGCCGTGGCTCGGGCACCTGATGGTGTCGCGGCAGGAAACGGCGCGGCCGCTGCTGACGCCGGGCGAAGTGATGCAGCTTCCGCCCGATGAATCCGTGGTGATGGTGTCCAGCGTCGCGCCGATCAAGGCGAAGAAGCTGCGCTACTACGCGGACGCCAATTTCAAGCGGCGCGTGCTGCCGCCGCCCATGCTGGCGGCAGCACGCTATGCCGACGCACCACCAGCCCGCGCCGACGACTGGAGCGGCTTGGCGATCCCGGCCGTACCCGCCGCACCCGCGACGGTATCCGCTGATGCCCTGGGCGGCCCCGATGACGGCGGCCCGCGCCGCCAGCCGGAGCTGACCGAAGTCACCGAATACAGCCCCGAACCGCTGTCCGCAGGCAATGACCTGGCGCTGCTCGATGACGACGATCTGCCGCTGCCGCTTCCCGGCCAGCTCGACCCCGCGATGCAGCGCACGCCCGGCTGGCATCGCTGAACCCCAACGACGGAATCGACCTATGAGCCAATACCGACTCAACCTGTTCATCCAGCCCGAGCACGCCAAGCGCCTGGACGAATTGGCCGCCAAGAAAGGTGTCTCGAAATCCAGCATCGTCGCGGCGGCGCTGGCGTCCTGGTTGTCGCCGGACGCGGGCGACCAGCGCGAGGCAGCCATCGCCAAGCGGCTGGATCGGCTGTCGCGCCAGACCGAGCGCATGGAGCGTGACCAGAACATCCAGATCGAAACGCTGGCGCTGTTCGTCCGCTACTTCCTGACCGTCAGTACACCCGTGCCCGAGGCACATCAGGACGCCGCCCGCGCCCAGGGCAAGGCCCGCTTCGAGCAATTCGTCGAACAACTCGGCCGCCACCTGCTGCGCGGCCGCAGCCTGGTGCGGGACGTGGTGGAAGAACTGCATCCCGACCCGATGCGGATGGATGACGCGGCGGCGCTGGCCGAAGCCCAGGAGCGTGCCTCATGAGCGCCGTTCCGCAGATCCCGCCCGAGCCTCGTTCGTCGCCGCGACCTCGCTGGATCGCCGCATCCAGATGTTGCGCACGGCAATGGGGCCGCTGATCGCCGCAGCACTCGAAGACCCGGACGTGGTGGAAGTCATGCTCAACCCCGACCGCACACTATGGATCGATCGGCTGTCGTCGGGCCGTGCGCCGTTGGGCGTGGAGCTGTCCGAGGCCGATGGCGAACGCATCATCCGCCTGGTCGCTGCCCACGTCGGCGCGGAAGTGCATCGTGGCCAGCCGCTGCTGACCGCCGAGCTGCCCGAGACGGGCGAACGCTTCGAGGGCATCCTGCCACCTGCCGCACCGGGGCCGGCCTTCGCTGCGCAAGCGTGCCGTGAACATCATCGGCCTGGATCGCTACGTGGCCGACGGCATCCTGACCGCCGGCCAAGCGGACTTCCTGCGCCGCGCTGTGCGCGAGCGGCAGAACGTCCTGATCGCAGGCGGCACCAGCACCGGCAAGACCACCTTGGCGAATGCGCTGCTGGCCGAGATCGCCGCACCGGCGATCGCGTGCTGGTACTCGAAGACACCATCGAACTGCAATGCGCGGCCCGTGACCATGTACCGCTGCGCACCCGTGCGGGCGTGGTGTCGATGCAGGAGCTGGTGCGCGCCACGATGCGCCTGCGCCCAGACCGGGTGATCGTCGGCGAAGTGCGCGGCGGCGAAGCCCTCGACCTCATCAAAGTGTGGGGCACGGGACACCCCGCGGCATCGCCACGATCCACGCCGGTTCCGCGCTGGGCGCGCTGCTGCGCCTCGAACAGTTGATTCTCGAAGTTGCGGTGAATCCGCCGCGGGCGCTGATCGCCGAAGCGGTCAACGTCGTCATCCACATCGCCGGTCGTGGCCGCAAGCGCCACGTCGAAAGCATTGCTCGCCTCAATGGCTTCGACGCTGCC